>JABTUF010000005.1:0-300000 GCA_015075645.1 Burkholderiales bacterium | reverse complement strand
TCCGTTCGAGTGGGGCGAGAAGCTGCTCGCGCACTACAAGTCGATGCGCGTGGACCCGAAGTCGAAGGTCATGGTGTTCTCCGACCAGCTCGACGTGCCGCTCGCGATCCGCCTCTTCGAGCGGTTCCGCGGACGCAGTCAGGTGGCGTTCGGGATCGGGACCAACCTCACCAACGATCTCGGGCACCCGGCGCTGTCGATCGTGATCAAGATGACCCGCTGCAACGGCCAGCCGGTCGCGAAGATCAGCGACGAGCCGTCGAAGTCGATGGACTATGATCCTTCCTACGTCGCCTATCTCCGCGAAGTGTTCCAGGTTCCGCCCCACGAAGCGGCCCGTGCGTCCGTGCGCCCGGCCTCCCCACCATCGCCCTGATCGGAAGTTGCGCACGGCGTCCGGCCGTGGCATCGTTCGCACCCTTATGAAAACCCTTCCACGTCTGCGTCCGCTGTCGGCCACGCTCGCTTCCGCGCTGGCGGTCATCATGATTCCCGGTTGCGCCACGGTCGAGCCGGCGGGAGGGTCGGCGACGAACGCGTCCGTGTCCGCGGCACACGTCATCCGCGGTTCGGTCGTCTACCGGGAGAAGGTGGCGCTGCCGGACGACGCTGAACTCGTCATGGAGCTGATCGAGGTCAGCCGTCCCGACCGTCCGGTCAAGATCGCGACGAACACGATTCCCACCGCCGGGCGCCAGGTGCCGCTGCCGTTCACGCTGCCGTTCGATCCCGCGCGGACCGCGGTGGGCGGCATCTATTCGCTGCACGCAACCATTCGCTACGGCGGCAAGACCCGGTTCGTGACCGGGACGCGCGTCAACATCGACGTCAAGGCCCTGCCGCTGGCGCTGACGATGCTGGTCGTCGCCGGCGAGGCCGAATCGACCGCGGAAGACTCGCCGGCTCCCTCGGCCGGTCCGAATCGGGGCGGGCCCGCGCCTGGGACCATGCCCGGGCGCGGCATGGCTCCCCCCGGAATGCCCAGGCCCCGGTAGCCACGACCCCCGTCAGACTGAAGTCTGACCTACGAGGAAGGCGAGGCGTCTCGGGTCATGCGTGGGTCCGGCTTCAAGCCGGACGTTTTTCGTGTCGTCGTGACGAATCCCGTCAGGCTTGAAGCCTGACCCACAAGGTCGGCGCTTCGGCGCTCATTGCGCCGCCACCGGAATCTCCGGCGCGTCTGTCCTCTGTCTTCTGTCCTCTGACTCCTGACTTCTGTAGAGTGGCGCGATGGCCACACCCGCCACCGGCGCACGACCGGTCGCCACCCGCGACCCCTCCAGGAGCGGCGACCGGCGCCTGCGCCTCGACGACATCCTGAAGCTGATGGCGGCGGACGGCCTGGTGCCGCGCGCCGACGCCGACAAGCTCGCCCGCGCGCGCACGCGCCAGTACGAGCACCCGCTGGAACTCGTCGCCGCGCAACACTGGAAATCCGCGAAGGCGCCGCACGCCCCGCTCACGCTGGAGTGGCTGGTCGAGTGGCTCGCCGGCAAGCTCGGCGTGCCCTACCGGCACATCGACCCGCTGAAGATCGACCTGACCGCGGTCACCTCGACGATGTCGAACGCCTACGCCGAGCGCTTCCGGATCCTGCCGGTCGAGGTGGCGGCGGGCCGGCTCGTGGTCGCGACGAGCGAGCCGTTCGTGACCTCGTGGGCGAAGGAGCTGTCCGCGATCCTGAAGCTCGACGTCGCGCTCGAGTTCGCGAATCCGGTCGACATCAAGCGCTACCTCGGCGAGTTCTACAACCTCGCGCGGTCGATGAAGAAGGCGGCCGAGGCGCAGCCCGGCCAGGTGTCGCTCGCGCGGAACTTCGAGCAACTGGTCGAACTCGGCAAGCGAGGCGCGCTCGACGCCAACGACAGCCACGTCGTCCACATCACCGACTGGCTGTGGCAGTACGCGTTCGAGCAGCGCGCCTCCGACATCCACATCGAGCCGCGCCGCGACGTGGGCCTCGTGCGCTTCCGGATCGACGGCGTGCTGCACCAGGTCTACGCGATCCCGACGCCGGTGCTCGTCGCGATGACCTCGCGCATCAAGCTGCTCGCGCGCATGGAGATCGTCGAGAAGCGGCGCCCGCAGGACGGGCGCATCAAGACGGTCACGCCGGGCGGCCAGGAGGTGGAACTCCGGATCGCGACGATGCCCACGGCCTTCGGCGAGAAGATCGTGATGCGCATCTTCACGCCCGAGGTGCTGGTCCGCGACTACGCGGACCTGGGCTTCACGCCGGACGACACCGCGCGCTGGGAGCAGATGGCCCGCGAACCGCACGGCATCATCCTCGTCACCGGGCCGACCGGCTCGGGCAAGACGACGACGCTCTATTCGACGCTGCGCCAGCTCGCCACGCCCGAGGTGAACGTGTGCACGATCGAGGACCCGATCGAGATGATCGAGCCCGCGCTGAACCAGATGCAGGTACAGCCCTCGATCGGCGTCGACTTCGCGAGCGGCGTGCGCACGCTCTTGCGGCAGGATCCCGACATCATCATGGTGGGCGAGATCCGCGATCGAGATACCGCCGAGATGGCGGTCCAGGCGGCGCTGACCGGGCACCTCGTGCTCTCCACGCTGCACACGAACGACGCGCCGACCGCGGTGACGCGCCTGCTCGACCTCGGCGTGCCGGCCTACCTGATCAACTCGACGCTGCTCGGCGTGATGGCGCAGCGCCTCGTGCGCACGCTCTGCCCGCACTGCAAGCGGCCGGGCGAGCCCCCCGAACCGGAGATCTGGTCGATGATCACCGCGCCCTGGCGCGTGGAGCGACCCGCCTCCGGCACGATGGACCCCGTCGGCTGCCTCGAATGCCGGATGACCGGCTACCTCGGGCGCATCGGGCTCTACGAGATCATGCTGATGACGCCCGCCCTGCGCAAACTCGTCGACGACCACGCCGACGACGTCCGGGTGCGCGAGCAGGCGTACAAGGACGGCATGCGGCCGCTGCGCGTGTCCGGGGCGATCAAGGTCGCCGCCGGCATCAGCACCGCGGACGAAGTGATGAAGGTCGCGCCGCTGGGCTGACCTACGCCCGGCGTCCGGCTTGCCGCCAACGATCGCGTACGAACCCGATCCGGGACTGCCGCCGCCGGCGTGGTGCACCCGCGCGCGGAGTTCTTCCTCTCGAGCCCCGCGGCGATCACCGACGCGGCGGCGCTCGACCTCCTTCGCGCCGAGCGCATGCACATGCTGTGGCGCTCGACCGCGCTCTGCCACTTCCACTGGGGGTGCGCCAAAACGATGGAACGCTACGCCCGGCATTGAACCGCTCGGCAAAACGGCACCGTCCGCGCCGTCGACCGCGCGATGGACGGCGGGACGGAGACCGGATGGCGCGCGGTACTCAGAGCTTCGAGAAATGCACCCTGCAGGGACGCAGCTCCTGGCGGACGCCGATGCCGCCCGCGCCGTCGAACTTCGCCTTCACGGTGTATGCATAGGGCGTGCTCGTGGCGACGTTGCCCACGGTGAACTTGGGGTCGCCGGTGTGGCCGGACACGTTGAATCGGGCGGTTCCGTCGGCCTGGATGTCGCCTTCGAGCAAGAGCGAGTTCGGCGCGCCCTCGGTTCCGCGCAGCGCGCGCATCCGGCTGTCCTTGACCGTGCCGGTGACCTCGACCCGGTAGCCCTGGGCGCCCTTTTCCGGTGCGCAGGCGATCGTCACCGACCACGCGCCGTCGAATGGGTGTCCCGCGTTCGAACCCGAGCCTGCCGTAGCCGGGGGAGCCGCCGGCGCGGAAACAGCCGGCGCCGAGGGTCCTTGGGGCGCTGCGTCCCTGGACGCCGAGGCGAGCACCGCGGGTGCCGCGGCCGTGGCCTGCTTCCGCGCATCGGCCCGGATGCGTGCCGCGTCCGCTTCCGCCTGTGCGCGGGTCCGCGCGGCTGCGGCGTCGGCTTCCGCCCGGGTCTGTGCCGCACGCTGCGCCTCCGCATCGGCGCGGATCTTCGCCGCGTCGGCTTCGGCCTGGCGCTTGATCGCCTCGGCGTCGGCCCGGATCTTCGCGGCATCGGCCTCCGCCTGTGCGCGCTTCGCGGCGTCGTCGACCGCCGGTGCGGCGGGCGCCGCGACCTTGGGAGCGGCCGCGCGCGAACCTTCCCCGATCCAGCCCGCCTGCCACGCTGCAATGGCGGCGACGACGACGAGCGCCACGGCGCCGCCGGCGACGAGGCCGGCCGGCTTTCGTGCTGCCGCGACCGTGGGCACCGGCGCTGCGGCCTTCGCCGGGGACGACGCAGGCGCGGTCCCCGAGATCCGGTACACGCGGATCGGGCGCGAGATGTTCTTGAGCGGCTGCTCGCCGATGTCCTGGAAGCCGAGATCGAGCTTCCCGGTCACCTGGTCGTATACCGACGACGAGATGCACACGCCTCCCGGCTCGGCGATCGACTCGAGCCTCGCCGCGACGTTGACGCCGTCGCCCAGGATGTCGTTGTCCTTGACGACGACGTCGCCGAGGTTCACGCCGACGCGGAAGATCATCCGGCGGTCCTCGGGCAGCGAGTCGTTGCGCGTCCGGATCGCGTCCTGCATCTCGATCGCGCAGCGCACCGCCTCGACCGCGCTCGCGAACTCGGCCAGCACCGAATCGCCGGCCGTGCCGATGATGCGACCCTGGTGGAAGGCGATGATGCCGTCGATGACCGCGCGGTGCGCCGCGAGGATGCGGATGGTGCCTTCCTCGTCCAGCGACATCTGCTTGCTGTAGCCGACGGCGTCGGCGGCCAGGATGCAGGTCAGCCGGCGCTTGACGTTCAACGGATCCATGGGTTCCCCTGTGCCGCCGGCGAAGGGTTCCGGCCAGCGTGCGGATGATGCCTCCGCCACCGGGGGAGGTGCAATGCCGGCCGACCCGCGGGTCAGGGCGAGCGCAGCGAGGCGCCCATGTCGGGCAGCCGGTGCGCGATGCCCTTGTGACAGTCGATGCAGGTGCGCTCGCCGGTGAAGAGGAAGGCGGAGTGCGTGGCGGCGGCGCGCGGGCTCTGCCGGGTGATGTCCATCGACTCGGCGCTGTGGCAGTTGCGGCATTCGAGCGAGTTGTTCGCCTTCATCCGTGCCCACTCGCTCCGCGCGAGGACGAGGCGGTGGTCGACGAACTTCTCGCGCGTGTCGATCGTGCCGAAGATCTTGCCCCAGACCTCCTTCGACGCCTGCATCTTGCGGGCGATCTTGCTCGTCCATTCGTGCGGCACGTGGCAGTCCGGGCAGTGCGCGCGCACGCCGCTGCGGTTCGAATAATGGATCGTGCGCTGCAGTTCCGGGTAGACGTTGTCGCGCATCTCGTGGCACGAGAGGCAGAAGGTCTCGGTGTTGGTGAGCTCCAGGCCGGTATTGAACGCGCCCCAGAACACGACCCCGGCGGTGAACCCGCCGAGCACGAGGAACGCGAGGCTGAAGTGCCGGCTCGGGCGCCAGATCGTCGCCCAGTAGCGCTTCGCGAGTGCGACGAGCCCGCGCATCGCCTATTTCTTCTGCGCGCCGGCCGCGGCGCCGCCGCGCAGGATCTCGTCGACGTCGACGAAACGGTTGCCGACCAGCGGCTTCGCGTCCTCCTGCGGCACGTGGCACTGCTCGCAGAAATAGCGCCGCGGCGAGATCTCGGCCAGGAAGTTGCCGTCCCGGTCCATGTAGTGGCTGACGCTCACCGCGACCGCCTGCGTCACCGGCGCGCGACCGCGGCTGTGGCAGCCGAGGCAGGCGTTGACGTTGAGGTCGACCTGGTAGCCGTCGATCTTGTGCGGGATCGTCGGCGGCTGCATCGAGTACGAGCGCTCGCGGCGCAGGTCGCGGTTCTCGGCGTTGCCGAGCGGAGGCGGGCGGGTTTCGTCGGCGACCGGCGTCGTGCCGCGCAGGCGGTCGGTCAGCGGGGACTGCGCCAGCGCGGCGAACGCGGCGAACGCCGCGACGGCGGCCAGAAGGATCGCGCGCATCATGCGTCTCCCACCTTCTCGATCCGGACCGCGCACTTCTTGAAGTCGGTCTGGAGCGAAATCGGATCGGTCGCGTCGAGCGTCACCTTGTTGATGAGCTGCGAGGCGTCGAACCACGGCACGAACACGAGGCCGCGCGGCACGCTGTTGCGCCCGCGCGTCTCGACGCGCGTGCGCATCTCCCCGCGCCGCGAGACGATCTTCACCTCGCTGCCGCGGCGCACGCCGAGCGCCTTCGCGTCCTCGGGGTGCAGGTACACGACGGCGTTGGGGAACGCGCGGTAGAGCTCGGGCACCCGCCGCGTCATCGAGCCCGAGTGCCAGTGCTCGAGCACGCGGCCGGTGGAGAGCCAGAACGGATACTCGCTGTCCGGCGATTCGGCCGCCGGCTCGTAGGGGAGGGCCCAGATCACGGCCCGACCGTCGGGATTGCCGTAGAACTGGAAGCCCGCGCCCTTCCTGACGTAGGGGTCGGTGCCCTCGCGGTAGCGCCAGCGCGTCTCCTTGCCGTCGACGACCGGCCAGCGCAGGCCGCGCGCCTCGTGGTAGACGTCGAACGGCGCGAGGTCGTGGCCGTGGCCGCGGCCGAAGGTCGCGTACTCCTCGAAGAGGCCCTTCTGCAGGTAGAAGCCGAACGCCTTCGCCTCGGCGTTCGCGTAGCCCGCGTCGACCTGCGCGAGCGGGAAGCGGTCGACGTTGCCGTTGCGGTAGAGCACGTCGTAGAGCGTCTTGCCGGCGAGTTCCGGCTTCTTCGCGATCAGCTCGGCGGGCCAGACCTCCTCGACCTTGAACCGCTTGCTGAACTCGACGAGTTGCCAGAGGTCGGAGCGCGACTCGCCCGGCGCGTCGACCAACTGGTGCCAGAA
Source organism: Burkholderiales bacterium (assembly GCA_015075645.1). Lineage (NCBI taxonomy): Bacteria > Pseudomonadati > Pseudomonadota > Betaproteobacteria > Burkholderiales > Burkholderiales bacterium. Next base: position 293,194 of record JABTUF010000005.1, on the reverse strand, counting down.
CTGCGTGCGCCGCTCGGCGTTGCCGTACGCGCCTTCCTTCTCGACCCACATCGCGGTCGGCAGCACCAGGTCGGCCATCAGCGTCGTGACCGTCGGGTACGCGTCCGACACGACGATGAAGTTCGCCGGATTGCGGTAGCCGGGCAGGCCCTCCTGCATCAGGTTGGCGGCCGCCTGCATGTTGTTGTTGACCTGGACCCAGTAGCAGTTGAGCTTGCCGTCCTTGAGCATCCGGTTCTGCAGCACCGCGTGGTAGCCGGGCTTGTCGGGGATCGTGCCGGCCGGGAGCTTCCAGATGCGCTCGGCCTCGGCCCGATGCTTCGGATTCGCGACGACCATGTCGGCGGGCAGCCGGTGCGAGAACGTGCCGACCTCGCGCGCGGTTCCGCAGGCCGACGGCTGGCCGGTGAGCGAGAACGGGCTGTTGCCGGGCGTCGAGATCTTGCCGGTCAGCAGGTGCAGGTTGTAGACGAGGTTGTTGCACCACACGCCGCGCGTGTGCTGGTTGAAGCCCATGGTCCAGAACGACATCACGCGCACCTTCGGGTCCGCGTAGAGCTCGACCAGCTTGTCGAGCTGCGCCTTCGGCACGCCGGAGAGCCGGGTCACGTACGCGGCGTCGTATTTCGAGACGTACTTCGCGTACTCGTCGAAGGTCATCGGCTTGCCGCCGCCCGCCTCGCCGGCGTTCTTCGCCGCCTTCTGGCGCGGATCCTCCGGGCGCAGCCCGTAGCCGATGTCGTCGTTGCCGAGCTTGAACGTCGTGTGGCGGTCGACGAACTCCCGGTTGACCCGGTTGCTGCGGATGATCGCGTTCGCGATGTGGTTGAGGATCGCGAGGTCGGTCTGCGGCTTGAAGATGACCGGGATGTCGGCCAGCTCGAAGCTGCGGTGCTCGAACACGGAGAGGACCGCGACCTTCGTGCGCGGCGCGGACAGGCGGCGGTCGGTGACCCGGGTCCACAGGATCGGATGCATCTCCGCCATGTTCGAGCCCCACAGCACGAACGCGTCGGCGTGCTCGATGTCGTCGTAGCAGCCCATCGGTTCGTCCATGCCGAAGGTGCGCATGAAGCCCTGCACCGCGGAGGCCATGCAATGGCGGGCGTTCGGGTCGATGTTGTTGCTGCGGAAGCCCGCCTTCATCAGCTTCAGCGCCGCGTAGCCCTCGAACACCGTCCACTGGCCGGAGCCGAACATGCCGACCGCGGTCGGCCCCTTCTCCTTCAGCGTGCGCTTCCACTGCGCGGCCATCTCGTCGAACGCGCGGTCCCACGACACCGGGGCGAACTCGCCGTTCTTGTCGTACTTGCCGTCCTTCATGCGCAGGAGCGGCGTCGTGAGCCGGTCCTCGCCGTACATGATCTTGGAGAGGAAGTAGCCCTTGACGCAGTTCAGCCCGCGATTGACCTCGCTGTTGATGTCGCCGTGGGTGGCGACCACGCGGCCGTCCTTGACCGCGACGTTGACGCCGCAGCCGGTGCCGCAGAACCGGCACGGCGCCTTCGACCACTTGAGCCGCGTGAGCGACGCATCGGTGACGACGTTCTGCGCGGCGCCGGGCAGCGGTACGCCGGCCACGGCGGCAGCCGCTGCCGCTGCCGATTGCTTAACGAAGGTTCGGCGCGTGATCTTCAAGTTCCACCTCGGTATCCATGGCGGCAGAGCTCTCGCCGTGCTGGTAGACGAGCGAGGCCGCGAGTACGCCGTCGAGCGTCTGGATGCGGACGAGCGCGTCGGCGATGGCGGCCTCGCCCGGACCTTCGAGCGTCACGACGAGCCTGCCGTCGGCGCTGGAGGCGTGGACGTCCGCTCCCGGGACGGCTCGTACCGCCCGGGCGACTTGCGCAACGGCTTGCGGCCAGGCGTGCACGACCAGCCCGGCGATGTGCACTTCGGCGGAGGCGGATGTGTTCATCCGGTCGGAGGGCCCGCGACGAGCTGGAACATCCAGACGGCGAATCCGTAGCCGGAGACGATCAGCACCGACAGCACCGGCACCATGACGACGGTCAGGAAGAGGAAGCTGCGAAGCTCCTCGCGACGGCTGCTCTCGATCTCGCCTTCGGACATCCGCTTCCCCGGGCTGGCGCTGGCCGGTTGTCGAGAAATGCAAGGCTTCGGCGGAACGCCGCGCGATCGACCGAGCCTGCTGCGGCCGAAGTGTGCCGCAAACGCCGCGCGATTGCCACGGGTCGCCGTCGCGTCGACCGGGCAACTCGCGTGGAGGGTGGCGGACGAATCGTGCGCCGCGATCGCGTCAGGGAGCGCCCGGCAGCGTGTCGCGCATCGCGGAAGCGAGCGGAGCCTGCCCGTGCGCGTCGAGCGCGTCGGCGGCGGCGCGCCGGTCGCGTTCGTCCTTGTTCTGCGAGAGCTTCCATTTGCCGACGATGCGCTCGACGGCGACTTCGATGCCGACGATGCGCGTGAGCATCTCGTCCAGGTAGGCGGGGTCGGCGTCGCCCATCTTCCACGGATCCGGGTCGCCGGTGCGCGCCTCGTGGCGGCGCGTGAGCCGCGCGACGACGCCGCGCACGAACCGTTCGTCGTCGCGCACGCGCACGCGGCCGTGGACGTGCACGACGCGGTAGTTCCAGGTCGGCACCTGCCGGTGCGCCTCGTGCTTGCTCGGATACCAGTTCGGCGAGACGTACGCGTGCTCGGCGCGGAAGATCACGAGCGCCTCGTCACCGTCGCGCAGTTCCTGCCACACCGGATTGGCGCGCGCGACGTGCCCGATCAGCGCGCCTTGCGATCCCTCGCCGGGCAGGAGTTCGAACGGCAGGTGGTTCGCGTCGAGTCCTTGACGGCCCCGCACGACGAGCGCGCCCAGCGGATGGTCGGCGATCAGTGCGTGGAGTTCAGCGGTGTCGCGGCATTCGAAGTGCGCGGGGTTGTACATCGGGCCGGGGCTCGTGGTGATCGGGGATTCGGGGAGGGCGCGCGAGCGGTTCGAAGGTCAGGTTCCGCGTCGGGCCGTCGGTCTCGTGATGCGCGCGGGCGCGGAGCCGGGGGCTGTCGGGGCGGCAGAACCTGCTCCCGCGTTCGCGGGCACCAAGCCGATCATCCCAGCAGCGCGCGGAAGTCGCCGGCGAGCCGTTCGCCGTGCTCGCTCGACAGTGGGAAGCTCCCCTGGAGCGCGAGCCGCATGAAGTCCCGCTCGCCCGGCTCCGCAGGCGACAGGCATTCGGCGAGGTAGAACGCAACGACGGGCGGTCGACCGGCGGCGAAGCGCACGGTCAGGCGGAAGTCGTAGGTGCCTTCGAGCGTGACGCGTCCCGAGCCCGCCGCCTTCGCGTCCTGGAGATCGCGGAGAAACGCGTCCTTCCGGAGGAGCGCGATGTCCCCGTACGACACTTCGCGGCCGCCGAGCGAAGCCGCGATCCAGAAGCTGCTCGCGCCGATCTCGGGCATCGGCTCGAACGCGATCCAGGCGTCCGACCGGTCGCTGGCGATTCGCATCGACGGCCCATCCTGTTCCGGGTTCGCGGAACGCGTGCCTCGCGTCAGCGCTCGCCCAGCGCGAGCTTCGCGCCGAGCCCGGCGAAGGCCGCCGCGAAGCCGACCCGGAGCCGGTCCTGGACCTTTGCGGACTCGATCACCCGCCGGCGGAACGCATGCGCGATCAACCCGTAGACGACGAAGACGGCGAAGGTCATGCCCATGAACACCGCGCTGAGCTTCAGGAGTTGCGTCGTCGGCGCGCTCGCGCCCGGGTCGACGAACTGCGGCAGGAACGCGAGGAAGAACAGCGTGAGCTTGGGATTCAGGATGTTGAGCAGGACCCCGCGGGTCACGATCGAGGTCGCACTCGCCTTCGCCACGCTGCCGTCGACCACGAATGCTGACCGGTCGCGCCACGTCGCGAAGGCCAGGTAGAAGAGGTAGGCGACGCCGGCGAACTTGAGCGCCTGGAACGCGAGCGCGCTCGCGTGCATCATCGCCGCGAGACCGAGTGTCGTGGCCGCGAGGTGCGGGAGGATGCCGGCGGTGCAGCCGAGGCTCGCCCACACGCTCGCGCGGCGTCCCCCGATCAGGCCGGTGGACACCGTGTAGATCACGCCGGTGCCCGGGATCAGCACGACGACGAGCGAGGTGAGCAGGAATTCGGGACCGATCATGGGGGCTCCGAGGCGAGGCGCGACGCAACGATAGCAGGTCCGGACGCGCGGCGCGCCGACATCGCTGCCGACGATGGCCGGACGGCGGTCGCCACGGGCGAACCGCCCCGGCTCAGGCCCGCAAAGGGAGCCAGGCGCCGATGGCGATGAAGACGCCGCCGCAGGCGCGGTTGAACGTCCGGCCGATGCGCGCGAGCCACCCGGTGACGCGGTGCGCCAGGCTCGCGAGCAGGAACTCGGTGACCAGCTCGATGGCCACGAACGTCGCGGCCATCACGAGGAACTGGACGAAGACGTTGCGCGCCGGATCGACGAACTGCGGCAGGAACGCCGCGAAGAACAGGATGCCCTTGGGATTGGTGGCCGCCGCGAGGAAACCCTGGCGGAACAGCGAACCGTTGTTCGCCGCGGGTGGCGTGCCGCCGCGTTCGATCCTGATCGGCGGCGCGCGCCACACCTGGATTCCGAGCCAGACGAGGTAGGCCCCGCCGAGCCACTTGAGCACCGTCAGCCAGACGAGCGAGGCCTTGAGCAGCGCGCCGATGCCGAACATCGACAGCGCGATGATCGTGACGAAACCCAGCGCGCCTCCACCGAGCGTGTAGAGCGCCCGGCGGCGGCCGTGCAGGGCGCCGTGGGTGAGCGCGAGCAGGCTGTTGGGCCCCGGCGAGAGCGACAGGCCGAGCGCCGCGAGGAAGTAGATGAGCCAGACGTGGAGGTCCATGGTCGCATTCGGGTGCGCCCGGACATTCTCTCATCCGGGCGCCCATGCGTTGCGACGGTATGCCGCGAGGTCGTGCATGGCGCCGGGCGAACGCCGCGTTGTCGGATTTCCTTGCGCCGTCTGAATCTACCGGGGCGCCGGAACGCGGCGCCCCGGAGTGCCTGCGTCAGTCGCCCACGTCGGTCATCGGGATGCCGAGCGCCTTCGCGACGCCTGCGCCGTAGGCCGGATCGGCCTTTCCGCAATGGCGGACGTGCCGCAACTGCACGTCGCGCGAGGCCCCGCCGATCGCGCGCGCGGTGTTGTCGAACAGCGCCTGGCGCTGCGCCGCGTTCATCAGGCGGAACAACGCGCCGGGTTGAGAGTAGTAGTCCTCGTCGGCGCGGTGGTTCCAGTGGTCGGCCGCGCCTTCGGTCGTGAGCGGAGGCTCGCGGAAATCCGGCTGTTCCTGCCACTCGCCGAGCGTGTTCGGCTCGTAGCCCTTGGTGCTGCCGAAGTTGCCGTCGACCCGCATCGCGCCGTCGCGGTGGTAGCCGTGCGCCGGGCAGCGCGGCGCGTTGACCGGGATCTGGTAGTGGTTGACGCCCAGTCGGTAGCGCTGCGCGTCGCCATAGGAGAACAGGCGCGCCTGCAGCATCTTGTCCGGCGAGAAACCGATGCCCGGGACGATGCTCGCGGGGTTGAACGCCGACTGCTCGACCTCGGCGAAGAAGTTCTCCGGGTTGCGGTTGAGTTCCATCACGCCGACGTCGATCAGCGGATAGTCCTTGTGCGGCCAGACCTTGGTCAGGTCGAACGGGTTGTACGGCGTCTTCGCGGCGTCCTTCTCGGGCATGACCTGGATCTTCAGCGTCCACTTCGGATGCTCGCCGCGCTCGATCGCCTCGTAGAGGTCCTTCTGGTGGCTCTCGCGGTCCTTGCCGACGATCGCCTCGGCCTCGGCGTCGGTGAGGTTCTTCACGCCCTGCTGCGACTTGAAGTGGAACTTCACCCAGAACCGCTCCTGCCTCGCGTTGATGAAGCTGAAGGTGTGCGAGCCGAAGCCGTGCATCGTGCGGTAGCTCGCCGGGATGCCGCGATCCGACATGACGATCGTGACCTGGTGCAGCGCCTCGGGGAGCGAGGTCCAGAAGTCCCAGTTGTTCTGCGCCGAGCGCAGGTTGGTGCGCGGGTCGCGCTTGACCGCGTGGTTGAGGTCGGGGAACTTGAGCGGGTCGCGCAGGAAGAAGACCGGCGTGTTGTTGCCGACCATGTCCCAGTTGCCCTCCTCGGTGTAGAACTTCACCGCGAAGCCGCGGATGTCGCGCTCGGCGTCGGCCGCGCCGCGCTCGCCGGCGACGGTGGTGAAGCGCGCGAACAGGTCGGTCTTCTGGCCGACCTTCGAGAAGAGCCTCGCCCGCGTGTAGCGGGTGATGTCGTGGGTGACGGTGAACGTCCCGTACGCGCCCGAGCCCTTGGCGTGCATGCGCCGCTCGGGAATCACCTCGCGGTCGAAGTGCGCGAGCTTTTCGAGCAGCCAGACGTCCTGCAGCAGGACCGGGCCGCGCGGGCCGACGGTCATCGTGTTCTGGTTGTCCGCCACCGGACATCCGAATGCAGTGGTGAGTTTCTTTCGATCGGTCACAGCGTGCTCCTTCGAGGCTCGGGCGTGGAACGGCGCCCGGGGAGAGCCGGGTCCCGGGCGCGGCAGGGGATCGGGGCGGGGCGCGTTGCGGCGGCTCGCCGCCCGGGCCGCGTGGGGGGCGGGCCGGGGCGGCGCGAATGGCGGATCTCGAGCGTCCCCGTCCGATCATAGCGCGCCCGCCGCACACGACGGCCGCCGCGTGCAACGACGCTCGTTCGCTGCTGCGCGCGGCCGTCGCGCTCCGTGACGGCGACGAACCTGGGGGCCGCGCCGTCCAGCCCGCGGAGATTCACGGCCGGGATCGGATCGCCCTTCGGATCGGCGCCCTCGGCGCGCGTACGCTGCCGATGGCCCGGAAGCTTTCGGCTAGACTCTATCGGCAGTCCGCCCCAGCCGATTCACGTTCACGCAAGGAGAGAACCATGGGTGTCAAGCTCGCCGTCGTCTACTACTCGACCTACGGTGCCAACCACGAGATGGCTTCGATCGCCGCGGAAGCCGCGAAAGCCGCGGGCGCCGAGGTGCGGCTCGTGAAGGTGCCCGAGACCGCGCCCGCGGACGTGGTGAACAAGGTCGATGCGTGGAAGGCGACGGCACAGAAGACCGCGCACGTTCCGGTCGCGACACCCGCGGACATGGAGTGGGCCGATGCCTACCTGTTCTCGGCGCCGACGCGCTTCGGCGTGCAGGCGAGCCAGATGCGCGCGTTCATCGACACGCTCGGCGGCCTGTGGGCCAAGGGTGCGCTGTCCAACAAGGCGGTCTCCGCGATGACCTCCGCGCAGAACGCGCACGGCGGGCAGGAGCAGACGCTGATGTCGTTCTACGCGACGATCATGCACTGGGGCAGCATCATCGTCGCGCCGGGTTACACCGATCCCGTCATCTACAAGACCGGCGGCAATCCCTACGGGTTCAGCCACAACGCAGGCGCGCCGTTCACCGACGACGACCGCGCGGCGATCGGGCATCAGGCGCGCCGGTTGGTCGCGTTCGCGGCGAAGCTCGCGGCGTAGCACGTGAACCCGCGCACGTCGCGGGGTTGCGCAGCGTTTCCCTCGGTCACGACCACCCGAGCGTCTGATCCGCGGCTTCGCGGCAGAGCGGCAGGTCGGGCTGCGTGCGCTTCCGTCCGAGTTCGCGGCGTGCGGCCTGCAGCGCGGTACGGAGACCTTCCTCGACGGTCGGATGGTAGACCGGCATCTGCAGCATCGCGTCGACGGTCGAGCCTTGCTGGATCGACCAGGCGACGAGGTGCAGCAGGTGCTCGGCATCGGGCGCGACCGCTTCGGCACCGAGGACACGGCCGCTGTCGGACGCGACGTAGACGTGCAGCCGCCCGGCGTTGCGCCCGGCCATCACCGCGCGACCCTGACGCGAGAAGTCGACCGCACCGGTGACCACACCGGTGCCGGGCAACTCCCGGTGCGCGAGGCCCGCCCGTCCGGCGCCCGGCTCGGTGAAGACGATCCCGAGGGGCACGCGTCGCGCAAGGCACTCGGCGTTCGGGTGGAGCGCGTGATACGCCGCGATGCGCCCTTCGTCGGCGGCCTCGTGCAGCAGCGGCCGCAATCCGCTCACGTCGCCGGCGATGTAGATCGGCAACTCGCCGATGCGAAGCGTGGCTGCGTCGAAGGCCGGCATGCCGCGCTCGTCCAGGTCGACGCCCAGCTTTTCGAGGCCCAGCCCCTCGAGGTTCGGGCTGCGTCCGAGCGACGCGAGCACCCAGTCGACCTCGACGCTGCCGGCGCCGCTCGTTACGCGCACGCTGTCGCCGGCCGGTTGCACGGACACGTCGGCGCCGGTCACGACGCTCGCCATGCTCGTCTCGAGCGCGTCGACGAGGCTCTGGTTGACGGCGGGGTCGGACAGGCCGGCCACGTGCGGCCCGCGCGTGAACGCGTGCACTTCGCAGCCCAGGTGCGCGAACGCCTGGCCGAGTTCGACGCCGATCGGCCCGAGCCCGACGACGGCGACGCGTCTCGCGGGCGCGGTCAGTTCGAACACCTCGTCGGAAGTCACCAGGCGATCGCCCAGCGCCTTCCAGGCTTCCGGAACGATCGGCCGGGATCCGGTGGCGATCACGAAGGCGTCGGCCTCGATGCGCTCACCGTTGACTTCGAGGGTGTGCGCGTCGACGAAGCGCGGCCTGCCATGGATGCTGCGCTCGCCCAGTCCCGACACCGCCCGGGTGGCACCGGCCGTGAAGCGGTCGCGCAACGCACGCACGTGCGCCATCACGGCCGGGAGGTCGGGTTCGAGCGATGTGCCGCCGCGGATGCCGGCACCGGCGAGCCAGGTGCGCCGCGCGTACGCGTGCGCGACTTCGACGAGCGCCTTCGACGGCATGCAGCCGACCCGCGCGCAGGTCGTGCCGTAGGGGCCGTCGTTGATCAGCAGGACGTCGTCGGTGCGCCGCCGCGCCTCCTCGAGCGCGGTCATGCCGGCGGTGCCGGCGCCGAGGATCGCGAGGCGTACGCTTCGGGTCATGACGATCGAGTTCCGTGTTCGGTGGTGGGGATCAACGTTGGGTGCCCGCCCGCGTCCGTGGGGACCCCGGTGCCGTCGGTGTGAGCGGCGCGGGGCGCAGTTCCGTTTCTCAGGTTCGTACCGGGGGTGGCTGGCGGAAGGGGTGGGATTCGAACCCACGAACGGTTGCCCGTTGCCGGTTTTCAAGACCGGTGCCTTCAACCGCTCGGCCACCCTTCCGTCTCCGCGAGCCACCAGCATAGCCCGTCACCCCTCCGGCCCGGAACCGGATGAACGCGTCCACGGTGCGGCAGAGGTGGTCAGACAAGGATCGCACGCCTCCGGCCCGGAACCGGATGAACGCGTCCACGGTGTGCAGGACGCTAACCCCTTGATTTCCTGCCGGGGCGGAGGAACATGGTCGATCGGCGGACGCGCGTGGAAAAGGGCGCTGACGCCGAACTTCCGGGGTTTCTGCTAGTCTATTCGGCATGGGCCAACGTCGGCCCGACGAGGAGGGTGTACATGGATCCGAAGTTTGAACCCGTCATGGCCTCGGGCCGCGATGCGGCCGCCGGCCGCCCCGCGCCGATCCCGGGCGGATTCGAGACGACGCAAGTCGAACGTAACCGCGTCCTGCGCAACACTTACTGGCTGCTCGCGATCTCGCTCCTGCCGGTGGTGGCGGGCGCGTGGATCGGCATGCAGCTGAACTTCGTGGCGTTCTTCAAGGCGGCGCCGATCATGACGCCGCTCCTGATGTTCGCGGCGATGCTGGGGTGCCTGTTCGCGGTCACGCTGCTTCGCAACAGCTCGTGGGGCGTCGCGGCGCTCCTGGGCTTCACGTTCGTCTCGGGGGTGTTCCTGACGCCGATCCTGTCGGTGGCGGCGGGCCTCAGGAACGGCGGCCAGCTCGTGGCGCTCGCGGGCGGCATGACCGCCGCGATCTTCTTCGCGATGGCGACGATCGCCACGGTGACGAAGCGCGACTTCAGCTTCCTGGGCAAGTTCCTGTTCGTCGGGCTGATCCTGCTCATCGTCGCCTCGCTCGCCAACCTGTTCTTCCAGGTGCCGGCGATGTCGCTCACGATCTCGGCGATCGCGGTGCTGCTGTTCTCGGCCTACCTGCTGTACGACGTGAGCCGGATCGTCAACGGCGGGGAGACGAACTACATCGTCGCGACGCTCAACATCTTCCTCAGCCTGTACAACCTCTTCATCAGCCTGCTCAACATCCTGATGGCGTTTTCCGGCCAGCGCGACTGAAACGGGTTCCGACGGCGTTCGCGGGGCGAGGCGACTCGCCCCGTTTTTTTGCCCTGACGGAGCGCGCCGGCCGTTGAGCGAGGGAGTGCGGCGCCGGCACCGCGCCCGCAGGGCATCCTAAGTCTCGCCCGCGTCCCGCACGAACAGCGCCAGCGACTCCACGTGCGCGGTGTGCGGGAACATGTTCACCACGCCGGCGGCGGCGAGCGCATAGCCCCGCTCGTGGACGAGCACCGCGGCGTCGCGCGCGAGCGTCGCGGGGTTGCAGCTCACGTAGACGATGCGCTGGGGCGCGGCGTCCTCGACTGCCGGCGGCAGCGCCTTGACGAGTTCGACCGCACCCTCTCGCGGAGGATCGATCAGCACGCGGTCGAGCGGCAAGAGCGGCGCGATCGACTCCGGCGTCGCCGCGAACAGGTTCGCCGCGGTGAACGCCGTCCGCTCCGCGAGGGCGTTCACCGCGGCATTCATGCGCGCCCGCGCGACCAGCGCTTCGCTGCCCTCGATGCCGACGACGTTCGCGCCCCGCCGCGCGATCGGCAGCGTGAAGTTGCCCAGTCCGCAGAAGAAGTCGGCGGCCCGCTCGCCTGCGCGCGGGTCGAGCAGCGCGATCGCCCGGCGGACGAGCGCCTCGTTCACCCCGGGGTTCACCTGGGTGAACTCGGTGGGCGAGAACGGCATGACGAGAGCGAATTCGGGGAGCGCGTAGGCGAGCCCGGGATCGCCCGCTTCGAGCGGCGCGGCGCTGCCCGGACCGCCCGGCTGCAGCCAGAGCGAAACCGCGTGACGCGCGGCGAACGCCCGGAGCGCCGCCTCGTCCTCGGGCGTCGGCGGGTCGAGCACGCGCGCCACCAGCACGAGGTGCTCGCGCGACGGATCGTCGGCGCGCACGCCGGAGGCGACCTCGATCTGCGGGAGCCGGTCGCGGATCGACAGTCCCATGACCAGTTCGCGCAGCAGCGGCAGCAGCGCCGAGACGCGCGGCGGCAGCACGTGGCACTCGCGCATGTCGGCGACGTAGCTCGACTTGCGCTCGTGGAAGCCCACCAGCACGCCGCCCTTCTTGACCACGTGGCGCACCGACAACCGCGCGCGCGTGCGGTAGCCCCACGCGGGACCGTGCAGCGGCGGCAGGAGCGTCGCGGGCTTCACGCGTCCGATGCGCGTGAGCGCGTCCTCCAGCGTGCGCTGTTTGGCGGCGACCTGGAGCGGCATGCCAGCGTGCTGCAGCGTGCAGCCGCCGCAGACGCCGAAATGCGGGCAGCGCGGGGCGACGCGATCGGGCGCTGCGCGCTCGATCGCGGTGGCGCGCGCGAGGTCGAAGCTCGGCTTGCGCTTGACGATCTCGACCACGGCGGTCTCGCCGGGTAGCGCGCCCTCGACGAAGACGGCCTTGCCCTCGATGCGGGCGACGCCGCGTCCTTCGTAGTCGAGCGCGACGACGTCCGCGCGGTTCATGGTGTCCGGGCCGGGAGGAAAGCGCGGATTCTACCGGGCCGTGGAGGCGGCCGCGCCCGCAGTAGAATTCGCGCATGCGGCTCCTCGCCATCGACTGCTCGACCGAGCGCCTCTCCGTTGCCTGCGGAGACGGGCGGAGCTTCGTCCTGCGCGACGAGCGCGCCGGGCAGGCGCATGCCGAGCGCGCGCTGCCGCGCGTGCGCGAGGTGCTCGCGGAGCAGGGCTGGACGCTGGGCTCGCTCGACGCGATCGCGTTCGGCGCCGGCCCCGGTTCGTTCACCGGCGTGCGGATCGCCTGCGGCATCGCGCAAGGATTGGCGCTCGGCGCCGGACTTCCGCTGGTGCCGGTCGGCACGCTGGAAGCGCTCGCGCAGGAAGCGTGGCACGTTCACGGCGCGGACGACGTGTTCGCGTGCCTCGACGCGCGGATGCGCGAGGTCTACATCGGGACCTGGCGGCGCGAGGGAGCGTCCGGCTGGATCGAGGCGGACGCACCGTCGGTCGCGAAGCCCGACGCCGTGGCGGCAGCACGGACGTCGAGCTTCGGCGCCGGCGATGGTTTCGCCGCGTACCCCGCGCTCGCCGCACGCATCGGACTCGCCCGCGTCGACGCGACGCTCGCGCCCACCGCGCGGGCGATCGGTGAACTCGCGGCCCCGCGCGTCGCCCGGGGCGAGACCGTCGGCGCCCGAGACGCGCGTCCGCTCTACGTCCGCCACCGCGTTGCGCTCACCGCTGCCGAGCGTGCGGCGGGCGCGGCGCTCTGAGGGTGGCACACGAACGCTCCGATGGCCACGATCGCCTCCGAGTCCGGCCTTCGCGCAGTCAGCTGGCGCCCGTTGGAGGAGCGCGACCTCGCATACGTCGCGGCGCTGGAGCGCGGGATCCACGCGGTGCCCTGGACGCTCGGCAATTTCCGCGACGCGATCGCGGCCGGGTATTGCGCGAGAGTCGGCGAGCGCGAAGGCCGCATCGTCGTGTTCGGCGTGCTGATGCTCGCGCCCGGTGAGGCGCAGGTGCTGAACCTCTCGGTCGTCACCGACGCGCGCCGGCAGGGCCTCGGACGCGCGTTGCTGCGGCAGTTCCTCGATGTCGCGGAGCGCGCCGGCGCTGGCCAGTGCTTCCTGGAGGTTCGCGTGTCCAATGCGCCTGCCCTGGCGCTGTACGCCGCCGAGGGATTCCTGCCGGTCGCCCGCCGCGACGACTACTACCCGGCGACCGCCAGCGCCCCGCGCGAGGACGCGCTGGTCTTGAGGCGCGACCTGCCGCGCCGGACAGCCGGCGAGGCGTAGATGGCGTCGCGCGCCGAGGTCCTGCGCGAGTTGAAACTCGCCCCCGAGTGGCGCCTGCGCGAGCACGCGGCCGCCGCGCGGGCCGCCCGCGACACGCCTGTCAACGAAAGCGCGGCGCCGCGAACGATCGTGACCGTCGAGGATCCCGACGCGCGCCGCAGGCGCATCGCGGCGCTCGACTGGGACGCCTTCGACGCCGACGTCGCCGCGTGCACGGCGTGCGCCCTGTGTCGCACGCGCAACCGGCCGGTACCCGGCGTCGGCGATCGCGAGGCCGACTGGCTCTTCGTCGGCGAAGGGCCGGGTGCCGAGGAGGACGCGAAGGGCGAACCCTTCGTCGGGCAGGCGGGCAAGCTCCTCGACGCCATGCTGGCCGCGCTCGACATGGATCGAGGCCATCGCGTGTACATCGCGAACGTCGTCAAGTGCCGCCCACCGGGCAACCGCACGCCCGAACCGGGCGAAGCGGAAGCCTGTCGACCGTACCTCGAGCGCCAGATCGCGCTCATCCGCCCGAAGCTCATCGTCGCGCTCGGGAAGAGCGCTGCATCGCTGCTGCTTCGCACCGATGCGACGATCGCGAGCCTGCGGGGCCGGCGCCACCGCTACGGCGAGACGCCGCTGGTGGTCACCTACCACCCGGCCTATCTGCTGCGCAACCTTCCGGACAAGGCGAAGGCCTGGGAGGACCTGCTGTTCGCGCGCCGCGTGGCCGCGCAAGGCACGCCCAGCGCGCTTCCGGGGCCCTGACCCCTTGCGCGACCGTCCCCCTGCCCGCATAGTGGGGAACGCGCGAAACGCGCGTCCGTTCATCCAGGATGGAGACATCATGTCGAGGAAGCTCGCCACGCTCGCGGCGCTCGTCGTCGTGCTCACGCTGTCCGGCTGCGGCTACAACACGCTGCAATCGCAGGACGAGCAGATCAAGGCCTCGTGGTCCGAGGTGATCAACCAGTACCAGCGCAGGGCCGATCTGGTCCCGAACCTCGTCAACACGGTCAAGGGCTACGCCGCGCAGGAGCGCGAGGTGCTCGAGGCGGTCACCAACGCGCGCGCCAACGTCGCGGGGATCAAGGCGACGCCCGAACTCATCAACGATCCGGCCGCGTTCGCCAAGTTCCAGCAGGCGCAGGGCCAGCTCAGCGGCGCGCTGTCGCGGCTGCTGCTGGTGGTCGAGAACTACCCGCAGCTCAAGTCCGACGCGCTGTTCCGCGACCTGCAGTCGCAGCTCGAGGGCACCGAGAACCGGATCACCGTGGCCCGCAAGCGCTACATCGACAGCGTGCAGGCGTTCAACACGACGGTCCGCTCGTTCCCGACCAACCTGACGGCGATGCTGTTCAAGATGGACGTGAAGCCCAATTTCACGGTCGAGAACGAGGCCGCGATCGCGAAGCCGCCGGCGGTCGACTTCGGCAAGGGCGCGCCGGACAAGAAGAGTTGACGCGAAGCGAGCACGGCTGCGGCGGACCTGCGCGTCCGCCGCAAAGCGTTCGTTCGCGTCGCGTCCCGCGCATGCGCATCGCCATCGCTCCGGCGCTCGCGGCAGCCGCGCTCGCGGCGTGGCTGCCGCTCGCCGTGCCTGCGCAGGCGCCGGCCTGGGAGGGCGGCTCCGACGGCCTGAAGCCGGTGCCCGCGCTCTCGGCGCGCGTCACCGACCTCGCGTCGACGCTTTCCGCGGCTGACCGGCAGGCGCTGGAGGCGAAGCTCGCGGCGTTCGAGAGCGCCACCGGCGCCCAGATCGCGGTGCTGATCGTGCCGACGACCGAGCCCGAGCCGATCGAGGCCTATTCGATCCGCGTCGCCGATGCGTGGAAGGTCGGACGCAAGGGCCGCGACGATGGGGTGCTGTTCCTCGTCGCGAAGGACGACCGGCGCATGCGCCTCGAGGTCGGCTACGGGCTCGAGGGGATGATCACCGACGCGATCGCGCGAAGGATAATCGCCGAGGACGTGGCGCCGAAGTTCCGCGGCGGGAACTTCGCCGCGGGCATCGACGCGGGCGTCGATCGCATCATTGCGATCGTCGAGAAGGGCGAGTTGCCGCCGCCGGAGCAGCGATCCTCGGCGCAACGCGGCACGGCGGGCATCGACTGGGGCATGGTCGCGATCCTCGCTCTCGTCGTTCTGCCGACGCTCGGAGGGGTGTTGAAGTCGATCTTCGGCAAGGTCGGCGGCGCGACCGTGGGCAGCGCATTCGCGGGCGGGCTCGCGTGGTGGTTTCTCGGTTCCCTCGCGATCGCCGCGGTCGCGGCGATCTTCGTGTGGTTCGCGATCCTCCTGTTCGGCGGCGCAGGCAGCGCGCTGGGCGGGCGCCGCGGCGGGGGCGTGTGGATCCCGTCCGGCGGCGGTTGGGGCGGCGGCGGGGGCATGGGCGGGGGCGGCTGGTCGGGTGGCGGCGGCGGCTTCGGCGGCGGTGGCGCCTCGGGGAACTGGTAGGAGGCGCGATGACCTGGCAGCGGTCCGGACGCTGGTGGCGCCACGCGATCACCGATCGCGCGGACGTGAGGCGCGCGTTTCCCGAGGCCTCGCTCGACCGCATCGAGCGCGCGATCGGCGCCGCGGAGGCGCGGCACGCCGGGCAGATCGTGTTCGCGATCGAGCCCGCGCTGCCGGTCTCGCGCGTCGTCGCGAAGCTTTCGCCGCGCGACCGGGCGCTCGAGGTGTTCGGATTACTCCGTGTCTGGGACACCGAGCACAACAACGGCGTGCTCGTCTACCTGCTGCTCGCCGACCGCGATGTCGAGATCGTCGCCGACCGGGGCATCCATGCGCGCGTCGGCCAGGACATGTGGCAGCACGTGTGCGAGGCGATGGAGGCGGCGTTCCGCGAAGGCCGGTACGAGGACGGCGCGCTCGCGGGCATCGAGGCGGTCTCCGCGCTGCTCGCGAAGGCGTTTCCACGCTCGTCGGGCTCGGGGGAGTTGCCGAACCGGCCGGTGGTGATCTGAGAGTCCGGCCCGGGTCAGTGCCCGGGGCCGCCCCCGGGCTTCTGCGCGCCGATCAGGTGCAGCGAATCCCCCTGCCGCTGGTTGTGCCGGTGGAGATGCATCACGAGCAGCATCGTCGAGCTGACGAACAGTCCGAACATCAGGATCGCGAGGTTCACCGACAGGCCCGAGCGCACCATCAGCGCGTAGAGGCCGACCATGACCAGGATGCCGATGTTCTCGTTGAAGTTCTGCACCGCGATCGAGTGGCCGGCGCCCATCAGCACGTGGCCGCGATGCTGCAGGAGGGCGTTCATCGGCACGACGAAGAATCCCGCGAGCGCGCCGACGGCGACCATCAGCGCGATCGCCACGGGGAGCTGTGTGACCACGGTCATCGTGATGACGACGAAGCCCATCGCCACGCCCATCGGCAGCACGCGCACCGAGTCGCGCAGCGTCACGATGCGCGCGGCGAGCACCGCCCCGATCGCGATGCCGACCGCCACCACGCCCTGGAGGTAGGACGCCTGCGACAGATTGAAGCCCAGGTTGCGCGCGGCCCAGTCGATCACGATGAATTGCAGCGTCGCGCCCGCACCCCAGAACAGCGTGGTCGTGGCGAGCGAGATCTGGCCGAGCTTGTCGCGCCACAGCAGCGTCACGCAGTGCGAGAACTCGCGGATCAGCGCGACCGGATTGCCGCTCGGCGTGCGATGGTCGACGCCGGTATCGGGGATGTACCAGTTGAAGACGGCGGCGATCACATAGGCGCTCATGATCACCGCGATCGCCGCCTCGGGCGGCGTGTTGATGCCGGTGTCGATCATCGGCAGGTCGAAACCGAGGAGCGCGGTCGACACGAGCGGGCTCACCAGGGCGCCGCCGAGGAGCACGCCGAGGATGATCGAGCCGACCGTGGTGCCCTCGATCCAGCCGTTGGCGATCACGAGCTGCTCGGGCGGCAGCAGCTCGGTCAGGATCCCGTACTTGGCCGGGGAGTATGCCGCGGCGCCCAGCCCCACGACCGCGTAGGCCAGCAGCGGGTGCACCGAGAGCAGCATCAGCGAACAGCCGACGATCTTGATGCCGTTGGTGATGAGCATCACCTTCCCCTTCGGCATCGAATCGGCGAACGCGCCGACGAGCGGCGCGAGCAGCACGTAGGACACGACGAAGCTCTGCTTCAACGCCGGCGTCATCCACGCCGACTCGTTCAACTGGCGCAGGAACGCGATCGCCGCGACGAGGAGCGCATTGTCGGCGAGCGAGCTGAAGAACTGCGCCGCCATGATCGTGTAGAAGCCGCGCTTCATGGCGGATCCGCGAGGTGCCGGGTCGGGACGGGGGGAACGCTCGCCCGCGCGGTCCGGGCGACGGAACGCCGCGGTGCGGAGGGCCGCCGGTGCTGCGGGCCGGAACACCGGCCGGTACGGGGGTTCTGCAAGCGGGCTCCGCGTCGGTACGTGGGCGCGGGACCGCCGCGAACACGAACGCGCCTTCCGCCGGGGAAGGCGGTCGCGGGCCCGGCGGGGCGGTTTGGTATGATCCCTTCGATCCGGATGCGCGACCGGCGCGTTTATACCACGAACCCGCGCCGCGCCGGTGACGCGGCGCGGCAAAGCGAACCACGACCGGCGCGTGCCGCGTTGCCGGGCCCATGCTCCGCGAGCCTTCGACCACCGTGGCCCGTCCGCTTCACGCACAGATCAACCTGGCCGCATTGCGCGCGAACCTCGCGAAGGCGCGCGAGGCCGCGCCCGGGGCCAAGGTCCTCGCGGTCGTCAAGGCCAATGCCTACGGCCACGGCCTCAGCCGCGTGCTCCCGGCGCTCGACGACGCGGACGGACTCGCGCTGGTCGAACTGGATGCGGCCGCCACGCTGCGCGAGCACCGCTACACGCGCCGCATCCTGCTGATCGAAGGCTTCTTCGACGAGCGGGAACTCGCCGAGCTCTCGGCCCGTCGGCTCGCGACTGTGGTGCACAACGAGGAGCAGGCGTCGATGCTCGAGCGGGCCGTGCTGCCGCGGCCGCTCGAGGTGTTCGTCAAGGTCAATACCGGCATGAACCGGCTGGGCTTTGCGCCCGATCGCGTCGCCCGCGTGTGCGAACGGCTGGCTCAGGCGCCGTCGGTGGCGGCGCTGCGACTGATGACCCATTTCGCGCGTGCGGACGAGGAGGACGGCGTCGCGGAGGCGCTCGCGACGTTCGAGGCCGCGTGTCGCGGTCTCCCCTACCCGCGTTCGCTCGCGAACTCCGCCGGCGTGTTCCGCCACCGCGAGATCGGCGGCGACTTCGTGCGCCCCGGCATCATGCTCTACGGCGCGACGCCGTATCCGTTCGACACCGCCGAGATGCTCGGCCTGCAGCCGGTGATGACGCTGCGCTCCGAACTCATCGCGGTGCAGGAGCTGCGCGCGAACGACAGCGTCGGCTACGGCGCGCAGTACACGGCCTCGCGGGCGCACCGCATCGGCGTCGTCGCCTGCGGCTACGGCGACGGCTATCCACGCGGGGCGCCCAACGGGACGCCGGTGCTCGTCTGCGGCCGGAAGGCCCGCATCGCGGGTCGCGTTTCGATGGACCTCATCACCGTCGACCTGACCGAGGTGCCGGAGGCTCGCGTCGGCAGCCCCGTCGTGCTGTGGGGCGAGGGCCTGCCGGTCGACGACGTCGCCACCGCCGCCTCGACCGTGGGTTACGAACTCCTGTGCGCGCTCGCGCCGCGCGTGCGGGTCCACGTCACCGAGGTCGGGCGCGTCGACCTCGTGTTGTAGGGTCTCGCCATGGCCATCGTCGTCACCGGCGCCGCCGGGTTCATCGGAGCCAACCTGGTGCGCGCGCTCAACGCGCGCGGCGAGCGCGATGTCCTCGCCGTGGATCGGCTCGACGGCTCCGACAAGTTCAGGAATCTGGTCGGCTGCGACCTGGCCGACTACCTCGACGCCGACGAGTTCGTCGATCGGCTCGAGGCCGGGGACTTCGACGGCGATCTCGCCGCGATCCTGCACCAGGGCGCGTGCTCGGACACGATGGAGCGCGACGGCGCGTTCATGATGCGCAACAACCACCGCTACTCGACGCGGCTCCTCGAGCACTGCCAGAACGACGACGTGCCGTTCCTCTACGCGTCGAGCGCCGCGGTCTACGGCGGCGGCACGACCTTCGTCGAGGCGCGCGAGCACGAGGCACCGCTCAACGTCTACGCGTACTCGAAGGCGCTGTTCGACGATCGCGTCCGGCGTACTCTGCCCGAGCGCACCGCGCCGATCGCGGGCTTCCGCTACTTCAACGTCTACGGCCCGCACGAGGGGCACAAGGGCAGGATGGCCTCGGTGGTCTGGCACTTCTTCCACCAGTACCTCGCCGAGGGCCGGGTGAAGCTGTTCGAGGGGACCGGCGGCATCGCGAACGGCGAACAGCGCCGCGACTTCGTCTCGGTCGAGGACGTCGTGCGCGTGAACCTCGACTTCCTCGACCACCCGGAGCGCTCGGGCATCTTCAACGTGGGCAGCGGCCGCGCGGAGACCTACAACGCCGTCGCCGCCGCGGTGATCAACGCGGTGCGCGCCACCGAAGGCGCGAGCCCGTCGAGCGTCGAGGCGCTCGTGCGCGAGGGCGCGATCGGCTACATCCCGTTCCCCCCGGCGCTCGCCGGCAGGTACCAGAACTTCACCCAGGCGGACCTGACGAAGCTGCGCGCGGCGGGCTACCGCGAACCGACGCTGGAACTCGTGCAGGGCGTGCGCAACTACGTCGAATGGATGATGGCGCGCGATCGCGCCTGACGAAGACACTGCCGTCACGGCCGGGAAGCGTGCGCGCGACGCGCCGCCTTCCGATCGGCCGCATGTCCCGACCGGGAGTGTCACGATGAACCGTATCCTCGCGCTGTCCGCCTTCGCGGCCGCCTTCCTGGGCGTCGCCGTCCCGTCCGCCGCCTTCGCGGCGGTCAACCTCAACACCGCGACCCACGACGAACTCGTCGCCGTGCCGGGCATCGGGCCGGCGAAGGCGCAGGCGATCGTCGAGCACCGCAACGCCCACGGCCCGTTCGCGTCGGTCGACGACCTGAAGGAGGTCAAGGGCTTCCGCGCGAAGCTCGTCGAGAAGCTCCGGCCCGAGTTCACCGTCGCCGCTCCGCCGCCCAAGCCCGCGGCGAAAGGAGACGCGAAGGCGGCGCCCAAGGGAGAGGCGAAGGGCGGCAAGGGGGCGGTCGTTGCCTCCGGACGCATCGCCGACGAGAAGCCCCGGCGCTGAGCCTGCAACGATGCGCGGCGACGGGCAGCGGAGCCTTTGCCCGATGCTAGACTTCGTTCAGCCGCCGCCGCGCTCGCGCATGCACCCGACGCTCGAATCCACGATCGGCAACACGCCGCTCGTCCGCCTCGTTCGAATGGCGGGCGCGACGTCGAACATCGTCCTCGCGAAGCTCGAGGGACACAACCCCGCGGGCTCGGTGAAGGACCGTCCGGCGCTCTCGATGATCGTGGAGGCGGAGAAGCGCGGCGACATCCGGCCCGGCGACACGCTCGTCGAGGCGACGTCGGGCAACACCGGCATCGCGCTCGCGATGGTCGCCGCGACGCGCGGCTACCGGATGATCCTCGTCATGCCGGACAACCTGTCGCTCGAGCGGCGCCAGGCGATGACCGCGTACGGCGCGGAGATCGTCCTCGTCACGAAGGAAGCCGGCATGGAGGGTGCGCGCGACCTCGCGGAACGGATGCGCGCGGAAGGACGCGGAATCATCCTCGACCAGTTCGCCAATCCCGACAATCCGCTCGCGCACTATCGCAGCACCGGCCCCGAGCTGTGGCGGGACACCGGCGGGCGCATCACCCACTTCGTGTCCGCGATGGGCACGACCGGCACGATCATGGGCGTGTCGCGCTACCTCAAGGAGAGGAATCCGGCGGTGGCGATCGTCGGGGCGCAACCGGCCGAGGGCGCGTCGATCCCCGGCATCCGCAAGTGGCCGGCGGCGTACCTGCCGAAGATCTACGATGCGAAACGCGTCGACCGCATCGAGCCGGTGTCCCAGAAGGAGGCGGAGGACACGATGCGCCGCCTCGCCCGCGAGGAGGGCATCTTCGCCGGCGTGAGCTCGGGCGGCGCCTGCGCCATCGCGCTCAGAATCGCACGCGAAGTCGAGAACGCGACCATCGCGTTCATCGTGTGCGACCGCGGCGACCGCTACCTGTCGACCGGCGTGTTCGCCTGACGATCCCGCCGCGATGACGCCGATCCTCGTCTTCGACCTCGAGACGGTGCCCGACGTCGACGGGATCCGCAAACTGAACGATCTGCCCGCGGAGCTCCCCGACGCCGACGTCGCCGAGGGCTACGCGCAGTCGCGCCGCGCAGCGACCGGCAGCGACTTCCCGCCGCACTACCTGCACAAGGTCGTCGCGATCGCCTGCGCGCTGCGGCGCGGCGACGACCTCAAGGTCTGGTCGGTCGGTGAGCGCGACGAGACCGAGGCCGATCTCATCCGGCGCTTCTTCGAGGGCGTCGAGAAATTCACGCCGCAGCTCGTGAGCTGGAACGGCGGGGGCTTCGACCTGCCGGTGCTGCACCACCGCGCGATGATCCACGGCGTGTCCGCCCCGCGCTACTGGGACTGGGGCGATCACGACCGCGAGTTCAAGTTCAACAACTACCTCAACCGCTACCACACCCGGCATGTGGACTTGATGGATGTGTTGGCGCAGTTCCAGCCGCGGGCGAACGCGCCGCTCGACGCGATGGCGAAGCTCTGCGGCTTTCCGGGCAAGCTCGGGATGGACGGCAGCGAGGTCGCCGCGGCGATCGCGCGCGGCGGGATCGACGACGTGCGGCGCTACTGCGAGACCGACGTCCTCAACACCTACCTCCTGTACCAGCGCTTCCGCCTGCTGCGTGGCGAATTGACCGCGGGCGCGTACGCCGCCGAGATCTCGCTCGTGCGCGAGAGGATCGCGGCGACCGGCGCGCCGCACTGGCAGCAGTTCCTCGCCGCCTGGGCGTGATCAAAGGGGTCAGACTCGTTTGATTGCCGGGTCGGGCCCGCCATGGGCAGCGTCAGACCGAATCAATCGAGTCTGACCCCTTTGGTCAGGCGCGAAGGAGCGGCAGCGGCTCGAACCGCGCGCCCAGCACGCCGCGGGAATCCGCGCCCCACCAGCCGTCGAGCACGGTCGCGTAGACCTGCCGGAAGTCGATCGCGTAGGGCAGGTTGCCGTCACCGACGCCGTCGAGCCGCGGCGCGGCGCCGTAGATGCCGCCCGCGATCCGCCCGCCCAGCGCGAAGTGCACGCTGGCGGCGCCGTGGTCGGTGCCGAGCGACTGGTTCTCCTTCGGCCTGCGACCGAACTCGGCGTAGGTGAGGACGAGCGTGCGGTCCCAGCGTCCGAGTTCGCGCAGCGCGGCCTCGAGCGCGGCGAGCCCCTGCGCGAGTTCGGAGAGGAGCCTCGCCTGGGTCGCGGCCTGCCCGGCGTGGGTGTCGAAGCTGCCGAGCGAGAGGTGCACGACCGCGACGCCCGCCTCGTTGGCGACGACGCGGGCCGCCGTCTTCACGGCATTGCCGAAGGCGCCGTTCGGGAAAGTCGTGGCGAACGTGTGCGACCCGGCGAGGTGCGAGGCTGCCTGCACGATGTCGCTCTCGGTCTTGAGGATGTGCGCGAGCGCGGCATTGCGCGCGGCGCCCTCGGGGGCGGCGAGCTTCGCGCGGCGCAGGAACTGTTCGGGATTGGCGAGCGCGATCGCGCGCGCGCCGCCGCCCGCCAGCGGACCGAGGTCGTTGCCTCCGATGACCACGCCGTCGGCGGCGAACGACGAGGGGACCGGCGACTTCGCGAACGCGCGCGCGAGCCAGCCCTCCGCGAGCGTCTGGTCGCTCGCGGACGCGGTCTCCCAGATCTCGATCGAGCGGAAGTGCGAGAGGTTCGGATCCGGATAGCCGACGCCCTGCAGGATCGCGAGTTGCTTGTGCTCCCAGGCGGGCATCAACGGGGCGAGCGAAGGGTGGAGCGCGGCCCGGTCGGACAGCACGAGCGCCTCGTCGCGGCGGATGCCGAGCTTCGGCCGCAGCCTGGCGTAGGCCGGATCGGCGATCGGCACCACGGTGTTCAGGCCGTCGTTGCCGCCCTTGAGTTCGACCAGCACCAGCAGGTTCGAGTAGCGCGAGGTCGCCGCCGACGCGGGCGCCGCTGCGAACGCGACGCTGGCGCCGCGACCGACCGCGCCGAACGCGAGCGCACCGGCGCCCGCGGCGAGGAAACGGCGGCGGCTGGTCGGCGAAGTCATCGGAGCGACGCAGTCATTTGAGCTGGTAGGCCGGATCGAGCAGCACGGCGCGGACGAACCCGAGTGCGTCGGCGTCCTTGGGGACCTCCGCGCCGCTGCCGACCGGAGGAATCGGCAGCAGGAGCGCAACCGCGGCCTGCCGCCGGTCCGCCGACGAGTCGCCCGGCAGCGAGGCGATCCAGCGCGTCGCCGAGAAGCCGAGGTCGCGGAACGCGCGGTCGATGGCGCGTGCGATGCGCCGGGCGCGGGCCTGCGGGTCCTCGTCTCCGTCCGCCGCGGGGATGCCTTCGGACGCGATGGCGGCGCGCGGCAGGCGCGCAGGCAGCGGCGCGGCGGCCGTCGCCGCCGGTTGCATCGCGATGCGCGACTCCTCGTAGCGCGAGACCGACTCGACGAACTGCTTCCGCGCGAGCAGCGTATTGGTGTCGATCCATGCGTCGCCGCCGCGCCAGCCCTTGACGTTGGGTGGAGAGAACAGGTTCTGTCCCATGCCGGCGATCGCGAGCGCGAACGGCGTCGCGTTCCGGGGCGCGACGTCGAGCGAGACGAGCGTACCCACGACGAGTTCGACCGGGCTCTTGACGAGCACGCCGCGCTGGGCCGGCGCCCAGAACGCATCGCTCGCGAGGAGCGAGCGCAAGGCCACAGTGATGCGCCAGCCCGATCGCCGGAAGTCCGCCGCGATGCGCTTCACCTCGCGCTCGTCCGGTTCGGGCGAGACGAACTCGCGCCACAGCTTGGCGACGACGAACTCCGCCGTCTCGGGGCGCGCGAGCAGGAGGTCGAGCACTTGGTCGCCGTCGAAGCGTCCGGTGGCGCCGAGCACCGTCTTCATTCCGGAATCGTGGAGCGCGCGCCGGAACACGAACCGGCCGGTCTCGCGGTCGATGCTCCAGCCGGAGAACGCGCGCGCCGCCTCCTTCACGTCCGCTTCGCTGTAGTGCCCTTCGCCCAGCGTGAACAGTTCCATCACCTCGCGCGCGAAGTTCTCGTTGGGCGCGCCGCGGCGGTTGCGCACGCCGTCGAGGTACACGAGCATCGCGGCGTCCTTCGACGCGGCGTGCAGCAGCGCGCGGAAGTCGCCGAGCGCGTTCGCGCGGAACGTGACGTTCTGCAGATACATGAGCCGCGCGACGCGCACCTTCTGCTGACTCGAGACGAAGTGGTTGTGCCAGAAGAGCGTCATGCGCTCGGTGAGCGGCGAATCGGTCGAGAGCATCTCGCCCATCCACCAGCCGCGAAGCTCGACGCCTTCTCGGATCTGCTCGGTCATGAACGCCTTGCGATCGGCCGGGGCGGCGTCCTTGCGCGGCACGCGCAGCGGCGCGTCGGCGATGAGGTCGGCGGGCGGCGCGGTGACCGGCGTCGTCCGGGCGGTGGCGAGCACCTTCGCGATCGCCGCGTCGCGTTCGAGCAGGGCGTACGCCCGGATCCCCGCTTCGGTCGGCCCGAATCCGGTGCGTGCGAGCAGGTGTCGTGCGCCGTCCTCGCCGATCGGCGCTGCCGCCAGCGCGGCCGGCGGGGTCGCCAGCATCGCAATGACGAGGACGACGAGTCGCGGTGCCGACATGGTCGCGAACCTGTTCGTGAGAGCTTCCGGTGTTCCGGAATCAACGGACTCGCCGCACGGCCTGTTGACACCCGTCGAGGCGAACGATGCCCATGCTGCCAGATTCCGTGGCGCAAATCGGTAACCGGGTGTAACCGGCGGTCACCCAGGTTCGGGGAAGCCGGATGCGGGCATGCGTCTGGCCGGCGTCAGAAGGCGAGCCGGCCGGCAGCGATTTCGACGACGGCGAGCGGGCTGCCCGCGAGCGGGGACTGCGCGAAGACGTTGACGACGCGGAAGTCGAGCGTGGGCATGTCGGTGGGGAGGGGGTCAGCGCAGGTCGGCCGCGGCGAGGAGGCGCGCGAGGGCCGTCCAGTCGGGCGGCGCGAAGCCTGCCGGCGCGACACGCTCCGCCGTCGCGAAGCCGGCGTAGTTGCGGGCCATGCCGCGCGTGTAGGCGGGATCGTAGTGCGTTTCGAGGAGGTCCGCGACGAGGCGGTCGAACGCGCGGGCCTCTGCGAGCGCGGCCCAGCGGTCGAGCGTCGCCTGGCCGACCAGCGGCGTCAGGTGCGCGAGGCGCGCGACGAGTCCCGCGGGGTCGGCGAGGAAGTGCGCGTATTCGCCCTCGAGCAGCGCGACGCGATCGGCGATGCCGAGGTCGACGCGCACGCAAGGTGCGGCGCGCATCGCCGCGAGCAGGCGTTCGGGGACCTGCAGTGCGCCGATCTTGCGGCTCTCCGACTCCACCCAGACCGGACGGTGGCCGTCGAATCGCGCGAAGGCCTCATGGAGCGCGGTCTCGAACGCCTTCTGCGACGGTTGCGGCTCGCCGGGGAGATCGCCCAGCAGCGATCCGCGGTGGCGCGCGAGAAGCTCGAGGTCGAGCACGTTCGCGCCCTCGTCGGCGAGCGCGGCGAGGAGCCGGCTCTTGCCGGTGCCGGTGAGACCGCAGACGACGCGGAACCGAAACGCGTCCGGCAGGCGTTCGAGGCGGGCGAGCACGTGGCGGCGCCACGCCCGATAGCCGCCGTCGAGCTGGACCGCGGGGAAGCCGATCTCGTTCAGCACGTGGACCAGCGAACCCGAGCGCTTGCCGCCGCGCCAGCAGCAGACGAGCGGCGCCCAGTCGCGCGGTCGGTCGCGCGCGACCGTCTCGACGATTCCGGCGATCCGGCGCGCGACGATCACCGCGCCGACCTTGTTGGCCTCGAACGCGCCCTGCTCGTTGTGCAACGTGCCCACGCGCGCGCGCTCGTCGTCGTCGAGCACCGGGCAGTTGATCGCGCCCGGCAGGTGGTCGTCGGCGAACTCCGACGGGCTGCGCACGTCGATCCGGTCCGGATGCGAGGCGAGCGCATCGAGTCCGACGACGCGCCCGGCGCGCCGCCGCGGACTCACCGCTCTTTCAACATGCGCTCGAGCGTCGGCCACAGGTTGTCGAGCAGCTTCGGCTGCGCGCCCTCGGTCGGATGGATGCCGTCGGCCTGGAAGAGGTCTCGGTTCTCCGCGAAGCCGTCGAAGAAGAACGGCACGAGCGGCACGCGCTCGGCCTTCGCGACTTCCGCGAACAGCGCGTCGAACTGCCGCGCGTACGCGGCACCGTAGTTCGGCGGGAGCTTCATTCCGACGATCATCGGGCGCGCCTTGGCGGATTTCGCGGCGCCGACCATCGCGACGAGGTTCTCGCGCGTGGCGGCGAGGCTGCCGCCGCGCAGCCCGTCGTTGCCGCCGAGTTCGATGACCACGATCGCCGGCTTGTGCCGGGCGAGGAGGAGAGGCAGGCGCGATCGGCCGCCGGCGGTCGTGTCGCCGCTGATGCTCGCGTTCACGACGCGATGCGGATAGCCGCGCTCCGCGAGACGTTGCTGCAGCAGGTGGGTCCATCCGGTACCCGGCGGCAGTCCGAAGCCCGCCGAGATCGAATCTCCCAGCACGAGGATCACCGGCGGGCCGGCGCCGAACGACGCGAGCGGTGCGAGCGCCAGGACGGCAACGAGGGCGCGGCGGAGCGGGTCGATGCGCTTCATCGCCGACATTGTAGGGCGCTCGCCGCCGCCGGCCGCGTCCGCGCACTCGAAGCGATCGGCATCGTGCCCGATCCCGCCATGTCCTCGCATCGGCGCTCGATGCGCCGCCACCGGAAGCACCGTCGCCACTGTCAACTGTCAACTGACAACTGACTCCTGCACCGCAAGGCGTCAGCCCGCGGCCATTCCCGTAGAATGCCCGGTCCCCGCGCCGCGATCTCCCGGCGCGCCCTTGCCGAAGTGCGAGGGCGACCCCATCGTCCCCAGATGACCCCGACCGTCCCGCTGCTTCGCGCCGAGCGCCTGACCAAGACCGTCTCGAGCGGCGAGGCGCCGCTCACCATCCTCGACGACGTGTCGTTCGACATCGATCAGGGCGCCTCGGTGGCGATCGTCGGAGCGTCCGGATCGGGCAAGACGACGCTGCTCGGACTCCTCGCCGGCCTCGACCGTCCGACCGGAGGCGAGGTGTGGGTCGCGGGCCAGGCGCTCTCCGGCCTGACCGAGGACGCCCGCGCCGCGATGCGGCAGCGGCTCGTCGGGTTCGTGTTCCAGTCGTTCCAGTTGCTGCCGGCGCTGACCGCGCTCGAGAACGTGATGCTGCCGCTCGAACTCGCCGGCGATGCCGGCGCGGTCACGAAGGCGCGGGGCTGGCTCGACCGCGTCGGCCTCGGCAGGCGCACGACGCACTATCCGAAGCAGCTCTCGGGCGGCGAGCAGCAGCGGGTCGCGATCGCTCGGGCGTTCGCCGGCGATCCGAAGCTCCTGATGGCCGACGAGCCGACCGGCAACCTCGACGGCGCGACCGGCGGCGAGATCGCCGAACTCATGTTCCGGCTCAACCACGAGCACGGCACCACGCTCGTGCTCGTCACCCACGATTCGACGCTTGCATCACGGTGCTCGCGCCGCCTCTCGCTCGCGTCCGGCCGGCTCGTCGGCGACGAGCGCCTGCACTGACATCCCGTTGCGCGACCGCCTCGCACCGGCCAAGCTCCTGCGTCTCGCGCTGCGCATGCTCGCGCGCGACTGGCGCGCCGGCGAACTCACGGTCCTCGCCGCGGCGCTCGCGCTCGCCGTCGGCAGCATGGGAACGGTCGGATTCTTCGCCGACCGCGTGAAGACGGCGCTGACCGCACAGGCGGGGCTGCTGCTCGGCGCGGACGCGCTGATTTCGTCGGACCGTCCGCTGCCGCCGTCGTTCGAAGCCGCCGCGCGGGCGCGCGGTCTCGACACGATGCCCGCGGTCCGGTTCAACAGCATGGTGCAGAAGCCGGGTGTCGACACGGCGCCGGTGCTCGCGAACGTGAAGGCGGTGACCGACGGCTACCCGCTGCGCGGGGCGATCCTGCTCGTCGACGGCGCGCACCCGGACGGCGTGCGCGCGACGCACTCGCCGCCGCGCGGCGAAGCCTGGCCCGACCAGCGGCTCGCGCAGCGGCTCGGCCTCAGTGCTGGCGACCGGCTCGTGGTCGGAGAGGCGACGCTCGTCGTCGGACCGACGATCCAGCAGGAGCCGGAAGTGGCGACCGGGATCCTGTCGTCCGGGCCGCGACTGCTGATCCACCACGACGACCTCGCCGCGACGAATCTGCTGCAGCCGGGCAACCGCGCCACCTGGCGTCTGATGGTCGCCGAGCCTCCCGGCCGCGGCACGCTCGCCGATTTCACGCGCGTCGCGTCGGCCGAACTCAAGCCCGGCCAGCGGATCGAGAGCGTGCGCGACGTGCAGCCGGAGGTGCGGCAGACGCTCGACCGGGCGGAGCAGTTCCTCGGGCTCGCGGCACTCGTCGCGGTGATCCTCGCGGCCGTCGCGGTGGCGCTGACCTCGTCGCGCTACCTGCGCCGGCATCTCGACACCGCGGCGATGCTGCGCTGCCTCGGGGCATCGGAGCGGCGCACGCTCGCGCTGTTCATCACGCAGTTCGTGGCGCTCGGGCTCGCCGCCAGCGCGGTCGGCGTGGTGCTCGCCCTCGGCGGGCAGGCGCTGCTCGCCAGCGTCCTCGCGTCGCTCGCGCAGGTGGAGTTGCCTTCGTCCCCGGCGTTTCGTCCGGGCGCGCTCGCCTTCGCGACGGGCATCCTGCTCCTCTTCGGCTTCGCACTGCCGCCGCTCACCGCGCTCGCGAGCGTCCCGCCGCTGCGCGTCCTGCGGCGCGACCTGCCGCGTCCGAGGCCGTCTGCGCTCGTCGCGTACGGCCTCGGTGCGGCGGTGATCGGCCTCCTGCTCGCCGCGCAGGCCCAGGATGCGCAGACCGGCGCGATCGTCGTCGGCGGCGTCGTGGCGCTGATCGTCGTCGCCGCCCTCGCGGCGTGGCTCCTGATCGTGGCGCTGAAGCGGCTGCCGCAGCGCGGCATCACCTGGCGCTTCGGTCTCGCGAACCTGCGGCGGCGTCCGCTCGCGTCGAGCCTGCAGGTCGGCGCGCTCGCTCTCGGACTGATGGCGCTCCTGCTCCTGACCGTGGTGCGCGGCGAACTGATGCGGAGCTGGCGCGCGAGCCTGCCGCCCGACGCGCCCAACCACTTCGTGATCAACGTGCTGCCCGAGCAGGTCGACGGCGTGCGCGCCGCGATGCGCGAAGTCGGCGGCCCGACGACCGACCTCTACCCGATGGTGCGCGGGCGCCTCGTCGCGGTGAACGGCGCGCCGCTCGACACGCGTCAGTACGACAGCCCGCGCGCCCGGCGGCTCGCCGAACGCGAGTTCAACCTGTCGTCGTCCGACGAGTTGCCCTCGACCAACCGCATCGTCGCGGGAACGTTCTGGGGGAAGGGCGCGAAGGCGGACGCGGGGATCTCGATGGAGGACGGCATCGCGGACAACCTGCGGCTGAAGCTCGGCGACGAGCTGACCTTCGACATCGCCGGTTCCGCGGTGTCCGGGCGCATCACCAGCCTGCGCAAGGTGGACTGGGACAGTTTCCGCCCCAACTTCTTCACGCTGTTCCCGCCCGGCGCGCTCGACGACATGCCGACTTCGTACATCGGTGCGGTGCGCGTGCCCGAGGGGCCGCGGGCCGGCGCGTGGGTGTCCGCCCTGCTGCAGCAGTTCCCGAACGTGCTCGCCATCGACGTGGGTGACGTGATCCGCCAGGTGCAGTCGATCATGGAGCAGGTGTCGCGCGCGGTCGAGTTCGTGTTCCTGTTCACGCTCGCCGGCGGCCTCCTCGTGCTGCAGGCCGCGATCGCCGCGACCCAGGACGAGCGCCGCTTCGACGCCGCGATCCTGCGCACGATCGGGGCGTCGTCGACGCAGCTCTCGGCGGCGCAGGTCGCGGAATTCCTCGTGCTGGGCGCGCTCGCCGGCATCCTCGCCGCCGCCGGCGCGACCGCGATCGGATGGGTGCTCGCCGACCGGGTGTTCTCCGTTCCCTACTCGCCCGGCGTGGGCGTGTGGCTCTACGGGGTCCTCGGCGGCGCGATCGTCGTGGCCCTCGCCGGCTGGCTCGGCACGCGCAACACCGCGCGCCAGCCGCCGCTCGCGGTGATCCGGCAGCTCGGCTGAGACCGGGCGCCGGCCGCGATTCGATGGGCAACGACGATCCTGCTGCCGCGAAGTCCGCCTCGCCCTACGAACGGCTGGGCGGCGACGCGGGCGTGCGCGACCTCGTCGACGCGTTCTACGACCGGATGGACCTGGAGCCGTCGTTCGCGGGCATCCGCGCGCTGCACCACGCGACGCTCGACGGCTCGCGCGACAAGCTCTACTGGTTCCTGTCCGGCTGGCTCGGCGGCCCGCAGCTCTACGTCGAGCGGTTCGGCCATCCGCGGCTGCGCGCCCGGCACCTGCCGTTTCGAATCACGAGCGCCGAGCGCGACGCCTGGCTCGCGTGCATGCGCATGGCGCTCGACGACGTCGAGGCTCCCGCCGATCTCGTGGGCCCGTTGATGGAGGCGTTCCGGGGCACGGCGGACTGGATGCGCAATCGGCCGGACTGATTGGCGTCCAGCTTGAGCTTTACGTTCGCGTCCGAAGGCGTCAGGCCGGACCGCGCTCACCGGCTCCCGGGGCCAGCATCCGCACCAGCTCGCGCTTGACGACCTTGCCGGCGGCGTTGCGCGGCAGGCGGGTGACCACGAAGACGCGCCGCGGCGCGCGCTGTCCGAGACGGGACCGGGCGTATCGAACGAGGGAACGCTCGTCGGTGGAGACGCCTTCGCGCAGTTCGACCGCCACCGCCGGAACGTCTCCGTAGATGGGCGAAGCGATCGGGAAGGACGCGGCGGCGGCGACAGCCGGATGCGCTTCGAGTGCGCGCTCGATCTCCACCGGAAAGATGTTGATGCCGTTCAGCACCATCATGTCGTCGATGCGGCCGAAGAAGCGCAGCACGCCATCCTCGGTCATCGACCCCAGGTCGCCCGGGTGGAACCACCCGCCGCGATAGTGCGAGGCCGTGGCGTCGGGATCGTCGAGGTATCCGCTCGCCATCGCGGCCGATCGAATCCGGATCTCGCCGGGCTCGCCGCGCGGGACCGGTTCGCCCGACGCATCGACGATCTCGACCTCGACGCCCGGGGCCGGCACGCCCACGGCATCGTCGATGCCTCGATCGCCCGCAGGCCACGTCGTGGCGATCAGGCTTCCTTCGGTGGTTCCGTAGCGATCGAATACCGGCGCGCCGGCCACGTCGCGAAACTGTCGCGGAAATCCGGGGGGCATGCGAGCCGCGCCGAGGAACACGCGCGTGTACGGCGGCAGGCGACGCCCATCGGTCGCCGCGACCATGAGGCTGCGCGCCTGCAGCACGGTCAACTGCAGGTAGGTGACCTGCAGTTCGTGGCACAACTCGAAGAGGCTCGAGACCGGCGCGCCCGGACCGCCGGTCGCCAGGACCGCGGTGGCTCCGTGCCAGATCGCGACCAGGCGCGCGAACTTCCCGGTGTGGGTCGCGACCGGCATCGCGACCATGATCCGCTCGTCGATCGCGTAACCCTGCGCAACGGCGATCGACTCGGCACGACGGGCGAATGCGCGCTGGCTGTAGCCGAAGAGCTTGGCTTTGCCGGTGGTCCCGGAACTGGTCGCATAGATCGCGAGCGCTTCGCTGTCCGGCTCGCCGGCGATGGCCGGCGCTCCGGCCGCCTCGGCATCGCGTTCGACGCGGATCATCGGAATGCCGGCGAGCGCCTGCCGGTCGTCGTCGGCGACGACGTGGGTCATCGACAGCCGGTTCGCGAGCTCGCGCCGCAACGGGAGCGGGTCCGCGGCCGGCAGCGCGATCTGCGGAACGCCGAGCCACAGCAGCGCGAGACTCGTCACCAGATTGTCGAGATCATCGTCCACCGATACGCCGACCGGTGCCGTCGGCCTGCATCCGGCGCGTGCAAGTCGACCGGCGGCTGCATGCACGCGATCGATCAGCTCGGCGTAGCCGATCGATCGGCCGGGCAGGACCAGCGCCGGGTGCGCGGGACGCCCCCGGCGGATTTCGTCGAGGCGGAGCGCGGTCAGCGTTGCCATCGCGTCAGCGCGCCGGCCGCGCGGAACGTCTCACTCGATGCGGATGCCGTTGGACTGCACGACCTTCGCCCATTTCGCGATCTCGGCCTGCTGAAAATCGCCGAACTGCGCAGGCGTCATGGTCGGATGGACCAGCGCGCTCGCGACCAGACGCTGGCGGATCTCGTCGGACGTCATGATCCTGTCGACCTCGGCGTTCACCCGTGCCGCGATCCCGGGCGGCAGGTTCGCAGGGGCGAACATGCCGATCCACGCGGTGCCGGAGATGCCGGGCAGGGATTCCGCGATGGTCGGGACATTCGGCATCGGCGCCGCGCGTGTCGATCCGGTGGTCGCGATGACACGAATCCTGCCCTCGGCAACATGAGGCACGACGGAAGCGACCGAGACCTGTGCCAGCGTCACGTCGCCGCGCAGCGCGGCGAGCAGCGCATCATTTTCCCCCTTGTAGGGGACGTGGATCATCCGGATCCCCTCGCGCGACGCCATCCACGAAATCATCAGGTGGCCGAGCGTCCCCACGCCGGCACTCGCGTAGCTCAGCTTGCCCGGCTGCGCCCGGGCGAGCGCGACCAGTTCGTCGACGGTCGAGACGTCAACCGTCGCCGGGACGATCCATGCGGACGCGCCCTCGGCGATCAGGGCGACCGGGGTGAAGTCGCGCACCGGATGAAACGGCAGATCGCGATAGAGGGACAGGTTCACCGCATGGGTGTTGATCGCCGTGACGAGGAACGTGTAGCCGTCGGGTGCCGCCTTGGCGACCTGGGCGCTGCCGGTGTTTCCGCTGGCGCCCGGCCGATTCTCGACGACCACGGACTGGCCGAGCGCCGGACCGAGGCGCGCCGCCACCACGCGGGCGTAGGTGTCCACGTAACCGCCCGGGACGAAGGGCACGACGATCTGGATCGGCCTGGCCGGCCACTCCTGCGCCTGCGCGAGCGTCGTCGAAGGAACGCCGGCGAGACCTGCGGCGAGGAGCAGAACGCGGAGACTCTGCAGGGCCATGGTCATGAGGGGGGCGGAGGGGATGGGTAGTGTCGCATGTCCCGGAATCAACGGCTCGCGAGGATCGACTCGTCCGCGTAGCGCCGCGCCGTCGCCCACCACGCGCAACCGATCAGCGCGACCGGCAATCCCCACGACAAC
The DNA here is from genome assembly GCA_015075645.1 of Burkholderiales bacterium. Classification (NCBI taxonomy): domain Bacteria; kingdom Pseudomonadati; phylum Pseudomonadota; class Betaproteobacteria; order Burkholderiales; species Burkholderiales bacterium. The sequence goes on along the minus strand of JABTUF010000005.1, from coordinate 259,835 downwards.
ACGAGGTCGGCAATCGCGAGCGCCTCGCCGCGCAGCGCGCGGTTGAGCAGCAGGTACTGGCCGGAGACCGGGACGGCGACGAGCCAGTCCGGTTCGCGCCGCTGCAGGAAGATCTGGGCGACCGGCAGCACCGAGACGACGAACAGCAGCAGCGACAGGTTGGTCTGCGCCTCCTTGATGGTGCGCGCGCGGCTCGCGAGGAACAGCAGCGCCGCGGGCATGAGAAGGATCATCGGGGCGAGGATCACGAGGAAGCGGACGAACTCGCGCCCCCCGAACAGGAACGGAATGCCGACCGGCGGGAGCGGGGCGAACCGCAGCGTCAGCGTGAAACCGGTCAACGTGACGACGACCACGAGCGCCGCGAATGCGGCGACCGCGGCCCATTTGCCCGCGACGATCTCCGCCGGCGACGCGGGCGTCGCGAGCAGCGGTTCGAGCGATTGCCGCTCGCGTTCGCCGGCGGTCGTGTCGAGCGCGACCGGCATGCCGCCCATCAATGCCGCGAACAAGCCGTAGTAGGCGACGAGGAAGAGCACGAACGCACCCGACTGCTGCGGCGTGGCGAGGTCCTCGGCGACGACGTCGAGCGGCGACGCGACCGACGGCGCGATGCCGCGCGCGAAGAGGCGCTGCCGGCCCCATTGGGCGGCGTAGGCACGCAGCAGCCCCTCGGCCTGTTCGATCGAGGCGCGGGCGCGGTCGCGGGAACGATCGTAGAGGAGCCGCACCTTGGCCGGCCGGCCTTCGGCCACCTGCTGCGGGAACGACGGGTCGATCGCCATCGCGACGTCGAGGTCGCCCGCGCGGATGCGGTTCGCGGCGTCCGCAGGCATCGGCGCGATCGTGACGCCTTCGCGCTCGAGGAACGCGACGAGCGCGGGTGCGCGCTCCGCGCCGTCGACCGGCAGGACCAGTGTGCGGGCCCGCTCGCCCTGTCCGGCGATCATGTTGAAGATCAGCGCGAGGAACAGCGGACCGGCGAGTGCTGCCGAGAGCAGCGTCACCACGACGGCGCGCCGGTCGCGGAACGTCTCGACGAGTTCCTTCCGCGCGATCGTGACGGCGCGCTTCATCGCGCCGGCCTCATGCCGCGAGTCCCTCGCCGCTGCCGAGCAGCGCGACGAACGCGTCCTCGAGCGTCGCGCTGCCCGCCTGGGCGACGAGTTCGGCCGCCGTGCCGCTCGCGACCACCCTGCCGTGACCGAGGATGACGATGCGGTCGCACAGCGCGCCGACTTCCTGCATCACGTGCGAGCTGAACAGCAGCGTCTTGCCGCCCTTGCGGAGGCCCCGGAGCAGGTCGCGCAGCGCGCGCACGCTCATGATGTCGAGACCGTTGGTGGGTTCGTCCAGCAGGATGGTGTCCGGATCGTGCACGAGCGCGCGCGCAATCGCGACTTTCATCCGCTCGCCCTGCGAGTAGCCCTGCGCCCGCCGGTCGGCGATGTCGTCCAGCCCGAGGTCCGCCACGAGTGCGCCGATGCGGCGGTCGCGCACGTCGGACGGCATGCCGTGGAGCGCGGCGTAGTACGCGATGTTCTCGCGGCCGGTGAGGCGCGGATACAGTCCGCGCGCATCGGAGAGCACGCCCAGGCGGCGGCGCACCTCCGGGCGGTCGGACACGACGTCGCGTCCGTCGATCGTCGCGCGTCCGGCGTCCGGCACGACCAGCGTCGCGAGGATGCGCTGCAGCGTCGTCTTGCCGGCGCCGTTGGGTCCGAGCAAGCCGGTGATCGCCCCGGCGGGTGCGGTGAACGACACGCCGTCGAGCGCGCGCACCTCGCCGCGCCGGCCGAAGGTCTTGGTGAGCGCTTCGACCGCGATCATCGTGGCGCAGGCCCGAGCACGCCGGTCCACAGCGCGGGCGGAACCGAGCTCTCGAACTGCCTGACGCAGTCCACCGGCAGCCGCGCGAATCCCGCGTCCTCGACGAACGCGGCGAGGAGGCGCGGTCCGCAGGCGTGCGGCGACACGATGTGGCCATACCCGGGCGCGACGACGTGCCGCGAGTGCGTGAGCGACTTCGCGACCTCGTCGCCCCGCGAGGGCGGGGTCACCGGGTCGAGCCCGCCCGAGAGGATCAGCGCCGGCACGTCGCCGACGACCGGCGAGTGCGCGTCGAGCGGCGCCGGTCCGGCGGGCCACACGTCGCAGACGCCAAGCGCCCCGCGGGCGATCCGGGCGGAGCGCGCGCCGCGCAGGGCCTGCCTGCGCAGGCCCAGTCCGACGCGCGAGGTGTCCTCGGCGCAGGTGACCGAATAGTGCAGCGGCAGATTCAGTTGCTCGAGCACGCTGCCCGTGAACGCGCCGGCGGCGGCGACCAGCGGCGCGTAGTCGCCCTCGCGGGCGCGGTCGAGCAGGGCGGGGACCAGCGCGGCGGTCTCCGGCGCGTAGAGAAGAGGCTGCAGGAGCCCGACCACGAGGTCGGTCGACGCGGGCACGTCGACCCTCTCGCCGGTCGCCGGGTCGTCGATCGCGATCGTCGTGCCCGCGCGTGCGAGGTTGCGCGCGATGGCCTTGAGCGTCGCATCCGGATCGGGCAGGACCCTCGCGCACGCCGGCGTCGCGCGGCAGCGCTCGAACAGATGGTCGAGCGCGCGCTCGCGCGCGGTCCACACGTCGAGGCTGATCATCATGTCCGGGGACACGACGGCGTCGAGGGTCACGGTGCGCACGCGATCCGGATGGCGGCGCAGGTATTCGAGCGCGACGCGCGTGCCGTAGCTGCCGCCCCACAGGTTCCAGCGCGGCGCGCCGAGCGCGTGCCGCACGTCCTCGAGATCCGCGACGAACGCGGCCGTCGTGTAGAGGCTCGGATCGACGCCTGCGCGCGCGAGTTCGGCCACGCACGCCCGGGCGCGCGGCAGCGGATCGGCCTCGAGCATCGCGGCGCGCATGCCCGCTTCGGAGTAGGCGGCGCAGTCGAGCGGCGAACTCCGACCGGTGCCGCGCTGGTCGATCAGAACTACATCGCGCGTGCGCCGGATCGCGGCGAGACGCGCGGCGAACGGCGCGAGTTCGCTCGCGGCCTGGCCCGGCCCTCCGGCGAGGATGACGAACGGATCCGGATGGGGCGAGCGCGTGTTGGCCGGCAGCACCGCCACGTGGATCGCGATCGTGCGACCGTCGGCTTTCGCACGATCCTCCGGCACGCCGACGCTGCCGCAGCGCGCGGCAGCCGCGAGGTGCGGCAGCCGGCAATCCGCGAGGACGAGCGCGCGCCCGGCATCGCGCTCCGTGCCGCAGCCTGCGAGCGCGAGGCACGCTGCGAGCGCGACGGCCGCGGGGCGGGCGGGCTTCGGCATGGCCCGGATGCTAGCAAACACCGTTGCGCGCGGGGTTCCGGCGCGGGCGGAGCGCCGCATTCGCGTGGCCGCGCGGGGTCTATACTGCGGCCACCGCGACTCGCCCCATGTGACGATGGAGTTCCGCGACCTCGAGCCCGGCATCCACACCGACCTGCGCGATCGGATGACCTACGGCGGGTATCTCCGCCTCGATCGCCTGCTCGACGCGCAGGAGCCGCGCTCCCGCGACGCCGACGGCGCGCCGCTGCACGACGAGCTGCTGTTCATCGTGCAGCACCAGGTGTCGGAACTCTGGATGAAGCTCGCGATCCACGAGATCCGCGCCGCCATCCTCCGCGTGCGCGCCGATCGGCTCTCCGAGTGCTTCAAGATCCTCGCGCGCGTGAAACTCGTCCAGCGCCAGCTCTTCGAGCAGTGGGCGGTGCTCGAGACGCTCACGCCGTCGGAGTACGAGGCGATCCGTCCCTCGCTCGGCACGTCGTCCGGATTCCAGTCGCTCCAGTACCGGGTGCTCGAGTTCCTGCTCGGCAACAAGCAGGCCGGCATGCTCGACGTCTTCCGCCACGACCCGGACGCGCTCGCCGAACTCGACGCGACGCTCCACGCGCCTTCGCTCTACGACGAGTTCCTGCGCCACCTCGCGCGGCGCGGACTTCCCGTGCCGCCGGAGTGCGTGGAACGCGACTGGGCGCAGCCCTGGCAGCGCTGTCCGGAACTGGTGCCGGTCTTGCGCGAGATCTACGCCGATCCGCGCCGCTGGTGGGACGCCTACGACATGTGCGAGAAGCTCGTCGACATCGAGGAGGCGTTCCAGCTCTGGCGCTTCCGCCACCTGAAGACGGTCGAACGGATCATCGGGCACAAGCCGGGCACCGGCGGCTCGTCGGGCGTCGCGTTCCTGAAGCGCGCGCTCGACATCCGGTTCTTCCCCGAGCTCATCGACGTGCGCGGCGAGATCGGCGCGCGCTGACGTCGGCTCCGCCGCGGGTACCGACGCGATGAACGGTCCGCGCGATCCGGCCGGCGATGTCTTCTCCGCCGTCGCAGCCGCACTCGGTCCGCCGCCCTGGGCCGACGACGCGGTGCGCGCCCATGTCGCGCCGCTCTTCTCGCGCCATCGCGCCGCGTACCGGGATCGCGTCTATCTCGCCAACCATTCGCTCGGCCGGCCGCTCGACGCGACCGCGCACGATCTGCGCGAGGGCCTCGATGCATGGATCGCCGGCCTGGGCGACGCGTGGGACGCATGGGAGGCCGAGAATCGCGCATACCGGGCGCGAGCGGCCGCGATCCTCGGCGCCGCGCGCGGCGACACGATCGTCCCGAAGACGAGCGCGGGAGCGGGCCTGCGCGCCGTGCTGTCGACGTTCGACGCTCCGCCGCGCGTCGTGTCGACGCACGGCGAGTTCGACTCGCTCGACCTGATCCTGCGCGAGTGGGCGCGTCGCGGGCGGCTCTCGCTCATGCAGGTCGCGCCGCGCGCGCCGGTGGCCGGAACCCGCGACCACCGTGCGCTCGAGCACTACGACACGGACGATCTCGTCGCGGCGATCGTGCCGGGCACCGATCTCGTCGTCGTGTCGGACGTGATGTTCCAGACCGGCCAGCGCGTCGATCGCCTCGACGAGGTCGTCGCGCGCGCGCACGCGGTCGGCGCGAAGGTGCTCGTCGACGTCTACCACTCGGCGGGCGTCGTGCCGCTCGACGTCGACGCGAGCGGCGTGGATTTCGCGGTCGGTGGCGCCTACAAGTACCTGCGCGGCGGACCGGGCGCGTGTTATCTCTACGTCGCGCCGCGCTGGCTCGACGCGGGGCTGCGCACGCTCGACACCGGATGGTTCGCGAAGGACCGCCCGTTCGACTATCGCCGCCCCGATCCGCCGGACTTCGCGCGCGGCGGTGACGGCTGGCTCGAATCGACACCGCCCGTGCTCACGATGTACCAGGCGCGCGCCGGCCAGCGGTTCGCGCTCGCGTTGCGGGCCGCGGCACTGCGCGAGGATTCGCTCGCACGCCAGCGGGACCTCGTCGCGCGGCTCGACGCGGCAGGGATCGCCGCGGTCGGCGGAACGACGGCGCGTGGCGCCTTCGTCGTCGTGCCGTTCGCAGGCGATGGACGCGCCGCCCGGGTGGCCGGTGACCTCGCCCGGCGCGGGATCGACACCGATGCGCGCGGTGCCTGCCTGCGGCTGTGCCCGGATCTCCTCACGTCGACCGACGACCTCGCCCGTGCGGTCGAAGAACTGGCGAGCATCGTCCGAAGCGGGCGCATCGCAGGCACGCCCTGACCGGTCGTCGCGTGACGCGAGTCGCGCGGCTTACGCGCCCGCGAACGTCAGGATGGTCCGCACCACCACGAGCAGCGTGAGCACGAACACCGCCGCGGCGACGACGCCGACAATGATCACCTGGTGCGGCCGGACCGTGACCGCGTCGTGGCGCATCGCCTTGCCCTTGCGCACGCCGAAGAAGCTCCAGAACACCGCGCCCGCGACCTGCCGCAGCGATGCCTGCGGGGGCGACGCGGGGAGCGAGTCGTGGGCGGGGTCCGGTGGTGGGAAGTCGGCCATGGTCGTGGGGAGCGGCGGCTGGCTTCGGTCCCGGGTGCCCCGGGCCGCGGTCCGGCGCGCGGCGTCGCCTGTTCCATTGTATCGTCGCGCGCCGGAAACTCGCCGCGGTACCGTGCAAACCCCTTGAATCGATGCGGGATTGCCACATCTAGCCGGTATCGGGTGCCCGAGGACGGGCGCCCGCAGGAGCCCCCATGCGTTTCGACAAGCTGACCACCAAGTTCCAGCAGGCCCTCGCCGACGCCCAGTCGCTGGCGCTCGGCCACGACGCCGGATTCATCGAGCCCCAACACCTCCTGGCCGCGCTGCTCGCGCAGGAGGACGGCGGGACCGCGTCGCTGCTCGCGCGCGCAGGCGTCGCCGTGCCGAAGCTCCAGGCCGCGCTCAAGGCGTCGATCGGGCGGCTGCCGAAGGTCGAGGGCACCGGAGGCGAGATCGGCCTCGCGCGCGACCTCAACAATCTGCTGAACCTCGCCGACAAGGAAGCCACCAAGCGCGGCGACCAGTTCATCGCGAGCGAACTGTTCCTGCTCGCGCTCGCCGACGACAAGGGCGAGACCGGACGCATGCTGAAGGACGCCGGGCTCGCGAAGAAGTCGCTGCAGGACGCGATCGAGGCGGTCCGCGGCGGGGCGAACGTCGGTTCCGCGGAGGCGGAGGGCCAGCGCGAATCGCTCAAGAAGTACACGATCGACCTCACCGAACGGGCGCGCGAAGGCAAGCTCGACCCGGTGATCGGCCGCGACGACGAGATCCGCCGCGCGATCCAGATCCTGCAGCGGCGCACCAAGAACAACCCGGTGCTGATCGGCGAGCCCGGCGTCGGCAAGACCGCGATCGTCGAGGGCCTCGCGCAGCGCATCGTCGACGGCGAGGTGCCCGAGACGCTCAAGAACAAGCGTGTGCTCTCGCTCGACATGGCGGCGCTCCTCGCCGGCGCCAAGTACCGCGGCGAGTTCGAGGAGCGCCTGAAGGCGGTGCTGAAGGACATCGCCGCCGACGAGGGCCGCACGATCGTCTTCATCGACGAACTGCACACGATGGTCGGCGCCGGCAAGGCGGAAGGCGCGATCGACGCCGGCAACATGCTGAAGCCCGCGCTCGCGCGCGGCGAACTGCACTGCGTCGGCGCGACCACGCTCGACGAGTACCGCAAGTACATCGAGAAGGACGCCGCGCTCGAGCGCCGCTTCCAGAAGGTGATCGTCGGCGAGCCGTCGGTCGAGGCGACGATCGCCATCCTGCGCGGTCTCAAGGAGCGCTACGAGATCCACCACGGCGTCGAGATCACCGATCCGGCGATCGTCGCCGCGGCCGAGCTCTCCGCCCGCTACATCACCGACCGCTTCCTGCCCGACAAGGCGATCGACCTGGTCGACGAGGCCGCGGCGCGCATCAAGATGGAGATCGACTCCAAGCCCGAGTCGATGGACAAGCTCGACCGCCGGCTGATCCAGTTGAAGATCGAGCGCGAGGCGGTGAAGAAGGAAAGCGACGACGCGTCGAAGAAGCGCCTCGCGCTGATCGAGGACGAGATCGCCCGACTCGAACGCGAGTACGCCGATCTGGACGAGGTCTGGAAGGCCGAGAAGGCCGACGTCGCGGGCACGCAGCACCTGAAGGAGGAGATCGACAGGATCAAGCTCCAGATGGAGGAGGCCAAGCGCAAGGGCGACTGGCAGAAGGTGTCCGAACTCCAGTACGGGAAGCTGCCGCAGCTCGAGGCCCAGATCCGCAAGGCGGACAGCGCGCTGGACAAGGACCAGGCGAAGAAGCCGAAGCTGGTGCGCACCCAGGTCGGCGCCGAGGAGATCGCCGAGGTGGTCTCGCGCGCGACCGGCATTCCGGTGTCGAAGATGATGCAGGGCGAACGCGACAAGCTCGTCCACATGGAGGAGCGGCTGCACCGGCGCGTCGTCGGGCAGGACGAGGCGGTGCGCCTCGTGTCGGATGCGATCCGGCGCTCGCGTTCGGGCCTCTCCGACCCCAACCGCCCCTACGGCTCGTTCCTGTTCCTCGGGCCCACCGGCGTCGGCAAGACCGAACTCACCAAGGCGCTCGCCGAGTTCCTGTTCGACTCCGACCACGCGCTCATCCGCGTCGACATGTCCGAGTACATGGAGAAGCACTCGGTCGCGCGGCTGATCGGCGCGCCGCCGGGCTACGTCGGCTACGAGGAGGGCGGCGCGCTCACCGAGGCGGTGCGGCGCAAGCCCTACAGCGTGATCCTGTTCGACGAGATCGAGAAGGCGCACCCCGACGTGTTCAACGTGCTGCTGCAGGTCCTGGACGATGGTCGTCTCACCGACGGCCAGGGGCGCACCGTCGACTTCAAGAACACGGTGGTCGTGATGACGTCGAACCTGGGCTCGCACAAGATCCAGCAGCTGACCGACGAGGGCGCCGACCCGGGCGTGATCAAGATCGCGGTGATGGCGGAGGTCAAGACGAACTTCCGGCCCGAGTTCGTGAACCGCATCGACGAGATCGTCGTGTTCCACCCGTTGGACGAGGCGCAGATCGGCAGCATCGCGCGCATCCAGTTGAAGGCGCTCGAGGCGCGGCTCGCGAAGCTCGAGATCGCGCTGGCGGTCGACGACTCCGCGCTGAAGGCGGTGGCCTCGGCGGGCTTCGACCCGGTGTACGGCGCGCGGCCGCTGAAGCGCGCGATCCAGCAGCAGATCGAGAATCCGCTCGCGAAGGAGATCCTCGGCGGCCGCTACGCCCCCGGCGACACGATCCGCGTGACCGCGACCGGAGGTGAGATCGCCTTCGCGAAGGGGTGAGCGCGCGCCGCGTGTCGGTCGACGGCCGCGGCCGCTGCAGGGGGCGGTGACGTCGCGGCGGGGGCGCGAGCCTCCCGAATGCAGTCCGACTCCATCGGCTCGGCGCGGAGGGCCATGCCGGCAACGGGGCTTGACATGCAAATGAGACTCGTTATCATTTGCGCGACCCCCACCCGAGAAAGCTCCCGATGAACCACGGGCCGGCATGGCGCGACGACGAGCGCCCCGATGCCATGATCGCGGGCACGTTGTGCCTGATGAGTTGCTACGCGCAGCATCCGGCGCCGGCCTACGCGGCGCGGATCGCGGACAACCTGGCCCGTCTCGCCGCGGCCGGCACGCTCTCCGCAGAGTTCCGATCGGTGTGCCGCCGCATGGCGGAGCGCTGGTGCGCGCTGGAAGCGCAGGCGCGCGACCGATGCGCCTGCGGTGCGCGGATGCGGGACGACCGCACGCTGCAATGACGGCGTTCGAACGACTTCGCGACGCCGCCGTCGTACGCGACCCGGAAACGCTGATCGGGCCGCTGTTCTTCCTGTTCACGCGCCTCGCGGCAACACGGGACGCGATCGCCGGGCCGATGCTCGCCGATCACCTGGCCGTCCTCGCGGCCCATCCCGGTGTCGACCCCGAACTCCGGCTCGCCGCCGGCGCACTGGCGATCGAGCATCGCGGCCCGTTTCGTTGACGCCGCCGCACGCGCGGCGCACCGGAAACTCGCTCACAGGTAGGGCACGAAGCGCCGGCCGAGCCGCTCGTTCGCCACGCGGGCGATCCACCGGCGCGCACGCGCGGGTTCGACCGCGCTGGCCAGCGGAACGATGGCGCCCGCGGCGCCCGGACCGGTCAGGTCGATCAACGCGGGGCTCTGGGCCTGCACGATCGTGCGGCCGTTCCGTTCGACCGCCCAGGCGTCGCCGGCGTCGAGCACGTGATCGACCGCATCCCCGTGCTGCGTGAGCCAGACGCGGCCGCTCGCGACGCGGACCACGGTCCCGCGGGCGTCGTCGAGGTCGACGATTTGGTCGGTCGTGAGGGCGAGGCGGCGGAAGGTCGCGGACATTGTCATTCTCCACGTTCATGGATACAGTCGATCCCCGGAGGAGCGTCCCCGTTCGACCGGGGCGGGCGGGGGCCATGGACACGTAGATGAATATAGAATCGGAGCGGCCCGGGCTCAAACGACGAATCGGCATGTGAGCCATGCGTCAGAATCATGCATAAGACGTTGCGGCGCCTGCCGTCGCTCGATTTCCTCCGGGGGTTCGAGGCCTCGGGCCGGCTGCTCTCGTTCACCCGCGCGGCGGAGGAACTGCATCTCACGCAGTCGGCGCTGTCGCGGCAGGTCGCCTCGATCGAGCGCTCGCTCGGCGTCGCGCTGTTCGAACGACGGCATCGCGCGCTCGCGCTCACCGCCGAAGGCGAGATGTTCCTGCGCGAGATCACGACGCACCTCGAGGGCATCGCACGCGCAGCGGAGTCGGTCGGCAGCGTGCGGCGCCCGCCGGGCCTCACCGTGACGACGACCGTGTCGTTCGCGTCGCTGTGGCTGGTTCCGCGCCTCGCACGCTTTCGCGCGCGCCGTCCCGACCTGGAGGTCTACGTGTCCGCGGACGACCGTACGGTCGATCTCGCGCGCGGCGAGGTCGACGTCGCGATCCGCTACGTCGGCCGCGAATCGAGGCTGCCCGCGGGCGCGCTCGCGATGTTCGGCGAACGGATGCTGCCGGTCGTGAGTCCCGACGTCGTGCGCTCGCCCGGCACGCCGCTGGCGACGCCTGCGGACCTCGCGCGGCACGTGCTCTTGCACCTCGACGATCCGGAAGGGCGCGTGCCGTGGCTCAACTGGGACATCTGGCTCACGTCGAACGGCGCCGCCGGCCTGAAGCCCGCCGGGGCGTTGCGGTTCACGCTCTACGACCAGGTGATCCAGGCCGCGGTCGGCGGGCAGGGCGTGGCGCTCGGACGCCTGCCGCTGGTCGCGGAGCACCTGCGCGAGGGCAGGCTGGTGGCGCCGTTTCCGAAACGCTACGACTCGGAGCGCGGGTACTTCGCGTTGGTCGCACCGCGGAGCACCGCGCGCGAGGACGTCGCCGACTTCGTGCGCTGGCTCGACGACGAATCGGCGCCGATGCGCTCCGAGATCGAATCGGGGTCGAGCCGGCCGCGCGGACGCCGCGCTACTCTTTCCACGCGCTGAACACGTAGTCGCGCCCGCGCTGCGGTTCGTGGCAGCCGAAGCAGGCGCCCTTTGCGTTCGTCCCGACCGCGCGCTCGGTGCGCGAGTCGCCCTTGAAGCCTTCGAAGCCCCAGCCGCCGGTCGCGGCGTAGCGCTTCGCGTCCTTGTGCATGACGCCGACGACCTTGCGGTTGCCGTCGGTCACCGTGTGGTCCGCGTTCACCGGCGCGAGCAGGTCGAACACGATGACGGCGCCGTCGGGAAAGCGGCCGCTGCGGTAGCCCTGCATGGCCTTCGGATTGGCGTAGAGATGGTGGATGCCGCCGAACGAGGCGAACAGCGGATGGCCTTCCAGGATCTGCATCGTCTTGACGTGGGTCCAGGAGCGGTAGCCGGCCGGATAGGGCACGGGAGGCGGATCGGCGGCGAGCACGGGAGCGGCGGCGAGCGTCGCGGCGAGCGCGACACCAACGAGGTCGGTACGGGCGGTCATGTCGGTCTCCGGTTAGAATCGGATGCATGCGCGCCGGCGAAGCTCCGCCGCGCGCGCCGTTCCAGCGTGCCGCAGCTCGCGCCTGGCGAGAAGCGGGCACACAGCGGTCCGGTACGCACCAAACGGTGCACATTCCTGATGCCGCAGGCGAAAAAAATCCTGCCCGACCCGCCACCCGCCGCGCGGATGGTCGAGGACATCGTCGGCTGCAAGTGGTCGCTCGCGGTCCTCGACCGCGTGCGCCACGGCGTGCACCGCCCCGGCGCGCTCGAGGCGAGCCTGCCGGGGCTGTCGACCAAGGTGCTGAACGAGCGCCTGCGCAAGCTCGTCCGCTTCGGCATCCTCGAACGCACCGCGTTTCCCGAGATTCCGCCGCGGGTCGAGTACACGCTGACGCCGTTCGGCCGTCGTTTCACGCACGTGCTCGACGAGATCGCCGCGCTCGAGGACGCCGCGCCCCGCGGCGGACCGTGACGGTTCAGCTGGCCCCCGAGCCGTCGGCATGGGTGCGGCGATTCGCCGCACTGGTCCCGCGCGGCGCGCGCGTGCTCGATCTCGCGGCCGGTCACGGCCGGCACGCGCGGCTGTTCGCCTCGCTCGGGCATCCGGTGCTCGCGGTCGACGTCGATGCGTCGGCCCTCGCCGTCCTCGACGGTGTTCCCGGCGTGGCCACGCGCGTCCTCGACCTCGAATCCGGACCCTGGCCGCTCGCCGGCGAGCGTTTCGGCGCGATCGTCGTGACGAACTACCTGCACCGGCCGTCGTTTCCGGCCATGCTGGACGCGCTCGCGGACGACGGCGTGCTCGTCTACGAAACCTTCGCCGTGGGCAACGAAGCGCACGGCAAGCCGTCGAATCCGGCGTTCCTGCTCGAACGCGGAGAACTCCTCGAACGGGTGCGCGGCCGCCTCGGCGTCGTGGCGTTCGAGGAAGGGCTCGTTGAGCGGACCGGAGGGGGCCGCGCGGTCGTTCAGCGTCTGGCGGCCGTCGGGCGCCTCGGGACGGCCCCCTGGCCGCTGCCATGAAGCGCCCGCAAACGGGAACCGCCGGCCGAAACGGGGTTCGAATGCGGTAAAATCACCTGTTTATCCGGACCTGCCGCCATGCCCATTCCGACCGGTAGCCTCGTCGCCATCGTGACCCCGATGAAGGCGGGCGGTGCGCTCGACCTCGAGGCGTTGAAGCGCCTCGTCGACTGGCACGTCGAGAGCGGCACCGCGGCGATCGTGGTCGTCGGCACCACCGGCGAGTCCCCGACCGTCGACGTCGACGAGCATTGCCTCCTGATTCGCACGGTCGTCGAGCACGCGCGCCGCCGCGTCCACGTGATGGCCGGTGTCGGCGCGAACGCCACCTCGGAGGCGATCGAACTCACCGCGTACGCGAAGAAGGTCGGCGCGGACAGCGGGCTCTCGGTCGTGCCCTACTACAACAAGCCGACGCAGGAAGGCCTCTACCGGCACTTCCGCACGATCGCCGAACGCGTCGACCTGCCGCTCGTCCTCTACAACGTACCCGGCCGCACCGTCGCGGACCTCGCAACCGAGACCGCGCTGCGGCTCGCCCAGGTCCCGGGCATCGTCGGCATCAAGGACGCGACCGCCGACCTCGGGCGCGGCAGCGAACTCCTGCGCGGTCTCTCGATGTCGGGCCGCAAGGACTTCTCGGTCTACAGCGGCGAGGACATCACGGCGCTGCCGTTGATGTTCATGGGCGGGCAGGGCGTGATCTCGGTGACGGCGAACGTCGCCCCCGCGCTGATGGCGCAGATGTGCCGCGCAGCGTTCGCCGGCGAATACGAGAAGGCGCGCGCGATCAACGACCGCCTGCTTCCGCTGCACCGCCGCCTGTTCATCGAAGCGAACCCCTCGCCCGCCAAGTGGGCGCTCGCGGAGATGGGCAGGATCGAAAACGAGGTGCGGCTCCCGCTGGTGCCGCTCTCCGCGCAACACCACGAGACCGTCCGCGCCGCCCTGCGCGAAGCGGGGTGTCTCGAGCCCACACGGATGCACGCCGCATGACTTCATGCATCACCCTCTCGCGCCCGGGCGCGATCGTCGCCGTCCTGTCGCTGGCGCTCGCGCTGGCGGGCTGCGAGTCGATGCAGATGACCAAGCGCATCGACTACAAATCGACGTCCAGTTCGCCGTCGCTCGAGCTTCCACCCGACCTCACGACGCCGCGCTACGATGACCGCTATTCGGTCACGACCGCGACCGGACTCGCGGCGCAGCAGGCGGGCGGCGCCGCGCGCAAGTCGGAGTTGCTGCTGACCGTGCCCGACGCGCGCATCGCGCGCGCCGGCAACGAGCGCTGGCTCGTCGTCAAGACCACGCCGGAGAACGCGTGGAACATCACGCGCCAGTTCTGGAACGAGAACGGCTTCGTGCTCGCGGTCGAGCAGCCCGCGCTCGGGCTCATGGAGACCGACTGGGCCGAGAACCGCGCCGACATTCCGCAGGACCTGATGCGCCGCACGCTCGGCCAGTTCGCCGACGTGTTCTTCACGACCTACAAGCGCGACAAGTACCGGACCCGCGTCGAGCGCGGCGCCGAGGCGGGCACCGTCGAGGTGTACCTGTCGCACCGGGGCATGGAACAGGTGCCGACGGCGAAGATCGACAACTCGTCGCCGGCTGCCTTCGCTTGGGCGCTGATGCCGCCCAATCCCGACCTCGAGGCCGAGATGCTCACTCGGTTGATGGTCAAGTTCGGCACGGCCGAGCCGCAGGCCGTCGCCGCGGTCGCGCAGGCCGCCGCCCAGCCGGACCGCGCGCGCATCGAAAAGGGGAGCGACGGCGTGTCCAAGCTCGTCGTCGACGAGTCGTTCGACCGCGCGTGGCGCCGCGTCGGGCTCGCCCTCGACCGCAGCGGGTTCACGGTGGTCGATCGCGACCGCAGCAGCGGGCTCTATTTCGTCCGCTATGCCGATCCCGACAGCGCCGCCGTCAAGCGCGACGAGGGCTTCCTCGCCAAGCTGATGTTCTGGAAGAAGGACGAGGCCGAGAAGCCGGAACAATACCGGATCGCGGTCGTCGAGGCGGCACGCACGAGCCTCGTGTCCGTGCAGGATCCGAAGGGCGCGCCGGACAAGTCTCCCACGAGCGATCGCATCCTCGCGCTCCTCAAGGAACAGCTCAAGTAGGCCGCGGGGCGCGCGCCGATGCGCTTCGCGTCGTTGGGGAGCGGCAGCGAGGGCAACGGCCTCGTCGTCGAGGTTGGCGGTTCCCGCCTGATGATCGACTGCGGCTTCGGCGTGCGCGACGCCGCGAAGCGCCTGGGCCGCCTCGGGCTCGCCCCCGGCGACCTCCACGCGATCGTCGTGACCCACGAGCACAGCGACCACGTCGGCGGCGTGGCCGCGTTCGCCGCGAAGCACGCCGTTCCGGTCTGGCTCACGTTCGGGACGCTCGCCTGCGTGGGCGAGCGCTTCGCCGGCATCGATCGCGTGTTCGGATTCGACAGCCACGAATCCTTCTCGGTCGGCTCGATCGAGGTGCGGCCGTTTCCGGTGCCGCACGACGCGCGCGAGCCGGTGCAGTTCGTGCTCGGCGACGGCGCGGTGCGCCTGGGCGTCGTCACCGACCTCGGCACGTCGACGCCGGCGGTCGAGCGCGCATTGACCGGCCTCGACGCGCTGGTGCTCGAATGCAACCACGACGCGGCGATGCTCGCGGAAGGCCCGTACCCGGCGAACCTCAAGGCGCGGATCGCGGGGCGCTTCGGGCACCTCGCGAACGACGCCTCGGCGGCGCTCCTCGCCGCGCTCGACAACTCGCGGCTGAAGCACATCGTCGCCGCGCACCTGTCGAAGCAGAACAACACGTCGGCGCTGGCGCGTGCGGCGCTCGCGGGCGCGCTGGGCTGCACGGAAGGCTGGATCGGCATCGCCGACCAGGACGACGGATTCGACTGGCGGGAGGTCTGAATGCACAAGGGCGCGGAACGCTACAAGGGCAAGGCGAAGACGGTCTACGCGACCGACGACGCGCGCTATCTCGTGATGCACTACCGCGACGACGTGTCGGCGTTCGACGGCGCGAAGCTCGCGAAGCTCGAGGGGAAGGGCGAGACGAACAACCGGATCAACGCCCACGTCATGGGGAAGCTCGAGGCGGCGGGCGTGCCGACGCACTTCGTCCGGCTCCTCGACGAGCGGGAGTCGCTGGTGCGGGCGATGAAGATGATTCCGGTGGAGTGCGTGGTGCGGAACGTCTGCGCCGGGTCGATGGCGAAGCGCTACGGCGTCGCGGAGGGTACGCGGCTCGCCGAGCCGATCTTCGAGTTCTTCTACAAGAGCGACGCGCTGCACGACCCGTTGTGCAACGACGACCACATCCGCGTGCTCGGGTGGGCGAGCGAACGCGAGATCGCCGAGATGAAGGCGATCACGCACAAGGTGAACGACGTGCTGAAGCCGCTGTTCGCGAACGCCGGCGTCGACCTCGTCGACTACAAGCTCGAGTTCGGCCATCCGGTCGACGATCCGGACGGACCGCTCACGCTGGGCGACGAGTTCACGCCCGACGGCTGCCGTCTCTGGGACGCCACGACCGGCGAGAAGTTGGACAAGGACCGGTTCCGGCGCGACCTGGGCGAAGTCATCGAGCACTACCGCGAGGTCGGGCGCCGGATCGGCGTGCCGCAGCTCTGAAAGCAGGGTCAGACTCGACTTTCCACCGACGGACGGCGGCCGGACGCCCGCGAACGAAAGTCGAGTCCGACCCTGCTTAGAGGCCGAGCACGGTGCCGGAGAGGCCCGGCTCGCCGGTCGCCCAGATCTCGTCGAAGCGCTCGATGAGTGGTCGGGCCGCCGAGGGCGTGTCGAACACCAGCACCGCGCGTGCGCCGTCGACGTGGAACCGGTGCAGGAAGTGGCGATCGTCGGCGACGACCAGCGGATCCATCGCGCTTCTCGCCTCCGGTCCGGTCCGGTAGACGGTCATCGCGTGCCCCCAGGTCCTGAGGAGCGCGAGGAGGCGCGGGCACGATTGTTCGAGCCAGCGCGTCTCGTGGACGATCATGTCGATGCGCGCGCCGCGTCCGCGGCGGAGGAACGCGGTCACGCGCTCCGCGCGCTCGGCCCGCTGCCAGCCCCAGTCACTGCCGTCGACGTCGAAGATGCGGAGCCGCGACCGTGCGCGGTCGATCAGCACGTCGACGGCCTCGACCTGCTCGGCGATCGACGCGAGCGGACGTTCGACCGGTCCGGTGGCGCTGTCAGCGGCTTCCGACATGGAGCCATCCGTGGCGGTGCCAGTCGTGGAGCACCGCGATCGCCTCACGCGGCAGCACGGCGGCCTCGCGCGGGGCGAGCCCGCGGCGATCGGCGAGCCGGGCGAGCGATGCGCGAATGATCGGGTTCATCGAGAGCGATTCGCCGTTCACGTACATCGTGCGGCCATCGTAGAGGGCCTGCGTGCCCAGGTCCAGCCTGACACCGCGGCGCGCGATCGTGCGCGCGAAGGCCGGGGCCGAAGGCGGCCGCGCGGGCCGCGCGAAGGTCACGTGCGCCTTCGGCTCGGTGAGCCAGGCCCCGAGGAACGCATCGACCTCGGCCCTCGCGACGCGAATGCGCGAGAGCGTTTGCGCCACCTGGTCCTGCATCGCGCGCGAGATGCGCGCGGGCGAGCGGGCCGGCGCGAGGTCGGGGTCCGCGTAGCGTCCCGGCAGGTCGACACGCTCGGCGAGCCGCGTGAGGAAGGCTTCCGCGATCTCGCTCGACAGCGCCGCGCGAAACCCGATCGAGTAGGTCGTGCACGCCTCGACCGCCACTCCGTCGTGCGCGTCGCCCGGCGGCAGGTAGAGCATGTCGCCGGGACCGAGCACCTCGTCGTGCGTCGGCGTGAAACGCGCGAGGATGCGAAGCGGCAGGCCGGGCCGGAACGACGCGTCGCGCTGCCGGCCCCAGCGCCAGCGTCGGCGGCCGAATCCCTGCAGCAGGAACACGTCGTAGGAATCGAGGTGCGGCCCCACGCCGCCGCCGGGCGCCGCGTAGCTCACCATGACGTCGTCGAGACGCGCGAACGGCAGGAAGTCGAAGCGGCGCATCAGGGCATCCGCCCGTTCGTCGACGAGGTTGGTGCCCTGGACCAGCAGCGTCCAGTCCCGCGCAGGGAGCGACGCGAAGCGCCGGCGTGCGAACGGGCCGTGTTCGACGAGCCAGCTTCCGCGCGTGCGCACGACCAGCCGCGATTCCACGTCGTCGCGACAGGCGAGCGCGACGAGATCGCCGCGCGTGAACGGCCCGGTGAACCCGGGCATCGCGGCGCGCAGGAGCTTCGAGCGCTTCTGCCAATGGCTTCGCAGGAACGCGGCGGGGGCGAGTCCGGCGATCGGAGGGGCGGACGCTTGGTCGGGCATGGGCTGAGCGTTGCCGCGATTATAGGCGCCGTTGCGGCGAGGCGTAGAATGCGCGCCAACCGCGCGGCGTCCCGGACGCGCACCTCCCCGAGGATCCCCATGAATGTCTTCCGCAACACCGTCGTCTCGCTCACGTTCAGGCTGTTCGACGATCGCAACGGCTTGATCGAGGAGGCAGTCGAGCCGATCGCCTACCTGCACGGCGGTTACTCCGGAATCTTCCCGCTGGTCGAGAAAGCGCTCTCGGACAAGCAGGCAGGCGATTCCGTTTCGGTCACGCTCGAACCGGCGGATGCGTTCGGCGATTACGACGCGTCGCTGGTGCGCATGGAGCCGGTCGACACGCTGCCCGACGACGTCGCGGTCGGCGGCTACCTCGTCTCCGAGAAGGATGGCGAGGAGATCGTGTGGCGCGTCACCGACATCGCCGAAGGCAAGGCGGTGCTCGACGGCAACCACGAACTCGCCGGGCAGCGCGTGCGCTTCGACGCGACCGTGGTCGAGGTGCGGCCCGCGACGCAGGAGGAGATCGCGCACGGCCACGTCCACGGCGCGCACGGCCACCACCACTGAATGCCGTCAGCGCCGGGGGTCCTCGTCCCGCCTCAGCATCGTGTGACGCTTGACGCCGTGCGGCAGGACGTCCAGCGTGAACACGATGCGGTAGCCCAGCTTCTCGTAGAAGCGAGGTGCCTGGAAGTCCAGGGTCTCGAGATAGAACGTCCGGCAGCCCCGCGCGGCCGCGGCTGCCTCGAACGAGCGGACCAGGCGCGATCCGATGCGAGCGCCGCGGAACGTCTCGTCCACCCAGAGTTCCTGGATCTCGGCGCAATCCCCCCAGGTGCGGCCGAGCGCGCCGCCGACGACCTCGCCCCGGGCGTCGCGCGCGAAGCACGCGAGGGGGCGAACCTCGTGGAGCGGCGCCGCCGCGTGATTGAACGCGGTGAGTCCGGCGTCGACAGTGGCGGCGTCGCCCGCAGGCACGTCGTCGTGCGCGGAGATCGCGACCGGACCGGTGTGCGGCGGCGGCAGGCCGGTCGCCTCGTCCATCAGGCTTCGCCCGCGCCGATGCGTTTCAGGGCGTAGAGCGCGTCGAGGGCCTCGCGCGGCGAGAGCGCGTCCGGGTCGATCGCGGCGAGGCGGTCGGCGAGCGCGTGCGCGCGCGTCGTCTGCGGGTCCGCAGCATCGCCCGCCGGGGCAGCGAACAGGTTGCCTTGCCCCTCGCCAGCGTGCGCGAAGGCGTCGAGCCGCGCGAGGTAGTTGCGTGCCTGGCGCACCGTGTCGGCGGGAACGCCCGCGAGCTTCGCGACCGCGAGGCCATGGCTGCGGTTCGCCGGGCCCTCCTCGACCGCGTGCATGAAGACGATGCCGTCCTTCGGCGTCTCGAGCGCGTCGAAGTGCACGTTGGCGCAGCCCGGGATCTCGGCGGCGAGCGCCGTCAATTCGAAGTAGTGCGTCGCGAAGAGCGTGAGCGCGCGATTGGTCTCGGCGAGCCGGTGCGCGATCGCCCACGCGAGCGCGAGGCCGTCGTAGGTGGAGGTCCCGCGCCCGATCTCGTCGACGAGTACGAGGCTTCGCGGCGTCGCGCGGTGAAGTATCGCGGCAGCCTCCGTCATCTCGACCATGAACGTCGACCGGCCGCCGGCGAGGTCGTCGGCGGCGCCGATCCTCGTGCAGATCGCGTCGATCGGGCCGATCGTCGCCGCCGCCGCGGGCACGAACGAGCCGCAGCACGCGAGCAGCGCGATGACCGCGGTCTGCCGCATGTAGGTCGACTTGCCGCCCATGTTCGGGCCGGTGACGACCAGCAGCCGGCGATCGGGCGCCAGCACGACGTCGTTGGCGATGAAGTGCTCGACCTGACGCTCGACGAGCGGGTGCCGACCGCCGCGGATCTCGATCCGCGCCTCGTGCGTGAACGCGGGCCTCGTCAACCCGAGGGCCTCCGCGCGATCCGCGAGCGAGGCGAGGACGTCCAGCGTGGCGAGTGCGCCGCCGGCCTTCTGGAACGCGGGGACGGCGGGCACGAGCGCGAATACGAGCTTCTCGAACAACACCCGTTCGCGGGCGAGCGCGCGCTCCTGCGCGGACAACGCCTTGTCCTCGAACGCCTTCAATTCCGGCGTGACGTAGCGCTCGGCGTTCTTGAGCGTCTGGCGCCGCCGGTAGTCGTCGGGCACCTTCGCCGCGTGGGCGTGCGTCACCTCGATGTAGAAGCCGTGCACGCGGTTGTACTCGACCTTGAGTCCGGGAATGCCGGAACGCGCACGCTCGCGGGCCTCGAGATCGGCGAGGAATGCGCCGCAGTCGCGGTCGATCGCGCGCAGCTCGTCCAGTTCTGCGTCATGGCCCTCGGCGATGACGCCGCCGTCGCGGACCTGCGACGAGGGCTCCGCTGCCAGGGCGGACGACAGGAGCGCGGTCCAACGTGCGTCGACGTCCACGGCGTCGAGTGCGCCGCGGACGAGCGGGAGGTCGATGTCGCCGAGGAGCGCGCGCAGGCCGGGCAGGGCGGCGAGCGTGTCGCGCAGCGCGGCGAGTTCGCGCGGCCGCACCTGCGCGAGCGCGATGCGCGCGGCGATGCGTTCGACATCCGCCACGTCGTCCAGCGTCTCGCGCAGCCGGCGGCGCAACGCCGGCTCGCCGACGAAGCGTTCGACCGCATCGTGACGTGCCGACGCCGCCTCGAGGTCGCGCAGCGGCGCCATCAGCCAGTCGCGCAGCAGGCGGCTTCCGGCCGAGGTCACGCAGGCGTCCAGCATCGACAAGAGCGTCGGCGCGCGCTCGCCTGCGAGCGTACGCGCGATCTCGAGGTTGCGCCGCGTGGCGCTGTCGAGCGCAACGTGCGTTCCGGGCCGCTCGACGGCGAGCGTCGTCAGGTGCGCGATCGACGAGAGCTGCGTGGCCGCGGCGTAGTCGAGGAGCGCGCCGGCCGCCCCGGTGGCGATCGGCGCCTCGTCGGCGCCGAACGCGCCCAGGTCGTGCGTGCCCAGGTGCTTCGCGAGCGCCTTCGCGCCGGCGTCGGCGTCGAACAGCCACGCGGCGCGCGCGCGGGTCGGCGGCGAGCCGCGCGGGAGCGACGGAGCGGCCATGCCGTCGGGGATGAGCAGTTCGGCGGGCTCGATGCGTTCCAGCGTCGCGGAGAGTTCGGTCGAGGCGACGTCGACCATGGCGAGCCTGCCGGCGGCGAGGTCGAGCCACGCGACGCCTGCGCGCTTGCCGGCGACCACGCAGGCGGCGAGGAGCGAGGAGGCCCGCGCGTCGAGGAGCGTCGCGTCGACGAGCGTGCCCGGGGTCACGATCCGCGACACTCTCCGCTCCACCGGGCCCTTGCTCGTCGAGGGGTCGCCGACCTGCTCGACGATCACCGCCGATTCGCCGGCGCGGATCATGCGCTGCAGATGCTGCTCGATCGCGTGGAACGGCACGCCCGCCATCGGGATCGGCGCGCCCGCCGACTGCCCGCGTGCGGTAAGAGTGATGTCGAGCAGCCGCGCGGCGCGCTTCGCGTCGTCGTAGAAGAGCTCGTAGAAGTCGCCCATCCGGTAGAACACCAGCTTGTCCGGGTGGTCCGCCTTGACGCGCAGGTACTGCTGCATCATCGGCGTGTGGGCCGCGAAGCGGTCGGCGGGCACGGGGGCGGCGTCCTTCACGATCGGGTCGCCGCTTCGCGCGCGGCCCAGTCGCGGTCGAGTTCTGCGGCGTAGCGGCTTCCCCCGCCGATGCACTCGATGACGGGGCGGAGGTCCCCGCTCGCGCGGGCGCGGGCGAGCAGCCTCGCCTCGGACTCGGCGACGCGCAGATACGGGAACGACCCGGCCGACGCGAGCCAGCGGTTGAGCGCTAGGCGCACGACGCGGCCGTTCGCGTCGGCGAAGACGTGCATCTCGAGGAGCGCCATGTAGAGGAACACCGCGCGCGGCGCGCCGCCCGGTACGCGCGAGGCGATCTCGACGACGGCCTCCAGCGTCGCCGCGATCTGGCCGGGCGCCGTGCGCGGGACGTGCACCGCTGTTCCGACCACGTTGTTGATCAGCTTGACCATTCCGGGGCCGATCTCGGGGCGGTGCGCGACGATCTGCGCGTGGCGCAGCCTCAGCCACCCCTCGAGGGCGATCGGGTCGCGATCGTCGGGCGGCGACGAAGTCGCGGAGGCGACCGCGCGCGCATAAGCCAGCACGTCGAGATCCGCGTCGCCCGACCTGCGTTCGGGATGCGCGAAGAGCGACACGCTTCGCGCGATCGCCCCGGCGTCGCGGGTCGGCAGCACGTTGTGATGGGCCTCGATGGCGAACCAGGCGGACGACGCAGGTGCGCCCGATGCGAACGACGCGCCCGAACCGTCCGACGCCGCAAGGCCCGACGCGATCCGTTCGAGGTCGTCGACGAGCGCGCGGTCGATGGTGTCGGGACGGCGCAGCGCGCGCAGGCCGGCGATGAGCGGCGCGGGGTCGTCGCTCGAACGCGCCGCGGCCAGCGGAGCCGCGAGCGACGCGCGCTCGGCGAGCATCGAGCGCGCGTCGGCGATCTCGCTTCGTGCGTCGGGCGGGAGATTCGCCGTCGCCGACGCCGCGTCGAGCATCGCCTCGCCTTCCTCGATCCGGCCGCGCTCGAGCAGCAGCGTGGCCAGGTTCACCTGTGCGTACGGATGGCCGGGCGCGCGCGCGAGAGCCTTGCGCAGCATCGCTTCGGCGTCGTCCAAACGGCGCGCGAGGCGCGCGATCACCGCCGCCTTGGCGTTCGCTTCCGGGTCGTCGGGCGCGAGGGCGACTGCGTGTCGATAGGCGTCGGACGCGGCTTCGAGCCGGCCTGCCTGGCGCAGCACGTCGCCCAGGCCGAGGTGCGCCGCCGGGACGGCCGGAGCGAGCGCGACGGCGCGTCGTGCGTGCTCGACGGCGTCGTCGTGTCGGCCGAGCATCGATTGCGCGACTGCGGTCGCGAGCCACGCCGCCGGAAGGCCCGGAGCCTGCGCGCGCAGGCGATCCAGCACCGGCAGGGCGTCGGCAGGCCGGCCCGTGCGGATGTGCGCCTGGGCAAGTCCGAGTTGCGCTGGCAGGAACGCGCCATCCGATGCCGCCGCGCGCGCCCAGACGGCGGCCGCCTCCGTAAACGCACCCCGCGCTTCGAGCGAGGCCGCCTGCCTCGCCAGCGCGAGCGTGTGCGGTGGCGCTGGCGTCGGTGGCCGATTCATGCGGCGATTATAGGCAGGCGTCCGGGCTGCTCCCGCGCCGAGGCCACGCGGATCAGCGCGGATCGCGCGCCGCCCACGCGCGGTCGAGCTCCGCCGCGTATCGGCTGCCCGCGGAGAGCCAGTCGACGAGCGGCTCGAGGTCGGCCGTCGCCCGCGCGGCAGACTGGATGCTGCCGTCGTTGCCCGGCGGGTGCAGGTGGGGATAGCGGCCCGCGCCCGCCAGCAGGCGGTTCACCATGAGGCGCATCGTGCGGCCGTTCCCGTCGGTGAACGGATGCAACTCGCCCACCGTCAGGTAGAGGAAGACCGCGCGCCACGCGCCGCCCGGCACCCGCGGCAACAGTTCGTCCAGGACCCGGCGCAGCGTCGCCGGGATCCGCGCCGGCGGAGTGCGCGGCACGTGTCTTGCTCCGCGCACGATGTTGTTGACGATCGAGAACTGTCCGGGATCCAGTCGCGGCCTGTGGGTCGCGAGCTGCGCGTGGCGCAGGCGCAGCCACGCTTCGAACGCGACCGGGTCATCGTGATCGGGCGAGCTCGCGCGCGCGACGATCCTCGCGTAGTGCACGAGGTCGCGGTCGTCATCGTCAGCCACCGGACGCTCGCCCGCGACCAGCGCGACACTGTGCGCGAGGGCCGCGTCGTCGCGCGGTCGCTTCAGGTTGTGGTGGGCTTCGAGGGCCGGCCAGGCGAACGACGCGGGGGCGCCCTCCGGGAAGCGATCGTCGATGCGGGGCGCGGACTCGAGGCGCTCGACGATCCGGGAGAGGTCGGCGAGCAGGACCTCGTCGACCGCCGCGCCACGGTCGAGCGAGCGCAGCGCGAGCGCGATGGGGCGCGGATCGCCGCCGGCGACCGCCTCGTCGATCGGTCCATCGAGCAGGCGACGCTCGTCGATCATCGCCACCGCATCGCGTGCTTCCTCCCGCGCGTCTGCCGGAAGCAGCGCATCGTCGAGCGCCGCGGCGAGCCGGGCACGACCGGCGTCCAGGTTGCCGCGTACGGCCTCGAGCGTGCCGAGATTCACGCGTGCATACGGATGACGCGGCGCGAGGACGAGTGCGTCTCTCAGCAGCGCTTCCGCGCGATCGTGGCGGCCCATCGTGCGCTCGGCCGTCGCGAGTTTGTTGAGCGCGTCGGCGTTCGCGGGATCGAGTTCGACCGCCCTCCGATAGGCGGCCGAGGCATGGGACAGACGACCGGCCTGCCGCAGCACGTCGCCCAACCCCAGGTGGAGCGGCGCCATCGACGGCGCGAGGGACACGCCGCGCTCGGCGCTCGCGATCGCGTCTCCATGCTTCCCCAGCATCGACTGGGCGACGGCAGTCGCGAGCCAGACCGCGGGCATCGCGGGGGCCGTTTCGCGCAGCGCGGCCAGCGCGGACAGGGCATCTGCCGGACGGCCCGCGCGAATCTGCGCCTGTGCCAGGCCAAGGCGCGCCGGGAGGAGCGAAGGATCGGCGGCGATCGCCTGCGCCCACGCGTCGGCGGCGCCCACATGCGCGCCGCGCGCATCGAACTCCGACGCCCGTCGCATCAGCGCGAGCGCGTCCTCGTGGTCCGGTTTGCGGTGTCCGATCATCGACAGAGCGAGAGGGTCCGTTCGCGGTTCGGCGTTGCGGGATGGAGGACGAAGGGCATCGTCGCCGATGTCGTCCGCAGCTCGGGTCAGCGCAGGGTGCCCGCGGCCCA
This sequence comes from Burkholderiales bacterium, assembly GCA_015075645.1. Classification (NCBI taxonomy): domain Bacteria; kingdom Pseudomonadati; phylum Pseudomonadota; class Betaproteobacteria; order Burkholderiales; species Burkholderiales bacterium. The sequence continues at coordinate 235,250 of JABTUF010000005.1, read as the reverse complement.
TTCCGCGTCGAATCGCGCCGACTCGCGGCTCGCGGCGGCGAGCCACGTGGCGAGCGGCTCGGCGTCGCGTCGTTCTCTCGCCTCGATCGCGAGGTGGAGCAGCTTGCGGACCTTTCCCGGCGAGTGCATGTGCGGCATCAGTCCGGCCGCTTCGAGCTCTCCGTTCGCGATGAAGCGCGCCAGCCGCTTGTTGCCGTCGACGAATGGATGGATGAGCAGGATCGCGGCCAGCACGAGCGTCGCGCGCCAGCCGCCCGGCGGCAGGCGTCGCGTGATCTCGGGCAGGATCGTGCGCACGGTCCCGCTGACGTACGGGGGGGATACCCGCGCATGGGCCGATCCCGCGAGCTGCGTCGAGTGGGTTGGCTTGTAGAAGCCCGGCCAGCACTCGACGCGATGCGCGAGCAGACGCGCGTGGGCGAGCCGCAGCCACGCGTCGAGCGCCAGCGCATCCTCGGGCGGGCGGTTGGCCGGCCGCGACTTCACCGCGCACGCGTGACGCACGACGTCGTCATCGACGCTGTCGGCCGGGGCGATCCCGCTCGCGACCAGACGCAGATCCCGTTCGAGCGCGGGGGCGCCGCGGCTCGTGCGAAACGCCAGATGCGATTCGATCGCGTGCCAGCGGCCCGACCGATCGGAGCGCGGAGCGAACGCGTGATCGATGGGCGCAGCATTGGCCGCCCGATCGACCATCTCGCGCATCGCGTCGGCCAGGGCGTTGTCGGTCAACGGACTGCCGGGTTCCCGGCGCAACGCTTCTGCGAGCGGATCGACGTCGTCGCGCGCGAGCGCATCCGCGACCGGAGCGGCGAGCCGATCGCGTTCGTCGAGCAGGGCGAGGGTCTCCAGCGCCGTGGTGTGCATCTCCCGGTCGAGGCCAGGCATCGCGAGCAGCGCTTCTACTTCCCGGCGGGCCTCCTCGACACGACCATCGAGGACGGCCAGCACCGCGAAGTTGTAGCGGGTCGTCGGATGGCTCGGCGACTGCGCGAGCGCGCGCTCGAGCAACGCCCGGGCCTTCGGGCGCTCCTTCCGGATGTGCGCGATGTGCGCGAGCTTGCCGAGGACGTCGGGATGGTCGGGGGCGATCTCGTGCGCGCGTTCATAGGCGCGCCGTGCGCCGGCCCAGTCGCCCGACCGGTAGAGCACGTCGCCATGCCCGAGGTGCACCTCGCAGATGCCGGGCGCCATTGCCGTCGCCCGTTCGCAGGCGCGCAAGGCTTCGCGATATCGGTCGAGGAGCGCGAGTGCCACGCCGTACGCGAGCCAGGCCGCCGCTGGCGCGCCCGGCATCGCGATCAGCGCTTCGAGCAGCGGAAGCGCGTCGCCGGGTCGGGCGGCCCGGATCAACGACTGGGCGTACCCCAGCCGGATCTCCGGGCGCGTCGGTGCGCGTACATGGGCACGGGACCAAGCCTCCGCCGCGGCTCGAACGTCGCGGCGGGCATCGAAGTCGGACGCGATGCGGACGAGGTCGGTCACGTCCTCCGGCGGGTCTGCGGGCATCCGTCATTCTAACCAGTCGAGTCCGGGCCGCGCGCGCCGGGACATCCCCGAACGGCGAGGGCACCGCTACACTGACCGGCTTCCCCTTTCCGTCCCGCTGCCCCCGATGACGCTCTCGCTCGCGCCTGCCCGTCTCACGCTCGACCTGATGCGGTCGGTCTGGTCGGCGTCCCGGCGGATCGCGATCGACCCGACGGCCCGGCGAGCGGTGGACGCCGCGGCGGCCGCCGTTTCACGCGTCGTCCGCGAGCATCGAACCGTCTACGGGGTCAACACCGGCTTCGGCCTGCTCGCGCGTACCCGCATCGACGACGCGCGCCTCGCGGAACTGCAGCGTGCGCTCCTGCTCTCGCACTCCGCGGGCACCGGAGCGCTCCTCGACGACGGCGTCGTGCGGCTCGCGATCGTGCTCAAGGCCGCGTCGCTCGCCCGCGGGCATTCGGGGGTTCGCTGGGAGGTGATCGAGGCGTTGATCGCGCTCGCGAACGCCGACGTGCTGCCTTGCGTGCCCTCGCTGGGGTCGGTCGGAGCTTCGGGCGATCTCGCGCCGCTCGCGCACCTGTGCGGCGTGCTGATCGGCGAGGGCGAGGTGCGGATCGACGGCCGCGTCGCGCCGGCCGCCGAAGGGCTGGCGCGCGCGGGACTCGCGCCGCTCGAGCTCGCGCCGAAGGAGGGCCTCGCGCTCATCAACGGCACGCAGGTCTCGACCGCGCTGGCGCTCGCCGCGCTGTTCATGGCCGAGCGCGTCGCCGCGGCGGCGTTCGTCGCCGGCGCGATGAGCGTCGACGCGTGCTTGGGCAGCGACACGCCGTTCGACCCGCGCATCCACGCCTTGCGCGGCCATGCCGGACAGCGCGACGCGGCGGCGATCTACCGGCGCCTGCTCTCCGGCAGCGCGATCCGCGCATCGCACGTCGACTGCGCGCGCGTGCAGGATCCCTACAGTCTGCGGTGCCAGCCGCAGGTGATGGGCGCGGTGCTCGACCAGATGCGCTCGGTCGCGTCATCGCTCGCCGTCGAGGCGAACGCGGTCTCCGACAACCCGCTGGTGTTCGCCGATCGCGACGAGGTGCTGTCCGGCGGCAACTTCCACGCGGAACCGGTCGCGTTCGCGGCGGACAATCTCGCGCTCGCGATCGCGGAGATCGGGGCGCTCGCCGAGCGCCGCATCGCGCTCCTGATGGACGCGAACCTGTCGGGATTGCCGCCGTTCCTCGTGGAGGACGGCGGCGTGAACTCCGGATTCATGATCGCGCAGGTCACCGCCGCGGCGCTCGCCTCGGAGAACAAGGCGCTCGCGCATCCGCGCAGCGTCGACTCGCTGCCGACCTCCGCGAACCAGGAGGACCACGTCAGCATGGCGACCGGCGCCGCCCTGCGCCTCCTGACGATGGCCGGGAACGCGGCGGCGATCGTCGCCGTCGAACTGCTCGCGGCCGCGCAGGGCATCGACCTGCGACGTCCGGTCGCGACCTCTGTGTTGCTCGCTCGCGCGCACGCCCGCATTCGCGCCGCCGTGCCGTTCTGGGACCGCGACCGCGCGTTCGCGCCCGATCTCGCCGCCATACGCGCCCAGGTCGAGCGCGGAGACTACCTCGCCGTGGCTCCCGAGGCCGTGACGCCGGGTTGAGCGGCGTCGGCCTGAAGGCCGACCCACGGCGGCGGGATGCAATGTCGGCCCGAAGGCCGACCTGCGGGAAGAACGGTGGGTCGGGCTTCAGCCCGACGTATTCGTGCCGATGCGACGGCGAAGCGTCGGCCTGAAGGCCGACCCACGGCGGCGGGATGCAATGTCGGCCTGAAGGCCGACCTGCGGGAAGAACGGTGGGTCGGGCTTCAGCCCGACGCCTCCGGGCGTCGGCCCGGCGAAGCTAATCGCCGTGCGCCCCCGCGCGGAACCAGGTGTCGAGCGCCGCGCGCTCGGCGTCGGTCATCTGCGTGAGGTTGCCGATCGGCATCGCCTTCGACACGACGGCCTGCTGGTGGATCGCCGGGGCCAGGGTGACGATGCGCTCCGGAGTGTCGAGCTTGACGTCCTTGGGCGGCGAGGCGAAGCCGGCGAAGGTCGGCCGCTCGGCGTGGCACCCGGCGCAGCGTTCCGTGACGATCGCCTGCACCTGCGCGAAGGTCGCGCTGCCGGTGGACGGCGGCGCGGCGCGCGGCATCAGCGCGACGAACGTCGCCGCGAGCAGCGCGACGCCGGCGGCGGCGAGCCACGGCTTCGCGGGTCCCCGATGCCGGCTCGTGAAGTACAGCCGGATCAGCACGCCGGAAAGCGAGAGCGCGACGAGCACGGCCCAGGCGCGGGGCGCGTTGGTCAGGCCCGCGTAGTGGTTGCTGATCATCGTGAACAGCACCGGCAGCGTGAAGTAGGTGTTGTGGACGCTGCGCTGCTTGCCGCGCGCGCCGTGCGACGGATCCGGAACGCGACCTTCGACCTTCGCCTTCACCATCTCGCGCTGGCCCGGCATGATCACGAAGAGCACGTTCGCGGCCATGATCGTGCCGAGCATCGCGCCGAAGTGGATGAACGCGCCGCGACCCGAGTAGAGGTGGGTGAGCGCGTAGGCCGCGATCGCGCACAGCACGAGCATCACCGCGGCGAGCACGGGCTCGCGCCTGCCGAGCGGCGAACGGCACAGGAGGTCGTAGACGACCCAGCCGCCGGCGAGGAACACGAGGCCGAAGGCGATCGCCGCGCCCTGGCCGAGGTCGGCGACCGAGCGATCGATCAGCGTGATCTCGGCGCCCCAGTAGTAGACGAGCCCGAGCAGGAACATGCCCGACAGCCAGGTGGTGTACGCCTCCCACTTGAACCAGTGCAGCGGCTCGGGCAACGCGGGCGGCGCCACCGCGAACTTCTGCGCGCGGTAGAAGCCGCCGCCGTGCAGCGCCCACACCTCGCCCGACAGGCCGAGCCGGCGTGTCTCCTCCGCGTCCCGCGGCGGGAGCAGATGCCCGTCGAGCCAGATGAAGTAGAACGATGCGCCGATCCAGGCGATGCCGGCGATCATGTGGAACCAGCGGCCGAGGAATCCCAGCCACTCGACGGCGTAGGCCTCCATCAGCTGCCGCGGTAGGTCGAGTACGCGAAGGGCGTGCAGACCAGCGGCACGTGGTAGCCGCCGCGCTCGTCCGCGATGCCGAACTCTATCGGCACGACATCGAGGAACGGAGGGTCAGCGAGCGTGACACCGATCGAGCGGTAGTGTTCGCCGAGGTGGAAGACCAGCCGGTAGCGGCCGCGTTTCACCGCGTCGCCCTGGAGAAGCGGCGCATCGGTGCGGCCGTCGGCGTTGGTGCGCGTCGTGACGATGAGCCGCGGTCCGGCCGCCTCGAGCGCGTAGAGGTCGACTCTCACGCCGGCTGCGGGGCGCCCCTGCCAGGTGTCGAGGACGTGCGTGGAGAGTTTCGCCATCGTCAGGGAAGGAGGTCGAGGAGACGAAGCCGCGCGATCTCGCCGATCTGCGCGACCGCGTTCGCGATCTCCTGTTCGCGCGTGTTGGCGAGGCGCGCACGCAGCGTGCCGATGATCGCGTCCTTGCGATTCAGCCGTGCGCAGATGACGAACGGGAAGCCGAAGCGCTCCTGGTAGCAGGCGTTCAGCCGCCGCAGCTCCGCGGCCTCGTGCGCCTCGAGCGTGCCCAGTCCCGCCGAGGCCTGCTCGCGCACGGATTCGCGCGTGAGCGCTCCATCGCGGGCCTCGCGGCCCGCGAGCTCGGGGTGCGCGCGTATCAGCGCGAGCTTCTCGGCCTCGGACGCCGACCGCACGACGCCGCAGAGCGCGAGTTCCAGGTCGAGCCGCGATGCGAACGGGCGCCGCGCACAGGCGCGCTCCGCGACCCAGGGCGAGCGCTCGTAGACCGGCCCGAAGGCGCGCGAGAACTCGTCGGGCGCCGCGCGGTTCAGTTCATCGAGCGAAGGCATGACCGCGACGTTACCCGGTAGGTAAAATGGAAGTCAAACGCCCGAGACGGACCGGGCACGGAGGCCGGGTGCGATTCGGACAGGACATTCTGCGGCAGGCGGACGATCTCGCGGCGTTCAGCGAGGACGCTCCGCGCATCACGCGGCGCTACCTGACGCCGGAGCACCGGCAAGCCGGCGGATACCTGCTCGGCTTGATGCGCGACGCCGGCATGGAGGCGGGCTACGATGCGCTCGGCAACGTCGTCGGCCGCTATCGAGCCGAGGCGCCGGAAGCTCCGACCGTCATGTCCGGTTCGCACATGGACAGCGTGCGCAACGCCGGACGCTACGACGGCCTCTTCGGCATCCTGACCGCGATCGCGTGCGTGCGGGACCTGTCGTCGCGGGGCAAGCGCCTGCCGTTCACGTTCGAGGTCGTCGCGTTCGCCGACGAGGAGGGCGTCCGGTTCGGCGTGACGCTCGTCGGCAGCAAGGCGATGGGCGGCAGCTTCGACCCGGCCTGGCTCGACGTGAAGGACGCCGGCGGGACGACGCTGCGCGAAGCGCTGGTCGCGTTCGGCGGCGATCCGGACGGCTGGCGCGGCCTCGACCGGCGTGGCCGTGACGTCATCGCCTACGTCGAATCGCACATCGAACAGGGGCCGGTGCTGCTCGACGCCGGATTGCCGGTGGGCGTCGTGACCGCGATCGCCGGCGGCAGCCGCATCCGCGTGACGGTCACCGGACTCGCGGGCCACGCGGGCACGGTGCCGATGGGCGCGCGGCGCGACGCGCTCGCCGCCGCCGCGGAGATGGCGCTCGCGGTCGAACGCATTGCGTCGTCGCCGGGACGGGACGGCGTGGCGCTCGTCGGCACCGTCGGCGTCATGACCGTCGCCCCGGGCGCGATCAACGTGATACCGCAGGACGTGACGTTCACCGTCGATCTGCGTTCTGCGTCCGATGGTGCGCGACGCGCCGCCGTGGCGGAGCTGCGCGAGGCGTTCGCGGCGATCGCGGAACGCCGGCGCGTCGAGGTCGGGGTCGACGAGTTCTACGAGCTTCCCGCCGCGCCCTGCGACGGCGCGCTGCAGGACGCGCTCGCGGCGTCGATCGCCCGCCAGCGCGTGCCGGTGCGGCGCCTCGCCTCCGGCGCCGGCCACGACGCGATGGCGTTCCCGCCGGTCTGCCCGATCGCCATGCTGTTCGTGCGCTGCGGCGCCAACGGCATCAGCCACCACCCCGACGAGACGATGAGCGCCGAGGACGCCGAGATCGCCACCGCGGTGCTGCTCGACTTCCTCGAACACTACGAGCCGCCGCAGCGATGACCGCGCGATCCGACAGCGAACCCACGGCTGTGCGCGGCGCGCTCCACGCCGCCCTCGTCGCGCACGTCGACGCGCACCACGGCCGTCAGATCGCGTTCCTGCGCGACATCGTGCGCGTGCCCTCCGACACGCCGCCCGGCGACAACGCGCCGGCCGCGGCGAAGGCCGCGGAACTCCTCGAAGCACTCGGCCACGAGGTCGAGCGCCACCCGGTTCCCCCCTCCTTCCTGAACGACTACGGCATGGCGAGCGTCGTCAACCTGATCGTGCGCCACCGCTTCGGCGCGGGCGGCCCGACGATCGCGCTGAACGCGCACGGCGACGTCGTGCCTCCCGGCGAGGGTTGGACGAAGCCCCCCTACGAAGGCGTCGTCGAGGACGGGCGCATGTACGCGCGCGGAGTGGCCGTGTCGAAGTCCGACATCGCGAGTTACACGTTCGCGCTGGAGGCGCTGCGCGCGGCGCAGCGGAACGGCGCGAAGCTCCGCGGCGCGGTCGAGCTGCATTTCACCTACGACGAGGAGTTCGGCGGCCTCGCCGGTCCGGGTTGGCTCCTGTCGCACGGCCTCACGAAGCCGGACTACGCGATCGCCGCCTCGTTCAGCTACGCGATCGTCACCGCGCACAACGGCTGCCTGCAACTCGAGGTGACCGTGCACGGCAGGGCCGCGCACGGATCGATGCCGAAGACCGGCGTCGACGCGCTGCGCGCGGCGGCGGCGATCCTCGACGGGCTCTACGCGGAGGCCGACCGGCTCGAGACGGTGAAGTCGTCGGTCCCGGGCATCGATTCGCCGACGCTCGTCGTCGGCCGCATCGAGGGCGGCATCAACACCAACGTCGTGCCCGATCGCGTCGTGCTGAAGCTCGACCGCCGCATGATCCCCGAGGAGCGGCCCGACGCGGTCGAGGCCGCGCTGCGCGCGCGGATCGAGTCGATCGCGCTCGCGCATCCGGGCGTGCGCGTCGACATCCGCAGGCTCCTGCTCGCGCGCGCGCTCGAGCCGCGACCCGGCCACGAGAAGCTCGTCGGCGCGCTGCGGGTCCACGCCGAGCGCATCTTCGGCGTGCCGATCCCGGCGGTCGGCGTGCCGCTCTACGCCGACGCGCGCCTGTACGGCGAGCACGGCGTGCCGATCGTGATGTACGGCGCGGGCCCGCGCACGATCCTCGAGGCGAACGCGAAACGCGCCGACGAGCATCTCGTCCTCGAAGACCTGCGCCGCGCGACGGCGGTCGTCGCCTGCGCGCTGGCCGACCTGCTGTCGGCCTGATCGCGTCGCGCTCCGCGACGAATGCTCCGGAGCGGCGATGCGGAATCGTCGCCTCCGGGCGGCGGGCCGCGCCGCCATCATGGCGTCGAGCGGCGGACCCGCGCCGCGCCATGGAACCCCGGATGAACCTTCCCCCCAACGAATGGATGCCCGTGTTCGCGATCGTCTTGCGAGCGCGGACTCGAGGCGGACGCCGCGCGGGGGCGCGGCGTCCGCTCTCGGCCGCGGACGAGACGCTCGAGCGCGTCGGGACCGCGTGGCGCGACGACGACGGCAGCTACCTCGTCTCGCTCGCCGTGATCCCGGAAGGCGGCGAACTCCTGATCCGTCCGCCGCGCCACGGCGATCCGCTGCACGTCGCGGCGAAGCGCGGAGGTGCGATCGTGACGCTGGAGCGGTCCGAATCGCCCGGTTGAGGCCGGCTCGAACGAAAACGCCGCGGCGGCAGGCCGCGGCGGCGTCGATCAAGGCACGGGAATGGTCGGGGTGAGAGGATTCGAACCTCCGGCCTCTACGTCCCGAACGTAGCGCTCTACCAGGCTAAGCTACACCCCGAGGCCCCAGGCGGATCGCGTCAGTTCGTTCGATCCGCCGAGAAAGTCGCCAATTGTATCAGAGTCCCGACGTCCGGTTCGCCGGCCCAGGGAGCGAGCGCCTCGGCAGCGACCTGCGCCTCGCGCCGGGCGCACTCGCGCGCGTAGGCGATCGCGCCCGCCTCGTCGAGGGCCGCCGACACCTGCGCGAAATCGTCGATGCGCCCGCCGCCTTCGATCGCGTGCCGGATGCGGGAACGGACCTCGGCCGATCCGATCTCGAGCGCGCGGATCAGCGGCAGCGTCATCTTGCCCTCGGCGAGGTCGTCGCCGAGATTCTTGCCGATCGCCTGCGCGTCGCCGGTGTAGTCGAGCACGTCGTCCATGATCTGGAACGCGCTGCCGAGGTGCCGGCCGTAGCTCGCGAACGCCTCCTCCCGCGTCGAGTCGTGCCGGCCGAGCACCGCCCCCAGGCGGGCGGACGCCTCGAAGAGCTTCGCGGTCTTGCGGCGGATCACCTCGAGATAGCCGGCCTCGTCGAGCGTGGCGTCGCCGGCGTGCATCAGTTGCAGCACCTCGCCTTCGGCGATGACGTTGGTCGCCTCGGACAGGATCTCGAGCACGCGCATCGACGAGAGGCCGACCATCAACTGGAACGCGCGCGAATAGAGGAAGTCGCCGACGAGCACGGAGGCCGCGTTGCCGAACGCGGCGTTGGCGGTCGCGCGGCCGCGCCGCTGCGACGATTCGTCGACGACGTCGTCGTGGAGCAGCGTCGCGGTGTGGATCATCTCGACGACCGCCGCGAGCACGTGGCGATGGCCGCCGGGGTCGCCGCAGGCCCTCGCCGCGAGCAGGAGCAGGGCGGGACGCAGTCGCTTGCCGCCGCCGCCGACGATGTACTCGGCGATCTGGCGGATCAGCACGACCTCGGAGGCGAGGCCCTGCCGCAGGACCGTGTCCACGCGCGCCATGTCGGCGCCGATCGAGGCTTTCAGGAAGTCGGGGAGCAAGGCCGGGGCTTCGGAAGGGCGGCGAGCGGCGCGTGGCCATGGGCCGCGCCGGACGGGACACGGGCCGGGCGGATTGTAGCCGACGCGGACGCCGCGGCGCCGCGCCCGCGGCGCCGCGGCGGCGGCGGGACGACCCGTTTTGACAGCCTCTCCCGAAAGGCGCTATAATTCAAGGCTTTCCGCAATCGGCCTGCGAGGCCCGCGCGGGAAACCCCTCCAGCACCAACCCGGAGCCAACCATGTACGCGGTCGTAAAAACCGGCGGCAAGCAGTATCGCGTCGTCGCCGGCGACAAACTCAAGGTAGAACAGATACCGGCGGACGTGGGCGCGGAAGTGATTCTCGACCAGGTGTTGATGGTCGGCGAAGGCGAAAGCGTCCGACTCGGCCAACCCACGCTCGCCGGCGCCTCGGTGAAGGCGACCGTGCTCGCGCACGGACGCGGCGAGAAGGTGAAGATCTTCAAGATGCGCCGGCGCAAGCACTACCAGAAGCATCAGGGGCATCGTCAGGGCTACACCGAGCTCGAGATCGACGCCATCGTCGGCTGAGGAGGACACCATGGCACACAAGAAGGCAGGCGGCAGCTCGCGCAACGGCCGCGACTCCAATCCGAAGATGCTCGGCACGAAGGTGTACGGCGGCGAGGCGATCCGCGCCGGCGGCATCATCGTGCGCCAGCGCGGGACGAAGCTCCACCCGGGCGCCAACGTCGGCATCGGCAAGGACCACACGCTCTACGCGCTCGTCGACGGCACCGTCAGCTTCACGACGAAGGGCGAGCGCCAGCACAAGTACGCGAACGTGACGCCTCCGGCGCCGGAAGCCGCGTAAGGCGCCCCAGCCGCAACGTGAAGGCCCCCGCGCTGCGGGGCCCTTTGCATCCGGGTCCGCGCGGTCCGGCTGAGGCCGTCATTCTCGCGGGCTGTCGCGAGAACGGCGGCCCTGACCCGGATTCACCGCCGCTCGATCCACACGAGCATGCCGACTGCGACGCCCCCGAAGATCAGGAGCGGCAGGACCGCCGAGACCAGCGGCGGCCAGTCGTTCAGCACGCCGAGGCTCGAGAACAGGCGGCCGATCAGGAAGAACGCGAGGCCGAGCATGGTTCCGGTGAACATCCGGAAGCCGACGCCGCCCTGGCGCCGCTGGAAATGCGCGAACGGCAGCGCGACGATCATCATCGCCAGCACGGCGAACGGATAGAAGATCTTGTTCCAGAACGCGATCTCGAACCGGCTGGTCTTCGCGGCGCCGCCCGCGCCCAGCACGCGGATGTTGTCCCACAGCGTCGCGAGTTCGAGACGCTCGGGCGCGACCTGGTAGACGGTCAGGAGCGACGGGCGCAGCACCGTGTGCCAGGTCCAGGTCGCCGCGGTCGTGGCGCGGGCGCGGTCGCCTTCGATCTCCGTCGACTCGACGTTGGTGAGCTCCCAGCGGCCATCCGCGACGAAGCGGCCGCTCTCGGCGGCGCGCGCCGCGGTGAGCCGCATCGCGTCGTCGAACTCGTAGATGCGCACGCCGGAGAGCGTGAGGTCGGCGAGGACCGTGCGGATGTTGACGAACATGCGGTCCTGCCGGAACCAGAACCCCGACGCGAACTGCTGCGCGAAGACGCGCGAGCTCTCGCCTTTCGCGGCGACCCGGAGCGTCTGCGCCAGGCGCTCCGCGGGCGGCGCGACGAACTCGCCGGCGAGGAAGGTGAGGACCGCGAGCGGGATCCCCACGCGCACCACCGCCCAGCCGACCCCCCACAGCGACGCGCCGGAGGCGCGCATCACCGTGTACTCGGAATTCGCGACGAGCTGCGCGAGCCCGAACAACGTTCCGATCAGGGCCGCGACCGGGAAGAGCTCGTATACGCGCGACGGGAGGTGCAGCGCCACGTAGACCATCGCGCTCGAGATCGTGTAGCCGCCCTTGCCGACGTCGGACAGCTCGTTGACCAGGTCGAAGAACGCGAACAGCGACAGCAGCGCGGCGAACACCGCGAGCGTCGCGAAGAGGACGTCCCGGCCGATGTAGCGCGTGAGCGTGCGCACGTCAGGCTCCGACGGACGCCGGCGGTCCCGGTGGCGGCGGCCTGCGGAACAGTCCGAACACCGACATCTGGTGCCGGAACAGCACCACGACCACGAAGAGCGCGATCGCGTGCGGCACGACGAGCCCGATCCAGAAGTCGAGCCTGCCCTGCGCGATCAGGCTCTGCACGATGTTGAGGCAGTTCGTGTAGAGCATGTAGAGGAACGCCGCCGCGACGAGGTTGAACGAGCGGCCGAGCCTCGGGTTGACGTTCGAGAGCGGGATCGCGAGCAGCGTCAGCATCAGCGCGAGCACCGGCACCGAGACGCGCCAGAAGAGCTCGCCGCGCTCGAACGCGCCGTCGCTCGTGAACAGCACCTCGGTCGGGATCGTCTTGCGCGTGATCGGGATCGCGCGCGCCACGGCAGGCTCGATCACGCGGCCCAGCCGTTCGAACTCGATGATCCGGAACTCCGGGCTGCCCGGCGTGCCCTCGTAGCGCCGTCCGTCCTCGAGCACGACGTAGCGCGCGCCGTCGGTCCCCTCGGCGAGGCGGGCCGCGCGCGCGACGGTCGTCGCCGGCTTGTCGTCGTCGATCGAGTGCAGGAAGACGCCGCGGATCGTCCCGTCGAAGGTGTTGATGCTCTCGAGGAACACGACGAGCTTCGCACGCGAGAACTCGCGGAACAGGCCCGGCGTGACGAACGCGAGTTCGTCGCGCGACTCGAGCTGGCGTTCGAACTCGAGCTTGCGCCGTTCCGCCCAGGGCGACAGGAACAGCGAGAGGACGAGGATCGCGACCAGGAACGGCGCGGAGAACCAGAGGACCGGTTTCAGCAGCGCCGTCATCGACTGGCCCGAGGCCATCCAGACGATCATCTCGCTGTCGCGGTACCAGCGCGACAGCGTGAGCAGCACGGTCAGGAACAGCGCGACCGCCAGCAGCACGTTCAGGTAATAGAGCGCGTTGAACCCGAGCAGCGCCAGGATGCCGTCGGGCGCCACCGCCCCGCCGGCCGCCCGGGCGAGCAGGCGCAGCACGAGGTTGGTGAACAGGATGGCGACCAGGACGATCGACAGGCCGATCGCCGTGGCCGTGAGCTCGCGGACGAGCGTGCGGCGGAAGATCATGACGGCGGGAAAAGTTTTGACTTTTTCGCCGGCATTTGTCGATAATGCGCCGAAACGGCCCTAACGGCAATAATGTGTGCCAAGGGCCCGATTGCGGGAATCGAAGGACGATCGATGGAATTTACCATAAAAAGCGGCAGCCCCGAGAAGCAGCGGAGCGCCTGCGTCGTCGTCGGCGTGTTCGACAACCGGAAACTGTCGCTGTCGGCGGAACTCGTCGACCGGGCGTCGAACGGATACATCGGCGAGATCATCCGGCGCGGCGACATGGAGGGCAAGCTCGGCTCGACGCTGCTCCTCCACAACGTTCGCGGGACGCTCGCCGATCGGGTGCTGCTGGTCGGGCTCGGCAAGGAACGCGACTTCCGCGACCGCGAGTTCCGCAAGGCGGTCCTCGCCGCGGTGAAACTGCTGAACGAGACCGGATCCTACGAGGCCGTCGTCTACCTGACCGAGGAGAAGGTCAAGCGCCGCGAGGTGGCCTGGCGCGTCGAGCACGCCGTCTGTGTCGCGATGGAGGCGGTCTACCGGTTCGACCAGATGAAGAGCGAGCCGGCCGAGGTGCGCCGGCCGTTGCGCAAGCTCACGCTGTCGGTGCCGCAGCGCTCCGACCTCGCCGCGGGCGAGCGGTCCGTCGCGCGCGGACTCGCCATCGCCCACGGCGTCGAGTTCGCGCGCGACCTCGGCAACCTGCCGGGCAACGTGTGCACGCCGACTTACCTGGGCGAGGCGGCGGAGAAGCTCGCGTCGGAGTTCCCCGCCGTCAAGGTCGAGGTGCTCGGGAAGGAGGCGATCGAGGCGCTCGGCATGGGCTCGTTCCTCTCGGTCTCCCGCGGGAGCGCGGAACCGCCGCGCTTCATCGTCCTCGAGTACCGCAACGCGCCGAAGAAGTCGAAACCGGTCGTGATCGTCGGCAAGGGCATCACCTTCGACACCGGCGGCATCTCGATCAAGCCCGCGCCCGACATGGACCAGATGAAGTTCGACATGGGCGGCGCGGCCTCGGTGCTCGGGGTGTTCCGCGCCGTCGCGGAACTCGGGCCGGCGGTCGATCTGGTCGGCCTGATCCCGACCTGCGAGAACATGCCGTCGGGCAGCGCGACCAAACCCGGCGACATCGTGAAGAGCATGTCCGGCCAGACGATCGAAGTGCTCAACACCGACGCCGAGGGACGGTTGATTCTCGCCGATGCGCTCACCTACGCCGAGCGTTTCGAACCCGAGGCGGTCATCGACATCGCGACCTTGACCGGCGCGATGGTGGTCGCGCTCGGCCACGTGGCTTGCGGCGTGTTCAGCAACAGCGACACGCTGTCGCGCGCGCTGGTCGCGGCCGGCGAGGACGCCCACGATCGCGCCTGGCCGATGCCGCTGTGGGACGACTACCACGAAGGGCTCGAGAGCAACTTCGCCGACTTCGCCAACGTCGCCGGCCGCGCGGGAGGCAGCATCACCGCGGCCTGCTTCCTCTCGAAGTTCGCGCGCAAGTACGACTGGGCGCACCTCGACATCGCCGGCGTCGCCTGGCGCGAGGGCAAGGAGAAGGGCGCGACCGGCCGCCCGGTGCCGCTCCTCGTGACCTGGCTTCTCGGCGGGGAAGCCGGGGCCACCTGACCGACCGCGCCGGACGATGACGTCGATCGATTTCTACACCGGCGCGGACGACGCGATCGACGTCGCGGCGCGCCTCGTCGCGAAGGCATGGAAGCAGCACGGCTTCGTGCGCGTGCTGACGCCCGACCGTGCGACGACCGATGCGCTCGACCGGCGCCTGTGGACGGTGCCGGCGACGGCCTTCGTGCCGCATTGCCGGTTGGGAAGTCCGCTCGCGGCCGAGACGCCGGTTCTCGTCGACGAGCGCCTCGAGCACGACGGACCGGCCTGCGTGCTCGTCAACCTGCATCCCGAACCGCCGCCGTTCTTCAGCCGTTTCGAGCGCCTGGCCGACGTCGTGGGCCGCGAAACCGCGCTCGCCGAGGCCGGTCGGCGCCGCTGGAAGTTCTACCGCGACCACGGCTACGCGATGGCCCACCACGCGGTGGGCGAACGTACCTGACGATGCCGACGGCGCGCGAACTGCTCGAGCAGGCCGACGCGCTGATGCGCCGCAATCGCCAGGAGTCCGCGCGCGCGACGTCGCTGCCCGCGGCGCCTGAACCCCCGGTGCGGCATGCCGCTGCGCCGGTCATCGACCCCGGACCGCGCATCGTCGGTCCGCTCCCGAGGCCACCCGCCGAGTCGCCGGTCGACGCATCGGTTTCGACTCCACCTGCGATCGAAATGCCGGTCGCCGAGCGCCACGCAGCCGCGGCCGACGAGGACATCCCGCTGCTCGAGGACGCGGTCGCTGCGGACGACGACGAATTTCCGGTGCTGACCGAAGCGGTCGACGAGATCGAGGTGGCGGCCCCCGCGATCGACGAAGGGGAGCCGTCCGACTGGCTGGAGCAGCCTGCCGGCGAAGAGAGCGTCTTCGGCGTGTCGCCGCCTTCGGTGGTGCTGGTGCCGCCGGCGATGCCCGAGGTTCGCGCGGAGCGACCTTCGGGAATGTCCGGGAGTTCTTCCGCCGCGTGGCGGGTCGAGCCGACGCCCGACATCGAGGACTTCCTTCCCGAACCGATCGATCCCGACGTCACCATTCGCAGGGTGGATCCGGCTGAGGGGCGTTTCGAACCACTTGCGGTCGGGCCCGCGTTGGTCGAACAGGCCGCCGCTCGCGCTCCCGGGACCGACGCAACCGACGGCGGTCAGCGTCCGTTGCCGGTGGCGGCGCCGATCGACACGCCGACCGGAGACGTCGAATCCGGTACGCATCCCGCACAGCCGCCCGAACCCGGCGAGGCGGGCGTGGTGCCCGGTTCGTCGGGCCAGCGCGACGTTCCGACCGGAGCCGAGCGCGAAGCGCTCGCCGAGGAGATCCGCATGCAGGTGCTGCAGCGGATCGACATGTTCACCGATGCCGGCCTGCGCGAGCGTCTCGGTGAACGGCTGAAGCCCATCGTCGACCGCGCGAGCGCCGATCTCGTCGACGCGATCAACCAGCACGTCGGCGAGATCCTGCGCGCCTATGTCGCGGAGGCGATCGAGCGCGAGATCGATCGCTGGCGTTCGGGGCGTTAGGCGGACGAACGCGGCGCACCGGTCCGCGGAGATACCCCCCGCGGCCGCGACCGGACTAGGACGCTCCCTGCTCGCGCGCGCGCTTGCGCAGTTCGAGCGCCGTCATGCTCGTCGGAGCGAACACGCCGCGCGCCTTCTCCTCCATCATCGATTCCAGGATTTTCTGGTTCTGGAGTTCGGTGATGCGCTCGAGCACCTCCGCCAGTGCGAGCATGATGAGTTTCAGGTCGGTTTCCTGGGAAGTCGGCATTGCATGCGCTCCGTCGTCGTGGCCGGGGTCGCGCCGAGGGCGGTCGGAGGTGCCGCCCCGGCGCGAATCCCCGAACCTTGCCACAAATCGGCGCGCGCATCGCGCCGTGTTCGGTGGCCTACAAGCGGACATGCGCGCAAGGACTTGATTCTCCGGGGCTTGTGCGGCGCTCTGGTAAAATTCCCCCCTTTTGCCCGCCGTACCTCGATCGACGGCGCCGCCATGGAACTCGCGAAGAGCTTCGAACCGCACGCCGTCGAGGCGAAGTGGTATCCGCTGTGGGAGTCGGGGGGCGTGTTCGCGCCGTCGCTGAAACCGGGCGCCGCTCCGTACTGCCTGCAGCTTCCGCCGCCGAACGTCACCGGGACGCTGCACATGGGGCACGCGTTCCAGCAGACGCTGATGGACGTGCTGGTCCGCTGGCACCGGATGCGCGGCGACGACACGCTCTGGCAGGTCGGCACCGATCACGCGGGCATCGCGACCCAGATCGTCGTCGAGCAGCAACTCGTCGCCGAAGGCACGACGCGCCGCGATCTCGGGCGCGAGGCGTTCGTCGAGCGGGTCTGGTCGTGGAAGGAAGCCTCCGGCGGCGCGATCACGCGGCAGATGCGGCGCCTGGGCGCGTCCGGCGACTGGACGCGCGAGCGGTTCACGATGGACGAGGGCCTGTCCGCCGCGGTCGTCGAGACCTTCGTGCGCCTGCACGAGGACGGCCTCATCTACCGCGGCAAGCGGCTGGTGAACTGGGACCCCAAACTCGGCACCGCCGTGTCGGACCTCGAGGTCGACAGCGAGGAAGAGCAGGGGAAGCTCTGGGAACTGAGCTACCCGCTCGCGGACGGTTCGGGTTCGCTCGTCGTCGCGACGACGCGACCGGAGACGATGCTCGGCGACACCGCGGTCGCCGTGCATCCGGAGGACGAGCGCTATCGCCACCTGATCGGGAAGAACGTGCGCCTCCCGCTCGCCGGCCGCGACATCCCGGTGATCGGCGACGAGTACGTCGACCGCGAGTTCGGCACCGGCGTGGTCAAGATCACGCCGGCGCACGATTTCAACGACTGGCAGGTCGGGCAGCGGCACGGACTGCCGGTGCTCGCGATCCTCGATCTCGAGGCGAAGGTCAACGCGAACGCGCCGGAGAAGTACCGGGGCATGGACCGCTACGTCGCGCGCAAGGCGGTGCTCGCGGACCTCGCGCACCTGGGCCTCGTCGTTTCGGAGAAGGCCCACAGGATGGTGGTGCCGCGCTGCGGTCGCACCGGCGAGGTGGTGGAGCCGACGCTGACCGACCAGTGGTTCGTCGCGACGACCAAGCCCGGGCCGGCGAACCATCCGTACTTTCCCGGGTGCTCGATCCGTGACGTCTGCCTCGCGGCGGTCGACGCCGGTGGATTGCCCGGCGACGGTCCCGGGCGCGGCGAGCACCTGCGTTTCGTCCCGGGCGAGTGGCTCGCCACCTACCTGCACTGGATCCGCAACCTGCAGGACTGGTGCATCTCGCGGCAGTTGTGGTGGGGCCACCAGATCCCCGCGTGGTACGACGAGACCGGCGGCTGCCACGTCGCGCGCACCGAGGCGGAAGCGCGCGCCAAGGCGCGCGCCGCGCTCGGACGCGAGCCGGAGAGCTTCACGCGCGACCCCGACGTGCTCGACACGTGGTTCAGTTCGGCGCTGTGGTGTCATTCGACGCTCGGCTGGACCGGCGACCCGGAGAAGGACGCCGCCAACCCGTACCTGCGGACCTTCCTGCCGTCGTCGACGCTCGTGACCGGTTTCGACATCATCTTCTTCTGGGTCGCCCGGATGGTGATGATGACCACGTGGTTCACCGGCCGCATCCCGTTCCGCGACGTGTACATCAACGCGATCGTGCGCGACGAGGAAGGCCAGAAGATGTCGAAGTCGAAGGGCAACGTGCTCGACCCGATCGACCTGATCGACGGAATCGGCCTCGAGGCCCTCGTGGCCAAGCGCACCGCGAACATGCTCGATCCGCGGCAGGCGGAGTCGATCGCGAAGCGGACGCGCAGGCAGTTTCCCGACGGCATCCCGTCGTTCGGCGCCGACGCGCTGCGCTTCACCTTCGCGAGCCTCGCGACCTTCGGGCGCACGCTCAACTTCGACCTCGACCGCTGCGAGGGCTACCGCAACTTCTGCAACAAGCTGTGGAACGCGACGCGCTTCGTGCTGATGAACGTCGAGGGCCGGGAGGTGCACGCCGGGGACCTCGTGCCCGCCGAGTTGTCGTTCATCGACCGCTGGCTCCTCGGACGGGTCCAGCGGGCTAAGGCGGACGTCATCGACGCGCTCGCGGGCTACCGCTTCGACCTCGCGGCGAAGGCGCTCTACGAGTTCGTCTGGGACGAGTACTGCGACTGGTTCGTGGAACTCGCGAAGGTGGAACTCGCGGAAGCCGAGCGATCGGGCGACGCGAAGGCGGCCGCGCGCACGCGCGCGGTGCTGGTACGCGAACTCGAGGCGACGCTGCGGCTCGCGCATCCGATCATGCCGTTCATCACCGAGGAGCTGTGGCAGAAGGTCGCACCGCTCGCCGGGAAGCCCGGCGGGTCGATCTCGCGCGCGCCGTTCCCGAAGCCGAACGACGCGTTCCGGTTTCCGGCCGACGCGGCGCGCGTCGATTCGCTCAAGGCCATCGTGAACGCGGCGCGCTCGCTGCGCTCGGCGATGGGCCTCGCGCCGGGCGCCAAGGTCGACATGCTGGTGTCGGGCGGACCCGCCGCGTCGCGCGTGCACGAGTTCCGGCCGTTCGCGATGGCGCTCGCGCGGCTGTCCGATTTCCGGATGGTCGATGCGCTGCCCGACGTCGATGCCCCGGTCGAGATCGTCGGGACGCTCAAGCTCATGCTCGACGTGAAGGTCGATCCCGCGGCGGAGCGGGAACGGCTGTCGAAGGAGCGCGCGCGCCTCGACGGCGAAGCGTCGAAGGCACGCGCCAAGCTCGCCAACGAACAATTCGTCGCGCGTGCTCCGGCCGCGGTGGTCGAGCAGGAGCGCGCGCGGCTCGCGGGTTTCGAAGCCACGCTCGCGAAGCTGGACGAGCAGTTGCAGCGGCTCTCCCTCTGATGCCGCTCGCGCGCGTCTGCGTCTACTGCGGGGCGAACCGGGGGAACGATCCCGCGTACGCGGTGGCGGCCCGGGCGATGGGCCGCGCGCTCGCCGGGCGCGGCATCGGGGTCGTCACCGGCGGCGGTCGGGTCGGCCTGATGGGGGTCGTCGCCGACGCGGCGCTCGAAGCCGGCGGGAGGGTGACCGGCGTCATCCCCGAGGCGCTGATGAAGAAGGAACTCGCGCATCGCGGACTCACCGAACTCGTCGTCACCGCGTCGATGCACGAGCGCAAGGCGAGGATGGCCGAGCTCGCCGACGCGTTCGTCGCGCTTCCCGGCGGGCTCGGCACCTGCGAGGAACTCTTCGAGATCTGGACCTGGGCCCAACTCGGCTGGCACGCGAAGCCCTGCGGCGTCCTCAACGCCGCCGGCTACTACGACAAGCTCGTCGCCTTCGTCGATGCCGCCGCCGCCGCGGCGTTCCTGAAGCCCGAGCACCGCTCGATGCTGGTGGTCGAGCGCGAGCCGGACCGGCTCCTCGACCGTTTCGGGGCGTACGTCGCGCCCACGGTCGCGAAGTGGATCGGGCACGACCAGACCTGACCGGCACCGCGTGCGCGGGGTCGCGATGATCGAACGGCTCGCCGAGCGCGCGCATCAGACGTTCCGGTCGCTGCGCCACCGCAACTACCGGCTGTTCTTCGCCGGGCAGGGCGTCTCGCTGATCGGCACCTGGGCGCAGCAGGTCGCGATGGGCTGGCTCACCTGGCGCCTCACCGGTTCGCCGTTCCTGCTGGGACTGGTCGCGTTCTGCGCGAACGTCGGCATGCTCACCCTCGGCACGTTCGCGGGCGTCCTCGTCGACCGCGTCGACCAGCGGCACGCGCTCCTCGTCACCCAGTCGCTGCTGATGTTGCAGGCCGCCGCGCTCGCGATCCTGGCCTGGACGGGGAGGATCGAAGTCGCCCATCTGATCGCGCTGGCGTTGTTCCTGTCGGTGGTGCAGACCTTCGACGTCGTGCTGCGCCAGTCCTCCTACGTCCGCTTCGTCGACGATCGCGCCGATCTCGCCAACGCGATCGCGCTCAATTCGATGATGGTGAACGGCGCGCGCGTCGTCGGGCCCGCGGTCGCGGGACTGGTGCTCGCGGTGACGAGCGAGGCGGTGTGCTTCGCGATCAACGCCGTGTCGTTCCTCGCCGTGCTCGCGTCGCTCCTGCGCATGCGCTGGCCGGCGGAACCGGCGGGCAGGCGCGATGCATCCTGGTGGCGAAGCTACGTCGAAGGCGCGCGTTACGCGATCGGATTTCCTCCCGCGCGCGCGCTCCTCGCGCTCGTCGCGACGCAGGCGTTCACGATCACGCCCTACAGCTCGCTGATGCCGATCTACGCGGAGGTCCGCTTCCAGGGCGGTCCGCAGACACTGGGGTTCCTGCTCGCGGCGGCCGGCCTCGGCGCGTTCGCGAGTACCGCGTGGCTCGCGGGGCGTGCGTCGGTACGGGGGCTGGGGCGCGTGATCGGCGGGGCGTCGCTCGCGAGCGGGCTGGCATTGGCGGCGTTCTCGCACCTCGGCGTCCTGCCGCCCGCGCTCGCGCTGATGGTCGTGGTGGGCGGGGGCCTGATCCTCGCCGCGGCGTCGTCGAACTCGATCCTCCAGACCATCGTCGAGGATCGCCTGCGCGGCCGCGTGGCCGGCTTCTACACGCTCGCGTTCCTCGGAGTCGCGCCGATCGGGCACATGTGCGCGGGGGCGCTCGCCGCGCGGATCGGCGTCGAGGCGACGTTCCTCATCAATGGCCTCGTGTGCGTGCTGGGCGCGCTCGTGTTCCTGCGCGCGCTGCCGCGCCTCGCGGTCGACATCCGGCCGATCTACCGGCGGCTCGGGCTCATCAGCGACGAATGACGGCACGGCGCCGCCGCCGGCGCGAAGGCGCGCCGCGGAGTGCCGGCGACGCGCATCCGCCCGGACGATGACGCTGCCTCCCGCATACCGAAGCACCTTCCGGGCGATGGGGTCGCCCTGCGAGGTCCAGCTCGTCGCCGGCGACGACGCTGCGGCACGATCGATCGCCGGCGCGATCGTCGCGCTGGTGGAAGCGCTCGAGGCGCGGCACTCGCGCTACCGGCCGGCGAGCGTGCTCGGCGGCATCAATCGCGTCGCCGCCGTCGGGGGGACGATCGACGTCGACGACGAGACCGCGAGTCTCCTCGACTACGCCGCGACCTGTCATCGCGAGAGCGGCGGCCTCTTCGACATCACCTCCGGGGTGCTGCGCGAAGCCTGGGACTTCGCGAGCGCCCGCCTGCCGGATCCCTCGCGCGTCGCGGCGCTGCTGCCGCGCGTCGGCTGGGACAAGGTCCTGTGGCGGCGCCCGACGCTGCGCTTCACCGTCCCCGGCATGGAACTGGACCTCGGCGGCATCGTGAAGGAGTACGCCGCCGACCGCTCGGCGGCGCTCGCGCGCGAGTGGGGAGCGACCGGCGGACTCGTGAACCTCGGTGGCGACATCGCGATCGTCGGGCCGCGCGCGGACGGCGGTCCGTGGCGGATCGGCGTGCGCGATCCGGACGGTGCCGGTGCCGCCTTGGCGTCGGTGCGGCTTCGCGCCGGGGCCCTCGCGTCGAGCGGCGACTACGAGCGGTGCATCGTCGTCGACGGCGTGCGCTACGGGCACCTCCTCCACCCGCGCACCGGCATGCCGGTGCGCGGTCTCGCGGCGGTGTCCGTGACCGCCGAACTCTGCGTCGTCGCGGGCAGCGCCGCGACGATCGCGATGCTGAAGGAGGACGATGGCCCGGCGTGGCTCGCCGGCCTCGGGCTGCCGCACCTGTGGGTCGATGCCGGCGGCCGCATTGGCGGCTCGCTCGCCGACGGCGCTGGCGCGAACCGCGGCGGCGACGACGCGTAGTCGGAAGCGTGCGGCCCGCGTTCAGGTCGCGCGGGCCGGCCGACCGCGATCGCGACGTCGTCCCGGACCGCGGCCTCCTGCCTCGACGTAACCGGTGACCTCTTCGCGGTCGTGGTAGAGGTGCCGGAAGGCGACCGTGGCGTCGACACCCGCGCTCTCGAAGCGCGAGCGCATCTGCGCTTCGCAACGCGCGACTTCGTCGTGGCGCGACTTCATCGGCAGCTTCAGGTTGAAGACGGCGCGCGCGGTCGCGCCCGACGCGATCCAGTCGGCGACGAGCGAAGCGACGCGCGACGGCCGCTCGACGATGTCGCAGACGAGCCAGTCGACCGGGCGCCGCGGACGCCACGCGAAACCGTCGGCGCGCACGTGCTCGACGTTGACGTCGCGCGCCAGCGCGGGCGAGAGCGCGCCGTGGTCGACGGCGGTGACCTGGAGGCCGCGGGCGACGAGTTGCCAGGTCCAGCCACCCGGTGCGGCGCCGAGGTCGACCGCCGCCTGGCCGATGTGCAGGAGTTCGCGTTCGCGTGGCCCCAGGAACACCGCGATCGCTTCGGCGAGCTTCAGCGTCGAGCGGGACGGTGCCTCGCGCGGCATGCGCAGTCGGGGGATGCCGAGCGGCCACCTGGGCTCGTGCCCGGCGGCGCAGGTTCCGACGTACGCGCGGCGGCCGTCGACGAGCGACACGTGCGCGCGTGTCGCCGCGCCGTCGCGCACGAGGCCGCGTTCGCGCAGGGCCGCCGCGAGACGGGCATCGAGCATCTGCGCGAGCGGGGAGAGCGCCTTGCCCTCGTTGGTGTCCGGGTACTCGATCCAGGGGGCGAGCCACGGCGGTTCGTGACCGGGCATGCGCGCGAGCGCGTCGAAGGCGGCGACCAGCGCGGCGACGCGATCGGGGCGCCGCTCGCCATCGACGGCGAGGACGTGCGGACCGGTGCCGACGAACGACGTCCGCACGAACACCGGGGGGCGACCGGCCGCTGCTCGATGCCAGGACGCGGCATCGTCGCCATCGACGTGCGCGACGACGCGCGCCTCGCCCGGCGTCGTTTCGCAGCGGATCGCGAGCCGCGCCGCATTCGCGATCGCGGCGAGGTCGAGCGCGGCCTCGCGCTCGAAGCCCGCGCGGCACAGCGCGACGACGACCATCGGCATCGTCGGCCGCGGATCTCGTCCGGCGTTACGCCTTCTCGGCTTCCGATGCGGCGGCCGGCACGACCGCGGGGGCCGAGTCGGCCGCGGGCGCCGCGGCCGGGCGCTTCATCAGCAGCGCCGGCACCGGCCGATTCGCGCCGAACCCGCGACGCTGACCCGCCTCGGAGCGAACCTGCGGCGAGGGTGCCGCCTTGCGTACCACCGGCTGGTCGGGATTGCGCGCGTACGCGGCTTCGCGCTCGGCCTCGCGTGTCGAGCGCGGCGCTGCGGGGGAACGTGTGGCCTTCGGTTCGCGCACGGCGCGTTCGCCTCTCGGCGCGCGCTCCGCGCGTTCGGCCTTCGGGCGCGGCTCGCGCACCGGCGTGCGGCGCTCGGGCCGCTCGCGCCGCTGTCCGGCGGCTTCGGGGTCGAACCCATCGGGGGTCGCGATCGCGATCGGCTTCTTGAGCAGGCGTTCGATCTCGGTCAGGTACTTGGTCTCGCTCGGGTCGACGAGCGAGATCGCCTCGCCCTGCGCGCCCGCGCGGCCGGTGCGGCCGATGCGGTGGATGTAATCCTCGGGGACGTGCGGCAGCTCGTAGTTGACGACCAGTGGCAGGTCGTCGATGTCGAGGCCGCGCGCGGCGACGTCGGTCGCCACGAGCACCTCGAGCTTCGCTTCCTTGAACGCGGCGAGCGCCTCCAGGCGCGCGGCCTGGGTCTTGTCGCCGTGGATGGCGGAGGTTTCGAGCCCGTCCTTCTCGAGCTGCCGCGCGAGGCGCGACGCGCCGTGCTTGGTCCGCACGAAGCAGAGGACCTGGCGCAGCCCGCGCGACTTCACGATGTGCGCGAGGAGCGCGCGCTTCGCGTCCTGCGGGCACTTGTACACGCTCTGCGCGACCGTCTCCGCCGCGGTGTTGCGCCGCGCGACCTCGATCAGCTGCGGCTGGTTCAGGAGCGAGTCGGCGAGCTTCTTGATCTCGGCGGAGAACGTCGCCGAGAACAGGAGGTTCTGGCGCTTCGCGGTCGCGGGCAGGAGCGCCATGATGCGCTTGATGTCCGGGATGAAGCCCATGTCGAGCATCCGGTCGGCCTCGTCGAGCACGAAGATCTCGACCTGCCCCAGATGCACGCTCTTCTGCTCGATGTGGTCGAGCAGGCGCCCCGGCGTGGCCACGAGGATCTCGACGCCGCCGCGCACGATCGGCAGTTGCTGCTTGATGTCGACGCCGCCGAACACGCAGGTCGAGCGCAGGTTCGTGTGCTTGCCGTAGGTCTTGACCGACTCCTCGACCTGGATCGCGAGTTCGCGGGTCGGCGCGAGGATCAGCGCCCGCACCGGATGGCGCGCGGGCGACGGGCTCGTGTTCGCGTGCGCGAGGAGCTTGTGCAGGATAGGAAGCGCGAATCCGGCGGTCTTGCCGGTGCCGGTCTGGGCGCCGCCCATGACGTCGCGTCCCGCGAGAACGACGGGAATCGCCTGGGCCTGGATCGGGGTGGGGTGGGTGTAGCCGGAGTCAGCCACCGCGCGGAGCAACTCCGGCGCGAGGCCGAGCTCCGCGAAGCTCGGGGCACTGCTCATCTCGACATCTCCTGGAACGCGGCCCACTCGCATGCGCGAGTTCCGGTCCAGGCTGCGGCATCGACAGTGGAAAAAGCGACCGGAAACAATGACTTCGACATGATAGCGCAGCGGGGGTTCCGGGGGAAGGCCGTTCGGGCGGGCGCGAACCCCGGTCGCCGGTCGGGGTCCACCGCCGCCCGGCAAGTGCGGCGCGCCGGCCGGAGGCACCGTCGTCGCTTGGTTTGGGCACCCCAAGTTGCTATAATCAAAGGCTTTTTTGGCGTCCACCCCATGCCCGCCCTGCGCAACATCGCGATCATCGCCCACGTCGACCACGGCAAGACCACGCTGGTCGACAAGCTGCTCGTCCAGGCCGGCACCTTCGCCAAGCACCAGCAGGTCGGCGAGCGCGTGATGGACAGCAACGACATCGAGCGCGAGCGCGGCATCACGATCCTCGCGAAGAACTGCGCGATCCGCCTCGCCGACACGCGCATCAACATCGTCGACACGCCGGGCCACGCGGACTTCGGCGGCGAGGTCGAACGCGTGCTCGGCATGGTCGACGGCGTGCTGCTCCTGGTCGACGCGGTCGAGGGCCCGATGCCGCAGACGCGCTTCGTGACGCTGAAGGCGCTGAAGCAGGGCCTGAAGCCGATCGTCGTCGTCAACAAGGTCGACCGCCCGGGCGCGCGGCCCGAGTGGGTCGTCAACCAGACCTTCGAGCTCTTCGACCGCCTCGGCGCGAACGACGCGCAGCTCGACTTCCCGGTGGTGTACGCCTCCGCGCTCGGCGGATGGGCGACGCTCGACGTCAAGGTCGCGAAGTCCGGCAGGCCCCCCGAAGGCGGCGGCGACATGAAGGCGCTGTTCGACACGATCCTCTCCTGTGTGCCGGAGCCTTCCGACGATCCGGCGGCGCCGCTGCAGTTCCAGGTCTCCGCGCTCGATTATTCGAGCTACGTGGGCCGGCTCGGGATCGGCCGCATCCGGCGCGGGACGCTTCGGGCCGGAACCGAAGTCGCCGTGCTCCACGGGCCGCTCGCGCCCGGTGCGGTGCCGCCGAAGGCGAAGATCGCCCAGGTGTTCACCTTCGCCGGTCTCGAACGCGTGGCGGTGGACGAGGCGTTCGCCGGCGACATCGTCATGGTGAGCGGCGTCGACGACCTCACGATCGGCACGACGCTCGCCGACGTCGAGACGCCCGAGGCGCTCCCGCCGATCGCGGTCGACGAGCCGACGCTCGCGATGAACTTCCTCGTCAACACGTCGCCGCTCGCCGGGCGCGAGGGCAAGTACGTCACGTCGCGCAACCTGCGCGACCGCCTGCAGCGCGAGCTCCTCACCAACATGGCGCTGCGCGTCGAGGACACCGGGGACACCGACGTGTTCTCGGTGCTCGGCCGCGGCGAACTCCACCTGACGATCCTGGTCGAGAACATGCGGCGCGAAGGCTACGAACTCGCGGTGTCGCGCCCGCGCGTCGTCACGCGCGAAGTCGCAGGCGTGATCGAGGAGCCCTACGAAGCGCTCACCGTCGACGTCGAGGACGCGCACCAGGGCGCGGTGATGCAGGAACTCGGCGGCCGCCGCGGCGAACTCGTGCACATGGAGTCGGACAGCCAGGGGCGCACGCGGCTCGACTACCGCATCCCCGCGCGGGGCCTGATCGGCTTCCAGGGCGAGTTCATGAACCTGACGCGCGGGACCGGACTCATGAGCCACGTCTTCGACGGCTACGCGCAGGTGAAGGGCGAGATTCCCGAGCGCCGCAACGGCGTGCTGATCTCGCAGGACGACGGCGCGGCCGTCGCCTACGCGCTGTGGAAGCTGCAGGAGCGCGGCCGGATGTTCGTCTCGCCCGGCGAGCCGCTGTACGAAGGCATGGTGATCGGGATCCACTCGCGCGACAACGACCTCGTCGTCAACCCGATCAGGGGCAAGCAGCTCACCAACGTGCGCGCATCGGGCAAGGACGACGCGATCCTGCTGACCCCGCCGATCAAGCTCACGCTCGAGTACGCGGTCGAGTTCATCGCCGACGATGAACTCGCCGAGGTGACGCCGAAGTCGATCCGCATCCGCAAGCGCCACCTGAAAGAGCACGAGCGCAAGCGGGCGAGCCGCGAGGCGGTGGTCGAGTAGGGCGCGTTCGTTCGCGCGCGAATGCGCATCAGGCGGAGTGCGTGGCCGATGACCACGACGCGGGAGGAGCCGATGGGGCCTGCCGGGGAGGCGGTTTGACGATGCGCGATCCTGCGCGAAGCGATCTCGCCGGGCGGGCGCCGGCGTTGACGCCCGACGTCGCCTCGCGCCTCGCGCGAGTTGCGCTCGCGAGCCTCGCCGTCGAGTACCCTTCGATGCAGGTCCACGTCCTCGGTTCGCCCGACGACCTTCGTTCGCCGCGCGAATGGCATCCCGCCTTCTTCGGATCCTTCGACTGGCATTCCAGCGTCCACATGCACTGGACGCTCGCGCGGCTCGCGCGGCTCGTGCCCGGCTTGCCGGAACGCGCGTCGATCGTCCGCGTGTTCGACGCGCACGTCACGGCCGAGACGATCGCCTCCGAGTGCGCCTACTTCGCTCGGCCGCTCTCCGCGTCGTTCGAGCGGACCTACGGCTGGGCATGGCTCCTCGAACTGGTGCGTGAACTGCGCGCGGACGGGGGCGGCGACGCGCGACGATGGGCACGCACGCTCGCGCCGCTGGCCGAGCTCGTCGCGGCGCGCTGGCGGACGTGGTTGCCGCGCACACAGATCCCGATCCGCCACGGCGTGCACGCCAACTCGGCCTTCGGTCTCGCGCTCGCGCTCGACTACGCGCGAGCGGCGGGAGACGGAGCGCTGGAGTCCGCATGCGTCGCGAAGGCGTTGTCGTGGTTCGGCGAGGACGCCGACGCGCCCGCCGCATGGGAGCCGTCCGGCGCGGACTTCCTGTCGCCCGTCCTGATGGAGGCCGACCTGATGCGCCGGGTGCTGCCGCACGAGCGCTTCGGCGCGTGGCTCGGCGGCTTCCTGCCGGGGCTCGAGCGCGGCGAGCCCGCGTCGCTGTTCACGCCGGCGGTGCCCTCCGACCGCTCGGACCCGCAGATCGTGCACCTCGACGGCCTCAACCTGTCGCGCGCCTGGTGCCTGCGCGGGATCGCGAACGCACTTGCGCGGGACGATCCCCGCGTGAGCGTGCTCGTCGCGTCGGCGCATCGCCATCTCGCGGCCGGGTGGGCCGGGCTCGACAGCGACGACTTCGTCGGCACGCACTGGCTCGCCTCGTTCGCGCTGCTCGCCCTCACCGAGTCGTGATCGGTCGGCTCACGCTGTGAGCCGCACCGGCTGCTAGACTTGTTCCATGCAGGACTCCCCGCTCCTCATCACGATCCTGGCGGTCGCCATCGTCGCCGGCGTCGCCGTGATCGGGCTCGCCGTCGTGGCGATCACGCGGCTCGGGTCGCTCGCGCGCGAGATCGCCGTCGTCCGCGCGCAGGGCGAAGACCTCGAGCGTGATCTCAAACTGGACATGCAGGGCGCGCGCGCCGAGTTGCGGCAGGACCTCGCGATCGCGCGCGACGAGCACGGCAAGGCGTCGCAGACGCTGAGAGGCGAGGTCGGAGACCGCCTGACGCAGTTCGCCGGAACGATGGCCCAGCAGTTCGCCGGGCTCAACCGCGGCCAGGGCGACGCGTTCACCGCGTTCGGCGAGCGGCTGAACGAGTTCCGGACCTCGACGCAGGAGGGGCTGCGCGCCGCCGCCGACCAGCAGACCGCGCAGGCGCGCACGCTCGCGGATCGGGTCGCGGAACTCGCGCAGCGCAACGACCAGAAACTCGAGGCGATCCGGTTGAACGTCGAGCAGCGCCTCGATACGCTGCGCGTCGCGAACGACGCGAAGCTCGAGCAGATGCGGGTGACCGTCGACGAGAAGCTGCAGGCGACGCTCGACGAACGCCTCGGCGCGTCGTTCAAGCAGGTCTCCGATCGCCTGGAGCAGGTGCACAAGGGTCTCGGCGAGATGCAAAGCCTCGCCGTAGGCGTGGGCGACCTGAAGCGCGTGCTGACGAACGTCAAGAAACGCGGTACCTGGGGCGAAATGCAGCTCGGCGCGCTGCTCTCGGAGGTGCTCACGCCGGGGCAGTTCGCGACCAACGTCGAGACGGTGCCGGGCAGCGGCCGGCGCGTCGAGTTCGCGATCCGGATGCCGGGCAAGCCCGACGAGCAGGCGGTCTGGATCCCGGTCGACGCCAAGTTCCCGGTCGAGGAATGGGAGCGCCTGCAGGACGCTCTCGAGCGGAACGATGCCGGCGCGGCCGAATCGGCGCGCCGCGCCCTCGCGCAGTTCCTGCGCGCGCAGGCGAAGACGATCCGGACGCTGTACGTGTCGCCGCCGCATACCAGCGATTTCGCCTTCCTGTACCTGCCGACCGAGAGCCTGTACGCCGAGATGATGGCGCGCCCGGGCCTCGCGGACGACCTGCAGCGAGAGTTCCGCGTGACGCTGTCGGGGCCGACCAACTTCCTCGCGCTCCTGAACATCGTGCAGATGGGCTTTCGCACGATCGCGATCGAAGAGCGGTCCGCCGAGGTCTGGCGCACGCTCGGTGCGGTGCGCACCGAGTTCGGGAAGTTCGGCGAAGTCCTTGCCCGTGCGAAGAGGAGCCTCCAGGCCGCGGCCAATACCATTGATGAGGCGAGAGGGAAGACCACGACCATCGGTCGCAAGCTTCGAAGCGTGGAGGCACTGCCGGAAGCCGAGGCCGCCGCCCTTCTGGAGCTCAGGGCGGAGGGAGGTGCTGACGGCGGCGACGATGCCGAGGATCAGGAGCGACGCGATTCTTGACGCGCTGAAGCGCTGGCGCCGCCGGCGCGTGCTGTCGCGCTCGGCCCTTCCCGACGCGCTGTGGGACGAGGCGATCTCGGCGCTGCCGTTCCTCGCCGGCACGAGCGAGGCCGAGCGCGCGACGCTGCGCGAACTGGTCGTGCTGTTCCTCGAGGCCAAGTCGATCGTGGGCGCCGGCGGGCACGAGGTGACGCCGCTGCAACGCGTCGTGATCGCGGTGCAGGCCTGCGTGCTCGTCCTCGGGCTGTCGCTCGACTGGTACGACGACTTCGAGAACGTCGTCGTCTATCCGGCCCAGTTCGTGCCCGACTGGACCTGGGAGGACGACGCGGGCGTCGTGCACGTCAACGACGGGCCGCTCGCCGGCGAGGCGATGCCCGGCGGTCCGGTGGTGTTGTCGTGGCCCGACGTCGAGGCCTCGTCGGACTTCGACGTTGCGGGCATGAACTTGGTGATCCACGAGTTCGCGCACAAAATCGACATGCGCGACGGCGACGCGAACGGTTGCCCGCCGCTGCCTCCCTCGATGGATGCCCGGGCCTGGAAGCGCGCGATGTCGGACGCGTACCACGACTTCTCCGCGCGCGTCGATCGCGACCTCGACACCGCGATCGATCCCTACGCCGCGGAGAGTCCCGGCGAGTTCTTCGCGGTGCTCTCCGAGGTGTTTTTCGCGTCACCCGCGACGCTGGCCGGAGAATATCCGGAGGTCTACCGGCAGTTCGCGGCGTTCTACGGACAGGATCCGAAGGCGCGCGCGGCCGCGCGGTAGCAGGTCAGCTGCGCCAGTCGGAGAGGTCCCAATCCAGCAGGCCTTCGAGGTCGCGCAGGTCGTCGTCGTACATGGCGCGCACCGTGCGCCGGTCCTCGGGGGCGATCGGGGCTGCGTAGACACCGACGTTGCGCCGTTGCCCCTCGACCTCGTCCATCGGCTCGACGCCGACGAACGCCAGCACATCGGCGACGGTGCCGGCGGGATCGTCGTCGAGCCGGTCGCTGCGCAGGATCAGCGTCTGCTCGCGCGGGAACAGGCTCCAGAGGCGGCGAATCTGATGGGCGTAGAGGCCGCGCGAGAAGTAGGAGACGCGCTGGGCCTGGTCGGGATCCGCCGTGCGCATGCGCTCCTGCTCGACCCGGAGGGCGTCGACGAATCCCAGCTCCTCGGTGCCGCGCGAGCGCATCATGTTCCAGTGCGAGTACGCGCGATCGACCGGGTCGCGCAGCAGCACGATCCAGCGCATTGCCGGGTTGTAGGCACGGATGCGTTCCGGCGCCCGCGGCCACCACAGGTAGCTCGGCGTCGCGTCGAAGAGCGTCGTGCCGGGTTCCGCGCCCGCGAAGTACGCCTGCTCGTAGGTCGAGACGGGCTTCCCGCCACGGCGGAAGTTCCGCTCGTCGTCGAACCAGTGCGCCTCCTTGCCCATCGCGATCGTGAGCTTCGGGTGGTCGACGAT
Source organism: Burkholderiales bacterium (assembly GCA_015075645.1). Classification (NCBI taxonomy): domain Bacteria; kingdom Pseudomonadati; phylum Pseudomonadota; class Betaproteobacteria; order Burkholderiales; species Burkholderiales bacterium. The sequence continues at coordinate 204,193 of JABTUF010000005.1, read as the reverse complement.
CATCCAGGCGAGCGCGGTCGTCCCGGCCTTCTGCGCGCCTCCGATGACGAACCCGACGCGCTGCGGGCCGGACTCGGCGGACGCCGTCGTCACGCCGCCCTGCCTGCTGCGGCGGGCGGCATCGGGTAGAGCACGTCGAGCGCGATGGTGCCGCCGGTCGGCTGCACGAGGCGCACGTGTCGGCGCTCCAGTTCGCGCGCGTGCCGCACGCCGCAACTGTGCGCGATCATGTCGATCTCCCGGTTCATCGCGGTGGCGTAGTTCGCCACGCGCTGCCACTTCTCCTCGACGACGAGCCCGCGCTGGAGGCGCGGGTTGTGCGTGGTGATCCCGGTCGGGCAAGTGTTGGTCTGGCAGCGCAGAGCCTGGATGCAACCCAACGCGAACATGAAACCGCGCGCCGTGTTCACGAAATCGGCGCCGCAGCACAGCGCCCACGCGGCGCGCGCCGAGGTGACGAGCTTGCCTGACGCGATGACGCGGATGCGCGGCTTCAGTCCCGCGGCGACGATCGCATCGACGACCCTCGGTAGCGCCTCGTCGATCGAGAGTCCGACGTGGTCGGCGAGCGCCTGCGGTGCCGCGCCGCTGCCGCCTTCGCCGCCGTCCACCGCGAGGAAATCCGGTGCGGAATCGGGCCCGCGCGCGAGGATCCGCTCGCACAGCTCGTTCGCGAAGTAGCGGCCGCCGACCGCGGTCTTGATGCCCACGGGCTTCCCGGTCAGGTCGCGGAGCCACGCGACGCGATCGAGCAGGTCGTCCATCGTCGCGATGTCGGGGTGGCGATTCGGGCTGATCGAATCCTTGCCCGGGGAAATGCCGCGGATGCTCGCGATGAGCGGAGTGACCTTGCCGCCGGGCAGCACGCCGCCCTTGCCGGGCTTCGCGCCCTGCGAGAGCTTGATCTCGAAGGCACGAACGGACTCACGCGCGGCGATCTCGCGGATCTTGCCGAGGTCGTACTCGCCGTGGGCGTCGCGCACGCCGTAGCGCGCCGTGCCGATCTGCATGATCACGTCGCAGCCGCCCTCGAGGTGGAACGGCGACAGCCCGCCCTCGCCGGTATCGAGCCAGCAGCCCGCGGTGTGCGCGCCACGCGAGAGCGCCCGCACCGCGGGCTCGGAGATGGCGCCGAAGCTCATGCCGCTCACGTTGACGACCGAGCGCGCGAGGTACGGAGTGCGGCAGGAGCCCTCGCCGATCGCGAGCGGCGGCGTCGGCAGGCGGTCGGACTCGAGGACCGGGAACGGCGCATTGACGAAGATGAGCGCGCCGGGCGCGTGCAGGTCGTAGGTCGAGCCGAAGCCGATCAACCCTCCCTCGTCCTTCGCGAGCCGGTAGACCCAGGAGCGTGTCGCGCGATTGAACGGCATCTCCTCGCGGTCGTTCGCGAAGAAATATTGCCGGAAATATTCGCCCAGTTCCTCGAACCAGTAGCGGAACCGTCCGATGACCGGGAAGTTGCGCAGGACCGTGTGCTTCTTCTGCGTCACGTCCTTCACGAACATGACGAAGAGCCCGCCGACGAGGACGATCGCGACGAGCGTTCCCAATCCCGCTTTCAACAACTGCAGCCAGTCGAAGTCCATGTCGCCTCCCCCTGCAGTGCAGGGCCGCGCGCATCTTACCGCGCCGGGCGGTGGGCGAGGCGCCTCACGAGGCCGGCGAACACCGGAAATCGGACGGCGCGCTCGCCGGGGCGATGACGACCCGCGACCTCAGGAAGGGCTTCGGGCGAGCAGGACGGCCGCCGCGAGGATCAGCGCTCCTCCGGCGAGCTGGATCGGCTCGACGCGCTCCCCGAAGAGCGCCGCGGCGAGCGCGACGGTGACGACCGGTTCGATGGTCGAGAGCGTCGAGGCGCGCGTGGGACCGACGCGTGCGAGGCCCGCGAAGAACCAGGTGATCGCCGCGACGGTCGAGACCAGCGCGATCGCGATCGCCGCCGTCCAGCCGATCGCGCTCGCGGGGAGGCTCGCGCCCCGGGCGAGCGCGATCGCCCCGAACACGAGTCCGGCGCTCGCGATCACCACGGTGGACATGGCGAGCGGATCGACGCGCGACGCCACGCCCGTGGAGGCGACGATGTAGATCGCGTAGACGAGGGCGGCGAGCAAGCCGAGCGCCACCCCTGCCGGATGCGCGCCCTGCGCGGTGCCGGAGAGTGTCGGCCCGAGCGTCAGGGCGAGGCCGCAGAGCGCGATGGCGATCGCTGCGACGCTGCGCCGCGCCAGCCGCTCCTGGCCGCGCACCGCGGCGAGGACCGCGACGATCGCCGGATTGAGGTAGAGCAGCAGCGCCACGAGCCCTGCAGGCGCGAGTTCGAGCGCCGAAAAAAAGGTCGCCGCCTGCGCGGCGTAGCCGATTCCCCCGAGCGCGACGAGGATCGCCAAGTCGCGTCCCCGTGGCCAGCGGACGCGCAGGACGAGGCCGAGCGCGATGAGGAACGCGCCGGCGATCGCGAAGCGCACCGCGAGCAATCCCGTCGTGTCCGCGCCGTCCCGGGTCGCGAATCGCGCGAAGATCGCCATTGCCCCGAACGCCGTGGCGGAGGCGACGACGAATGCGGTGCCCGAGTAGCGGTTGTCAGTAGTCAGTTGACAGTTGGCAGAGGCGCCGGAGTCTTCGGTGGCGGCGCATCGAGCGCCTTTGCGACATCGCTGTCGACCAGGAGTCAGGCCGACGGGTTGTCTCGTCATCGGGGGGGGGCCACCTCACGCCGCGGGCGGTCGCTCTCCGGACTTGGGACGGAACGCCTTGCACACGGCCGGTTCAGTCTCGACGTAGGGTCCGCCGATGAGGTCGAGGCAATACGGCACGGCGGCGAAGACGCCGTGCACCAGGACCGCGCCATCGTCGCCGCGGACGCCTTCGAGCGTCTCGCGGATCGCCTTCGGCTGGCCGGGCAGGTTGAGGATCAGCGTGCGTCCGCGCACCACGCCCGCCTGGCGCGACAGGATCGCGGTCGGCACGAAGCGCAGCGACACCTGGCGCATCTGCTCGCCGAATCCCGGCATCACGCGGTGCGCGATCGCGAGCGTCGCATCGGGCGTCACGTCGCGCGGTGCGGGGCCGGTGCCGCCGGTGGTGAGCACGAGGTCGCATCCGATCACGTCCGCGAGGTCGACCAGCGTCCGTTCGATGACCGGCTGTTCGTCGGGGATGAGGCGCTTCTCGGTGCGAAACGGCGTGACCAGAGCGCTGGCGAGCCAGGATTCGAGCGCGGGCAGGCCCGCGTCCTCGTAGACGCCGCGAGAGGCGCGGTCGGAAACGGAGACGAGTCCGATCGTGAATGTGGTCATGGGAGTCAAGCGTCGCCGTACGCGCGACGCAGGGTGCGGAAGAGGTCGCGAAACGCGCGCGTGGACTCGCCGCGCGCGCGTTCGGCATGCGCGGAGGCGATCGCCTTCGCGATCACGGCGCGATCCGCCTCCGGATGTTCGTGCACGAACGCGTCGAGAGCGTCCGCCTCGTCCAGCAGACGCTCGCGCCAGCGCTCGATCGCGGCGAAGCGCGCCTTCTCGGCCCGTGGCACGCTGTCGAATCGCTCCAGCGCCTCGCGGATCGGTGCCGGATCGACCTCGCGCATCAGGCGCCCGATGTACTGCATCTGGCGCCGGCGCGCCTCGTGCCGGGTGATGCCGCGGGCGAGCGTGATGGCGTCCACGAGCCGCTCCGGCAGGTCGAGCGACGCGAGCCGGACGGGATCGAGGTCGACGAGCGAGACGCCGAGGTCCTGAAGCGAGGCCATCTCGCGCTTCTGGCGGGTCTTCGACGGGCGCGGGCCGTCCCGGCCGTCGGTCGGAAGGTCGTTCGAGGCGTTCGGGCGGCGGTATGCAGGCGTCATGGGCGTCGGGGGCTTTGCTATGATAGACGACCGCACGTACGCGGAGCGCCGCGACGTTCCCGTCGCGCGCGAAATCTCCCGATGAACGCGCCCCCGCCCTTCGACCGGACCCGCGATGCCGATCTGGCAACGGGGGGCCGCTTCCCGGTGCCGACTGCGGAACTCGAGCGCGTCGCGGCGCAGGTGCTCGACGTCGCGCGCCGGGGCGGCGCCAGCGCCGCCGAGACCGACGTCTCGCAGGGCGTCGGCCAGAGCGTGACGGTGCGCAAGGGCGAGGTCGAGACCATCGCCTACAACCGCGACAAGGGCATCTCGGTCACCGTGTACCTGGGAGCGCGGCGCGGCAACGCGAGCAGCGCCGACTTCTCCGACGACTCGATCCGCGACACGGTGGAGAAGGCCCTCGCGATCGCGAAGTTCACGGCGGAAGACCCCTGCGCGGGCCTCGCCGACGCCGACCGCCTCGCGCGGCACTGGCCCGATCTCGACCTGTTCCATCCGTGGGATCTCGGCATCGACGAGGCGATCGACCTCGGTCGCGCGGCAGAGGCGGCGGCGCTCGCGGTCGACCGGCGTCTCGTCAACTCCGACGGCGCCTCGGTGTCGCGCGGCGAGAGCGAATTCGTCTACGCGAACTCGCGCGGTTTCCACGGCGGCTACCGCAGTTCGCGCCACCACATCGACGCCTCGGTGATCGGCGAGGACGAGAACGGCATGCAGCGCGATTTCTGGTACAGCGCCGCGCGCTCGCCCGACGACCTCCAGGAGGCCGCCGAGGTGGGCCGCATCGCCGGCGAGCGCACCGCGCGCCGGCTCGGAGCGCGTCCGGTCGCGACGGTCGAGTGCCCGGTCCTGTTCGAGGCGCCGGAAGCCGCCGACCTGATCGGCGCGTACGTGCAGGCGGTGTCGGGCGGCAGCCTCTACCGCAGGAGTTCGTTCCTCGTCGATTCGCTCGGCAAGGAGATCTTCGCGCCCGGGGTGACGATGGTCGAGGAGCCGCACCTCGCTCGGGGGCGCGGCAGCGCGCCGTTCGACGCGGAGGGGGTGGCCACGGCACGCCGGATCGTCGTCGATCGCGGTGTCGTGAACGGCTACTTCCTCGGCAGCTACGCTGCGCGCAAGCTCGGGATGCCCACGACCGGCAATGCCGGCGGCAGCCACAACCTCGTCGTGTCGCACGGCGACGACGACCTCGCCTCGCTGATGAAACGCATGGGCCGCGGCTTCCTCGTCACCGAACAACTGGGGCACGGGGTCAATGCGGTGACCGGCGACTACTCACGCGGCGCCGCGGGGTACTGGATCGAAGGCGGCGAGATCGCGTACCCGGTCGAGGAGGTGACGATCGCCGGCAACCTCCGCGACATGTTCCGCCGCATCGTCGCCATCGGCCGCGACGTCGACCGCCGCGGCTCACGCCACGTCGGCTCGATCTTGATCGAGCGGATGACGGTCGGAGGACGGTAGTGGCCACCCCGCAGCGCGCGCCGGTGGGGCCTTCGCGCAGTTTCGGCAATCCGCTGGTCGCCTGGGTCCGGCGGCTGTCCGATCCGCTCGCGAGCGCGGCGCACGCGGAACGCTGGATCGCGGATCTTCCCGGCGGCGACGTCCTCGCCACGCAGAAGGAAGCGCTCGAACTCGTCGCCGGCTTTCCCGGCTCGCGGCGCGACGTCGGACCCTCGCAGGTCGAGGCGCTCCTGCGCATCGACGCGCGGCTCGAGTCGGCGCTCGCGCAGATCACGCGTCAGTACACGGCGAACTACCAGAAGAGTTCGTCGGTCGAGTCGCGGCTGTGGCATGCAGCGTTCGATCTCGTCAAGGCGTTCATCACCGCCTACCAGCTCGCGCTGAAGGCCGGCTATCCGCGCGCGGACCACCGGCGCTGGCGCGCGATCCTGCCGTGGGTGCTGGTGCGTCTCGCGCACCATCGCGGGCTCGATGGACGCTATCGGCTGTTCCGCTACAGCCACTGGATTCCCGCGCAATGGCGCGATTTCCACGAACTCTACGAGTTCGCGCGGATGCGCAACCTGCAGCGCGAACAACTGGTGCTCGGCGGCGGAGGTTTCGCCCAGCCCGGCATCACGCTCGAGCAGGAATACGTCCAGACGCTCCTCCTGATGCGGCTCGATTCCGGCAATTTCACGCCCGACCAGGTGGAGTGGGTCGCGAAGCAGGTCGCCGACTGGGCGCCGACGCTCACGCTCGTGCCGCCGCCTGGCGAAGGCGCGGGATTCTACGTCGACTTGACCGGCGCACAGGGGCTGCGGCGTCGCGACAGGCCCGCGGTCGGGGGGCGCCTGCTGTTCCTCGACCTCGCGCCGGTGTATGCGCGCGTCGTCGAGCGGATGCGCTGGCTGCCCGAGCAGGACGACGCCGCGCCGGAGCCCGGCGACCTGCCGCCGCGGGAGCAGCGCCTGCTGCTGATGCGCCTCGCTTCCCTCTACGGCCCGGACGCGATCGCTCAGGCGCCGCGCGCCGAGCGCTTCCGCACCGAGGCGCAGGTGCGGGTCGTCACCGGTTTGCCCTCGCTCACGCGCGCGATCGCCGAGATCGACAAGCTGCCCGACCAGGCGCGCATGCCCGGCGTCGCCGCTGCGTACGACGAGATCACGCAGATGGTGAACCCGGTGGCGAATCCGGAGAGCGTCGCGCGGCGCATCCGGGGCGCGACCTGGACGATGACCGACCGCAGCGAGACCGGATGTCGGCTGCTCGCGCCGGCGAAGGAAGCGCCGGCTCGCCTCGGTGAACTGGTCGCGATCCAGGACGCCGAGCGCTGGACGCTCGCCGTCGTCCGTCGGATGCAGCGCCAGCAGGTCGACGAGATCACCGTGGGCGCGGAAGTAATTGCGCGGCGGATGGTCCGCGTGCTGCTGCGCAGTTGGAGCGCGCCCGCGGACGGTGCGCGCCAGGCGGCCGACCGCCCGTTCTTCGGGGTCTACCTGCCGGCCCATGCGGACAATCGCCAGTCCGCGCAGCGGAGCCTCATCGGTCCGGACGACAAGTTCGTGCCCGGGGGGATGATCGAACTCGACACCGGGAACGCCCGCTACCTGATCCGCTTCACGCAGATGCTCGAACGGCAGTCGGGCTGGGCCTGGGGGCTCTTCAGCGCGGTCCGCAAGCTCGGATCCTAGGATCGCACGGGCGAGGTCGCGCAGCGCGCCGATCCTGCGCACATGCGAGCCGCGGGTATCGGGCCATCACATTTCGGCACCAAAGTGGCGCAGATCGCCGTCCGTCACGGGTGCTCGAAAATTCATGGCATTTCGGCCAGCAGCCCCCTAGAATCCACGGGCTGGTCGCCGGGGGCTCCCTCGACGCGGCCCGATACCCGAACATACCCTTGGAGGAGATGATGGAACGTCGTTCGTTTCTGAAGCATTCCGGACTGGCGGGCATCCTCGCCGCCGGCTCGGCTCCTGCGTTCGCCCAGGCGCCGACGATCAAGTGGCGCTGCGCGTCGAGCTTCCCGAAGTCGCTCGACACGATCTTCGGGGCGGCGGAAACAGCCTCGAAGGCGCTGGCGGAGGCCACCGGCGGCCGATTCCAGATCCAGGTGTTCGCGGGCGGCGAAATCGTCCCGGGCCTGCAGGTCGCCGACGCCGTCCAGAACGGCACCGTCGAGTGCGGCCACACCGCGCCTTACTACTACATCGGCAAGGACCCGACGTTCGCGTTCGGTACCGCGATTCCGTTCGGCCTGAACCAGCGCCAGTTCGACGCCTGGTGGTACTTCGGCCAGGGCCGCGAGCTCTACAACGAGTTCCTGAAGGAGTACAACATCCACTCGGTGCTGTGCGGCAACACGGGCGCGCAGATGGGCGGCTGGTATCGCAAGGAGATCAAATCGGTCGCGGACCTCAAGGGCCTCAAGATGCGGATCGGCGGCTTCGCGGGCCAGGTGCTCACGAAGCTCGGCCTGGTCCCGCAGCAGCTCGCCGGCGGCGACATCTACCCGGCGCTCGAGAAGGGCACGATCGACGCGGCCGAGTGGGTGGGCCCGTACGACGACGAGAAGCTCGGCTTCAACAAGGTCGCCAAGTACTACTACTATCCCGGCTGGTGGGAAGGCGGCCCGGCGCTGCACATGTTCGTGAACGCCGCGAAGTGGAACGAGCTCTCGCCCGAGTACAAGGCGTCGTTCAACAACGCCTGCGCCGAGGGCAACACCTGGATGATGGCGAAGTACGACGCGCAGAATCCGGCGGCGCTGCGCCGGCTCGTGGCGGGCGGTACGCAGCTTCGTCCGTTCCCGAAGTCGGTGATGGACGCCTGCCACGCGGCGGCCGTCGAGCGCTACGCCGAGGAGAGCGCCAAGAACCCGAAGTGGAAGAAGATCTACGACAACTACTCGGCGTTCCAGCGCGAGCAGATCCTCTGGTTCCGGGTGACCGAGAACACCTACGACAACTACATGGCGACCGTCGGCGGCCTGAGTGTGCGGGCGAAGGCGCCCGCGAAGAAGAAGTAGTAGCAGTCGCCCTTCACCGCAGACTCGAAGGCCCGCGGATGCGAATCCGCGGGTCTTTTTCATCGGATCGCCGCCTCCAACGGAAGCCTGCCCTGCAACGATTCCCGGCGCCGTTGTGCGTTGCGCGCAGGTTCGGCTTCAGCCGAACGCCTTTCGCTTCGATGCGGCGAACCCCGTCGGGCTCGAGCCCGACCCACAAGAGTCGCCGCCGACGCGCCGCCAACATCGTGGGGCCGATCATTGTGGGTCCGACTTCAGTCGGACGCCTTTCGCTTCGATGCGGCGAACTCGTTACTTCGCCTTCAGCGCATCCTCGAGCGCCTTGTTCGCGTCGTCCGCCGACGGCGGCACGATCGCCTCGTCCTGTCCGGCCGCGGGCGGCGCGTTCAGGTCGCCGGACGGCGCCTGGTCGTCCGACGGCGCATCCTCCGCGGCTGGCGCATCGCCGTCGGCCGGTGCCGGCGTCCCGTAGTCGACGCCCGGGATGACGACCTCGATCTTGGTGGGATCGACCATGCTCGCGTCGTCCTTGTAGACCATCACCATCTGCGGGAACAGGATGACCAAGCCGACCATGATCACCTGGATGACGACGTAGGGCACCGCGCCCCAGTAGATCTGGCCGGTCGTGATCGGCGCCATCGTCTGCTTGGTGACCTTGTCGACGTACTCCTTCGCCGGCGCGACGCTGCGGAGGTAGAAGAGCGCGAACCCGAACGGCGGGTGCATGAACGAGGTCTGCATGTTCACGCCGAGCAGTATGCCGAACCAGATGAGGTCGATGCCGAGCTTCTCGGCCACCGGGCCGAGCAGCGGGATCACGATGAACGAGAGTTCGAAGAAGTCGAGGAAGAACGCGAGCAGGAAGACCAGGATGTTGACGACGATGAGGAAGCCGATCTGTCCGCCGGGGAGACTCGTCAGCAGATGCTCGACCCACTTGTGGCCGTCGACGCCGTAGAACGTCAGGCTGAACACCCGGGCGCCGATCAGGATGAAGAGGACGAACGACGAGAGCTTGGCGGTCGTTTGCATTCCCTGCACCATCAGCTTCATGCTCAGGCGCCGGCGCGAGATCGCCATCACGAGCGCGCCCGCCGCGCCCATCGCTCCACCCTCGGTCGGCGTCGCGACGCCGAGGAAGATCGTGCCCAGCACGAGGAAGATCAGCGCGAGCGGCGGGATCAACACGAACGTGACCCGTTCCGCCATGCGCGACAGCATCCCGAGGCGGAGCATGCGATTGGCCACCGCCGCGATGAACGCGACGCCGAAGCCCACCGAGATGCAGAGGACCAGCCGTTCGTCGGTGGGGGTCTCCGGCCTCAGGCGGTCGAAATAGAACACCCAGAACGCGAAACCGGCCGCGACCGAGAGGATCGTGAGCACGAGGAGCGAACGGGTGCCCGGCGCGCCGTTCGGTTCGGTGAGCGTGCGCGCCTCGGGCGGGAGCGCCGGCGCCCATTGCGGCTTGAAGATCGAGACCAGCATCGCGTAACTCGCGTAGAGTCCCGCGAGGACGATCCCGGGGATGAACGCGCCGGCGTACATGTCGCCGACCGAACGGCCGAGCTGGTCGGCCATCACGATCAGCACCAGCGAAGGCGGAATGATCTGGGCGAGCGTCCCCGAGGCGGCGATCGTCCCGGACGCGAATCGGCGGTCGTACCCGTAGCGCAGCATGATCGGGAGCGAGATGAGCCCCATCGAAATCACGCTCGCCGCGACGACGCCGGTGGTCGCCGCGAGCAACGCCCCCACGAAGATCACGGCGTACGCGAGACCGCCGCGCACCGGACCGAACACCTGCCCGATCGTCTCCAGCAGGTCCTCGGCCATGCCGCTTCGTTCGAGGATCAGGCCCATGAAAGTGAAGAACGGCACGGCCAGCAGCGTGTCGTTCGACATGATCCCCCAGAGGCGCTCGGGCAACGCGCCGAAGAGCGCCGGGGACAGCAACCCCAGTTCGATGCCGATGAGCCCGAACATGATGCCGTTGGCGGCGAGCGCGAACGCGACCGGATACCCCAGCAGCAGGAAGACGACGAGCGCCGCGAACATCAGCGGCGCGAGATTGGCGGCGAGGAAGGCGGTCATGCGCTCTCCCCGCGCTGGCGCAGGATTTCCTCGGCCAGCTCTTCCTCGGCGGAGCGCTCATGGAAGCGCTCGGTCGGGTCGGGCCCGAGCCCGCGCAGGAACGCGATCCGCTTGATGAGTTCGGAGACGCCCTGCAGCAGGAGCAGCGTGAAGCCGATCGGCACCAGGATCTTCGCTGGCCACAGGATGAGCCCGCCCGCGTTGGGCGATATTTCACCGGACTCGATCGCCTGCTGCGCCCACGGGAGCGATTCGTAGAGGATCAGAATCGACATCGGGATCAGGAAGAAGACGGTCCCGAACACGTCGATCCAGGTCTGCACGCGCTTCGAGTACCGGCCCGCGATCACGTCGATGCGGATGTGCTCGTTGCGAAGCAGCGTCCAGCCGGAGCACAGCAAAAATATGGCCGCGAAGAGATACCACTGGATCTCGAGGAAGGCGTTCGAACTCATGTCGAACACCTTGCGGATGATCGCGTTGCCGGCGCTGATCACGACCGCCGCGAGGACGAACCACGTGACCCAGCGTCCGACCCGCTCGTTCACGGCATCGATCGCCCGGGCGAGGGCGAGCAGGGCGTTCATGGAGGCTCCTTCGTCCGTCGACCGGAGTGTCGTGCCACCAGCGGGGGAACGCGTTCCCGGCGCTCGCGCGGCCGTGCATTATAGGGGCATTCCCCGTGGCGGTGGGCGCTGATTTGCAGGTGGGCGCCACGCCGGAGAGACCCTCCCTCCCGGGTGGTAGAATCGCCCCTCCCGCCTTGCACATTGACCCCATGTTCGATCGCTCCCGCACGCTCGCGAAGTCGGATCCCGACCTGTGGGCGGCGATCGTCGCCGAGAACCGGCGGCAGGAAGCGCACATCGAGCTGATCGCCTCCGAGAACTACGCGAGTCCCGCGGTGCTCGAGGCGCAGGGATCGCAACTCACCAACAAGTACGCCGAGGGCTACCCCGGCAAGCGCTACTACGGCGGCTGCGAGTACGTCGACATCGCCGAGCAGCTCGCCATCGACCGGGCCAAGGCGCTGTTCGGCTCCGACATGGCCAACGTCCAGCCGCACTCGGGCGCGCAGGCCAACCAGACCGCCTTCTTCGCGGCATTGAAGCCGGGCGACACCGTGCTCGGGATGAGCCTGCCCGACGGCGGCCACCTGACGCACGGCTCGCCGGTCAACCAGTCGGGCAAGTGGTTCCACGTGGTCGCCTACGGTCTCCATCGGGACACCGAACTGATCGACTACGACGCGGCCGAGGCGCTCGCCCACCAGCACAAGCCGAAGCTCGTCATCGCCGGCGCGTCCGCGTACTCGCGCGTCATCGACTGGAAGCGGTTCAAGGCGATCGCGGACGGCGTCGGCGCGAAACTGATGGTGGACATGGCGCACTACGCGGGGCTCATCGCCGCCGGCGTGTATCCGTCACCGGTCCCGCACGCCGACTTCGTGACGACGACCACCCACAAGACGCTGCGCGGTCCGCGCGGCGGGATGGTGCTCGCGACGGCGGAGCACGAGAAAGCGGTCAATTCGGCCCTGTTCCCGGGCCTGCAGGGCGGGCCGCTGATGCACGTGATCGCCGCGAAGGCGGTGGCGCTCGGCGAAGCGCTCGCGCCCGAGTTCAAGACCTACCAGAGACAGGTGCTCGACAACGCCCGGGTGCTGGCCACGGTGCTGCGCGACCGCGGCTTGCGGATCGTGTCCGGCGGCACCGACTCGCACATGTTCCTCGTCGACCTGCGGCCGAAGAAGCTGACCGGCAAGGAAGCCGAGGCGGCGCTCGCCCGCGCGCACATCACCGTCAACAAGAACACGATCCCGAACGATCCGGAGAAGCCGTTCGTCACCTCGGGCATACGCATCGGCAGTCCCGCGATCACGACGCGCGGCTTCCGCGAACTCGATTGCGAGGAACTCGGCCACCTGATCGCCGACGTGCTGGACAAGCCCGACGACGAAGCGACCGCGGTGCGCGTGAAGGCGGGGACGGCGGTGCTGACGTCGAAGTTCCCAGTTTACAGTTGACAGTTGTCAGTTGGCAGTAGCGTCGGTGTCTCCGGTGGCCGCGCGTCGAGCGCGGTGAACGGTCGTGCATGTCGGCCCAACGCCTGGCCCGCGCTCATGCCGCGATCGCCGCGTTTGCCAGATCCCGACACCGTCGACCGGCGCTGAATGCGCCGCCACCGGAGATTCCGCCGCACTGTCAACTGTCAACTGTCAACTGACTCCTGAACATGAAGTGCCCGTTCTGCAACAGCGCCGACACGCAGGTGATCGACTCGCGGGTGTCCGACGCGGGCGACTCGATCCGTCGCCGCCGGCGCTGCATGGCCTGCCAGAAGCGCTTCACGACCTACGAGACGGTCGAGCTCCGGCTGCCGCAGGTCGTGAAGAGCGACGGATCGCGCGCGGACTTCGACGAGCACCGCATCCGCGTCGGCTTCCAGCGCGCGCTGCACAAGCGCCCGGTGCCCACCGAATACGTCGACGCGTCGATCCAGCGGATCGTCCACCAGGTCCTCGCGCTGGGCGAACGCGAGATCCCGGCGCGCCAGATCGGCGAACTCGTGATGGACGAACTGCGCAAGCTCGACAAGGTCGGCTACATCCGCTTCGCCTCGGTGTACCGGTCGTTCCAGGACGTCGCCGACTTCCGCGATGCGATCCGCGAGGTCGAGATGCCCGCGCGGCGCGGCAAGCGCAAACCGGGGGCCGAGCCGTAGCCCGGAGCGGGTTCCGGCTCGGATCCCGATGGTGATCCAACCGTAGAGGCGGGCAGATCACGACTCCGACTCCGATCGAGATCGACCGCGCGATGATGGCACGCGCGCTGGCGCTCGCCGCGCGCGGGCTCTACACGACGACGCCCAATCCGCGGGTCGGTTGCGTGATCGCGCGCGGCGATGTCGTGCTCGGCGAAGGCTGGCATCGGCGGGCCGGCCTTCCGCACGCCGAGGTCGAGGCGCTCGACGACGCGCGCGCGAAGGGCCACGACGTCCGCGGCGCCGTCGCGTACGTGACGCTCGAACCTTGCGCCCACGCCGGACGCACCGGTCCGTGCAGCGAAGCGTTGATCGCCGCCGGCATCGGTCGCGTGGTCGCTGCGATGCGCGACCCCCATCCCACGGCGGCGGGCGGGGCAGAGCGATTGCGCGCGAAGGGCATTCCGGTGGAGTTCGGACCTGGCGAGGCCGAGGCGCTCGTCATGAACCGCGGGTTCGTGTCCGCGGTGACGCGCGGATTGCCCTGGGTGCGGACCAAGCTCGCGGCGAGCCTCGACGGCCGCACCGCGCTCGCCAACGGCACGAGCCAGTGGATCACCGGCACTGCCGCGCGCGCCGACGGGCATGCCTGGCGCGCGCGCGCCTGCGCGATCCTCACCGGCGTGGGCACGGTGCGGGACGACGACCCCGAACTCACCGTGCGGGCGGTCGAAACGCCGCGCCAGCCGCTCCGTGTGATCGTCGACCGTCACGGCGAAACGCCACCCGGGGCGCGCGTGCTCGCCGGCGGGCACGCCCTCGTCGTCACGGCGGGCGGCGGCAACGCGCATTGGCCACGCGGCGTCGAGACGATCGAACTGCCCGACCGCGAGGGGCGGGTCGACCTTCCCGGGCTGATGCGTGCGCTCGCCTCGCGCGGCATCCGCGAACTGCACGTCGAGAGCGGTGCGCGGCTCAACGGCGCGCTGCTCGCCGCGGGCCTGATCGACGAGGTCCTGGTCTATCTCGCGCCGTCGGCGATCGGCGACCCCGCCCGCGGCATGTTCGACCTGCGCGAAGGGCTCGGGTCGCTCCGCGATCGGGTCCGCCTCGCGTTCGAATCGGTCGAGCGCGTCGGCGAGGACCTGCGTATCGTCGCGCTCGTCCACAGGGAAGGAAGCTGATGTTCACGGGCATCGTGCAGGCGGTCGGCCGGATCACGTCGTCGGAGGCGCGCGCCGGCGCGCGCAGGCTCGTCGTCGATGCCGGAACGCTCGATGCCTCCGATGTCGCCATCGGCGACAGCATTTGCGTGTCGGGTTGCTGCCTCACCGTGGTCGAAGTCACCCGCGGGCCGGGCAACCCTCGATTCACCTTCGACGTGTCGGCGGAGACGCTTGTGTGCACGACCGGTCTCGCCGGCCGCGGCGAGGTCAACCTGGAGAAGGCGCTGCGGCTCGCCGACCGCCTCGGCGGCCACCTGATGACCGGGCACGTCGACGGCGTGGGCACCGTCGCGTCGTTCGAGGCGGCGGGCGGCGGCAGCATGACGCTCGCCGTCGATGCCCCTGCCGCGCTCGCGCCCTACGTCGCGACGAAGGGATCGGTCGCCGTCGACGGCGTCAGCCTCACCGTCAACGGGGTCTCTCGTGCGCGCTTTCACGTGAACCTGATCCCGCATACACTGGCCGTGACGACGCTGGGCAGGCTCGCCGCCGGCGCCCACGTCAACTTGGAAGTCGACCTCATCGCGCGCTACGTCGCGCGCCGGGAAGAGTTTCCCGGGCAGGCGTTCGCCCGCCCCTGATCGCGCACTGGAGAAGACCATGGACCTTTCGACGCTGGAGCGGTTGCCGATGTGGATCGCCGGCCGCGCGCACGCCCCGACGACCACCCGCTACGGCGAGGTCACCAATCCCGCGACCGGGCACGTCGTCCGCCACGTGCCGTTCGCGAACGCTGCCGACGTCGATGCGGCGGTCCGTTCCGCCGATGCGGCGTTTCCCGCGTGGCGCGCGATGCCGCCGTTGCGCCGCGCGCGCATCCTGATGCGGTTCCGCGAGCTGATGGACGCGCACCGCAAGGACCTCGCGAAGCTCGTCACGCAGGAGCACGGCAAGACGCTCGCCGACGCGGAGGGGTCGATCACGCGCGGCATCGAGGTCGTCGAGTTCGCGACCGGGATCCCGCATCTCCTCAAGGGCGAGCACAGCGAGAACGTCGGCACCGACGTCGACACCTGGTCGATCCGCCAGCCGCTCGGCGTGTGCGCCGGCATCACGCCGTTCAACTTCCCGGCGATGGTGCCGATGTGGATGTACCCGATCGCGCTCGCCTGCGGCAACACCTTCGTGCTCAAGCCCTCGGAACGCGATCCGACGCTCGCGCTGCGCATGGCCGAACTGCTGAAGGAAGCGGGCCTGCCCGACGGCGTGTTCAACGTGGTCCATGGCGACAAGGAATCCGTCGACGCGCTGCTCGCGCATCCGCTCGTGCGCGCGGTGTCGTTCGTCGGTTCCACGCCGATCGCCCGCTACATCTACGAAACCGGCGCGCGCCACGGCAAGCGCGTGCAGGCGCTGGGCGGCGCCAAGAACCACGCGATCGTGCTGCCCGACGCGGACCTCGACTTCACGACCGAGGCGATCATCGGCGCCGGTTACGGCTCGGCGGGCGAGCGCTGCATGGCGATCTCCGCGGTCGTCGCGGTCGGCGACGCGGGCGATGCGCTCGTCGGCAAGCTCGCCTCGCGCGCGAAGCGCATCGCCACCGGCCCCGGCGATGCGGCCGGCACCGAGATGGGGCCGGTGATCACCTGCGCCGCGAAGGACCGGATCACCGGCCTGATCGACAAGGGCGTCGCCGAGGGGGCGAAGCTCGTGCTCGACGGGCGGCGTCCGTCGATCCCGGGACACCCCGACGGCTTCTTCGTCGGCCCGACGCTCTTCGACCACGTAGAGCCGTCGCACGCGATCTACCGCGAGGAGATCTTCGGGCCGGTGCTCTGCGTCGTGCGTGCGGAATCGCTCGACGACGCGATCGCGCTCGTCAACCGGAATCCCTACGCGAACGGCGCCGCGGTGTTCACCCGGTCGGGCCATGCCGCGCGGGTGTTCCAGCAGGACTGCGAGGTCGGCATGGTCGGCGTGAACGTGCCGATCCCGGTGCCGATGGCGTTCTTCAGTTTCGGCGGATGGCGCAACTCGCTCTTCGGCGACCTGCACGTCCACGGCATGGACGGCGTGCGCTTCTACACCCGCACCAAGGTGATGACCGCCCGCTGGCCCGACGACGGCAGCGCCGCGCCGGGGTTCCACATGCCGGTCATGGGCTGAGAAGCTGTGAATGAACCCTGCATCCCCGCGTTGACCGCTGCCGCGCCACGCATTCGGGAGCGCGCTGCGTCGGCGGCGTGCGGCCGCGGGCAACTCTGCGAGCCGCGGCGTCCCGGGGTGCTGGCGGGTGTTGCGCCCCTTGCGTGGGCTGTGAGCCCGCGCTGCGGGGCGCGCCTACGCCAGCACCCCGGGACACCCCGTCGCGGGGACGCCGGATTCGTTCGCGGCTTCTGAGTCTTCGATCGGCCTTGGGGCGGCGAAGTTCGATCTGCAAGTTGTCGCGCCCGCGAGCGGGCACGATCGTCCACATCGTCTCCTCCGCGTAACGCTTCGTCCGGACGAGGCTCGATCGCCGGCGTCCACGCTCGGCGTCGATGCGTCGGCCTGTGATCGGCATCGGCCGAACGACCTATCGGCGTCGGCGCACCGAAGCTCGATACTTTGCGCTTGACTCCCCACCACGGCATGTATAAGATTTTATACGTGCGAGGCCGTGCGCGACGAGAAGGAAATCCGCTGGATCGGATCCTCGTACGTCGATCTGCTCGCGTTTCCGGACGACGCCCGCCGGAACGCGGGCTTTCAGCTCGGGAAGGTACAGGCCGGACTCGAGCCCGATGACTGGAAGCCGTTCGAGGAAATCGGACCCGGAACGCGCGAGATTCGCATCCGCGAGGTGGAAGGCGCATTTCGCGTCCTCTTCGTCGCCAGGTTCGAGGAAGCCGTGTACGTCCTGCATTGCTTCCGGAAGACCTCGCAGCGGACCAGTTGGCGCGACAAGACGATCGCCGCGACGCGATACCGCGCCGTCGTCGGCATGAGGAAGGTGCCGCCGCGATGAAGATTGATACCGGGGTTCGCCATGTCACCGCGCCGGATGCGAATCTGTTCCTCGAGCTCGGCTTCTCGCCGCGGGAGGCCAGGCGCCTTCATTCCGCCTCGCGCCGGCAGATCGAGGATGCGCGCCGGCTGAAGGAGCAGCTGATGGACGAGCTTTCGGCCTGGATCGCCGATCATGGGCTCCGTCAAGTCGATGCGGCGGCGATCCTGATGATCTCCCGACCGCGGGTATCCGACGTCGTGAATCGGAAGACCGCCAAGTTCACGATCGACGCGCTCGTCGAGATGCTGAGCCGCATCGGCAAGCGGGTGAGGCTCGCAGTCGGTTGATTGGATGGACGCCGGGGCGGGTCGCCCGGCGCAGCGTCCGCGCGTCGTCGCAGCCTTCCCGAGAGGATGAGAACTCGAGCGCCATCCGGAAACAGGCACGGGAGTGTCGGCATCGTTGAGTGGCAGGCGCGCGATCCGTCGGCTCAATCGAACCTCGACCCATCCGCGAAGCGCATTGCGGCCACGGTGCATGGTGACATCCGGAGCCTCGCTTTGCTCGTTGGGGGACGTCGAGCCTGACCCTGCTTTCCTCGATGACGGCGGTGCTTCTCCCATACACCGAAGGCCGAGCCCCCGACCCTGCCTGCCGCGCGTTCCCCGCGGTCATTTCGCGGGTTCCCGCGCCTCTGCGCGTTCTTCGTCGCGCCTCGCGCGATCCTCCGCGGCCTCACGCATCGCGCGGGCGGCCTCTGCTGCGTCGCGCGAAAAGTCGATCTCGAGGGCGACCCAGCCGCGGACCGGCTTCAACTCGTCACGCGCCGGCTTGTCGACGATGCGGTCGAGGCGAGGAAGCACCCACTCGACGAGTTCCGGCGGGCCGTCGAGCGCTTCTCGGTCGATGACCTTGCCTTCCTCGTCGACGCCGAACCAGAGCAGGACCCGACCTTCGATGCCTTTCGCGAGCACGTCCAGCGGATAGCCCAGCGCTTCGGGCGATTTCAGGATCACCGGGTAACGCGGTTCGCCGGGATATTCGGCGGCAATCCGGCGATCGATCCGCTCGTCGAGCGCCGCGCGGTTGCGCGTTTCGAAGAAGGCGACGCCCTCCGCGAGCACCGGGGGCTCGAAGAACGACGCAGGCAGGTCGACGCTCCGCGGCATCGCGGCCCAGGGTGCGGGTTCGGGGGCGGGCGCGGGAGCGCTGGGCTCAGG
The DNA here is from genome assembly GCA_015075645.1 of Burkholderiales bacterium. Lineage (NCBI taxonomy): Bacteria > Pseudomonadati > Pseudomonadota > Betaproteobacteria > Burkholderiales > Burkholderiales bacterium. Next base: position 185,691 of record JABTUF010000005.1, on the reverse strand, counting down.
AGCGCGTGCCGGGGGGGCTGGTGCCACTGCTTGCGCGGTGCGGACGACCGCGGGAGGTGGCCTCTCGGGCACCGCGGGCGGCGCGTGCGACACGAGCATCGCCTGGATCGGAAGGGCGATCGCACCGGGCGTCGCCGCGGCCGGCGCGCGCGCCAGCACCGTGGCGACCGCCGCGAGCGCGAGCGCGTGGATCAGCGCGGACGCGGCGAAGGCGCCTCCCACCGGCGGCCAGTCGATGCCGCCCGCGGGGCGAGACTCGAACTCAGGGGGAGGGGTCGGAGTCGATCTCATGTCGTCGCTGCAAACGACGACGGCCGGACGCATCCGCCCGGCCGCCGCTCGTCTCGCGGGCGCGACGCGCCCGGGTCGGTCAGTGTCCCATCAGGCGCCACGACATCCGATGATCGCCGGACAGTGTCCCCTTCTTGAGCGAGATGTACATCGTCTTGCCGTCGGTTCCGAGCGTGATCGCGAGTTTCAGCGTCGGGTCGTTCGGCGTCTCCGAGTACAGGTTCACGAGTTCCATGCCGACCGCACCCTCGTCCACCTTGACCGACGCGACCGGGTTCCCGCCGCTGTCGACCAACTGCGAGTCGGCGTGCGGGAAATCGCGGACGTAGATGTTCGCCGAGAGTCCTGGCAGGCACTCGTTCTCCGGTGGCAGCGACCCCGCCCATCCGAGGACGTTCAGCTCGGCGGCGATCGGGGCGATGATCCGTTCTCCCACCGGCAGGTCCATGTACCAGCCTTTCACCGACAGGCCGGACATTCCGGCCGTGCTGCTGGAGCTGATCGACGTGAAGTCGCCGTCGGTCCTCGGCTTGTGCGGCAACCCGGCATCGTTCATCTTGAGCGCCGTGCCGTCGCGGATCACGTACATCGTCTGCACCTGGCTGCCGTAGGTGAGGAGGTCGTCCTCGTGCAGCAGGCGCCCGGTGCCGACCATCACGTAGCGGTCGACGCCATTGGCGAAGTCGACCTCGATCTGCGGGGCCGTCGTTACCGACTGTGCAGTGCTGTCGGTGCTGGTGAGCGTCGCGAGCTTCTCGACCTTCCAGTTCCCGGTGTCCGCGGACGAGATGTCGAAGCGCCAGACGTTGCCCAGCAGGTCGCCGCCGTAGATCTGCTCGATGAACTGATTCTTGTACGTCAGCACGAAACCCGAGACCTGCGTGAGGCCGGACGGGTCGGAGGCCGAGCCCGCGGTGGTCTCGAGCGTGCGCAGCAGGTGGCCGTCGGACAGCCGCACGAAGAAGAGCTTGCCCTTGCCCGAGCCGTTGTTGTAGCCGGCGGGCAGGATCGCCACCCAGGTTCCGTCGGCGTAGGTCTTGCCGATCAGCGGCTTGCCGAACGTGTAGCCCATGTCGGAATCGGTGAACTCCCACAGGACCTTCGAGGCGGCGTCCGCCTCCGACGTGACGCTGGCCGGCTCGGTGATGTCGATCGCGTAGTAGCTCTTGCCGCCCTTGCCGACGCCGCCGATCAGGAGCGTCTTCCAGGTGCCGCCGACGTTCACGTCGACCGCTACCGGCGTCGAGTCGACGAACATCTGGTGTTTGAAGAACGGCTCCTTCTTCGCGAGCATGGCGAGCCCGGAATCCGGGTCCGAGCTGTAGACCGTGCTCGGCACGTAGGCCCAGACCTCCTGGCCGGTCGCCTCGTCGAAGGCGTGCAGCATGCCGTCGTTGCTGCCGACGTAGACCATCTTCTTGCGCGACGCATTGGCCGCCTTGAACGCCTCGTAGCCCGGGTCGGTCGCGTCGGAGTACTGGCCGCGCGAGGGGCCGACGACCACCGGCGAGCTGTTGACGATGTCGCCCAGGATCTGCGACCGCACACGGAAGTTCTTGAGCCCCGTGCCTTCGTTGCTGCGGTCGCCGCGCAGGTAGGCGATCACCTTCGCGCGCTTGGCGTTGTCGCTGCCGAGCGTGTCGCTCTGCGCGGTCGGCATGTCGCCCATCCGGAACGGCACCGCCTTCTGCGCGGACGGATCCCAGGTGATCACGTTGCGGCTGTCGAACCACGGCGTCGGATTGCCCGAGGTCGGCGTCAACTGCGCGGCGAGGGTGTCGTGGTACTTGGTGCTGATCGCGATTTCACCACCGCCGGAGGGATCGACGAGCACCTTGGTCAGCGTGCCGCCCCAGCCCGGCTCGATCGTGACGCGGTAGATGAAATTGTCGTCTTTCGCGAAGTTGACGCTCGAGAACGCCGCTCCCGCGCGTGCGGCCTGCGCGTTCTTGATCTCGTTCAGGATCGACGCCATCCCGGTCTGCAGCTCCAGCGGATCGCGGGCGTTCACGAACTGGCTGCGGCCGGCGATCGCCGCGTGCCAGAGGTCGTCGACGCCGGTGACGCCGGGGCGGTTGACGGTGGGGAACGGGGTCGTCCACTTGACCGCACCCGAAGTGATCTGGTCTTCGGTCTTCTTCGGGTTGAACGACGAGAGCACGCCTTCGGTGCCGAGCGAGAGCGCGGCGAAGTTCAGGTGCTGCCAGGTCGCCGGGTCGTTCTCGGTCGCGGGCACGTTGTTGTCCGAGACCTTGGTGGGGAGGGCAGGCGGCCGGAAATCCTTCATCCAGTAGTAGAGCGCATAGTCCGCGAGCGAATCCGCCACCGCGGTCGGGCCCTCGATGACCTTGTTCGGCCACGGGTCGCCGGGCTTGAGATCGAGGATCGACTCCGGCATCAGGTCGTCGACGCCCTTCGGCGGGATCGCCACGCCGTCGCGGTTCCCGACCAGCGCCGTCGGCTTCGCGGGCTGGTTGGTGTACCCGTCGGTGAACAGGATGTGGTAGTTCTTCTGGCAGGAGAGGTTGATCGGGTCGGTCGAACCCGAAAGTTCCGCCGACGTGCCGGACGCCGCGTTGAACCATTCGCCGATCCGGGCGACTCCGCTCAGGAGCGGGGTGTCGTTGCCCATCGGGATCGCGACGTTCGCCAGCCGGTTGTACCAGGTTTCACGCTGATTGCCGGTACCCCCCTCGAAGTCGGCCAGCGTGAGGAAGGAGGTGGCCGGCACGTTCGACAGCGTGTGGAAGCCGACGCGGAACTTGTCGGTGAGTTCGGAGAACGCGAGCGAGGTCACGGTCTTCGCCGCGAGGATCCGTGAACGATAGTAGGCGAACCAGTTCGCGTAGTTGACGAGTTCGCTCGTCGCGGGCGTCGACGAGGCCGCGTCACGCGTGATCGTGTCGCCGTCGATCAGCGTGTGCGTGATCGAGGTGCCCGGCGTGCCGTTCGCCTCGATGATCTTCTTGTTCTTGTAGTCGAGTTCGACCAGACGGAACGCCGTGTTGTCGCCGTAGTTGTCCTGCGTCGTGTTGAAGTCCGCGTCCGCATAGGCGCCCGCCTTGAAGAATCGCGGATACTTGAAGACCGACGTCTTCTCGGCCTGGCAGGTGCCGGTGCCGAAGCCGCGCCACTTGTCGTTCGTGCCGGTGGAGATCCGTGCGTTGCACCACTGGACCATCGCCTTGTAATAGTGCCGGTTGATCGACGCGTAGATCGATCCGCAGGAGCCCACGGACTTCGTGAATCGTCCCGACGGGTATTTCCAGCCGCCGGCCACGCCGTCGGAGTAGGTGAAATTGTTGCGACGGCAGACGTCGCCGTTGAGGTTCGCGTCCTGCTCGTAGGTCGTCGTGCCCAGGACCGTGCCGGGAGACGGCGTCCACGGAACCTTGCTGAACGTTCCGCCCTTGATCTTGGTGTTGCAGGCCGAGCTATCCGGATTCCAGGAACCCGTGGTCGCGCAGGCGCCCGCATGCGTGACACACCGCTGGTTCGGCCCCGGGTCGCAGGTCCTCGGCTGTGACGGATAGTTGCCTCCGCCGACCGCAACGCAGTTCAGGGCCGGCGTCGTGCAAGTCCTGCCGCAGGAATAGGTCTTGTCCACCGGGCATTTGAGGTTGCACTTCGTGCACTCGACGGGATTCCTGCACCCAAGGTCGCATCCCGGCGGGCTGCTCGGATCCTCGACCTGGGGCACCGGGCAAGTCGCGGTGCAGGTCTCGCAGGTCGGTGCTCCGGGCGCGCGCTCCGCGCTGCCGGTGCCCAGCGTCCCGTTCATCCGGTCCGGGTCGCACCAGATGGTGCGCGTCGTCGTCGCGAAGTACTTGGAATTGTCGGCGTCAGCGGCGACCTTCGCGAACGGGTAGCTGTAGTCGCCCAGCGTCTTCGGCGCGCCGTTCCCTCCGATCTCGTAGGCGAACCCGTTGATGCGGCAGTAGTCGCCACCGATCGTGAGGCCGTTGCGGTCGGCCGAACTGCCGTTCGGCAGAGTGAAGTTGCCGGCGTAGCTGGTATTGCACCAGACGCCGACGTTGACCTTGGTCTGCAGGTTCGCGTACTTGGTCGGGAACAGGTACGGGTCGGCCGGCACCTTGGTCCAGTCGGTCGTGTTGGCTGCGTTCATGTCCGGGTACGACGACCCGTCGGCGTAGAGCGGCGCCGTGTAGGTCACCGCCGGGTTGTAGAACATCGCGTTGAACGCCGAGGCCATGACGATCGGCGGTCCGTAGCTGCCGCTGCCGTATCCGGATGGGTAGGGGAAGGAGCCGGGTGCGCCGAGCACGGTCCAGGAGGGGGACGAGCCCGACATCCACGTCGCGTAGTCGTACTGCGGCACCGTCGCATTTCCCGGGCTGCCGCATTGGGTGAGGCCCGTGGAGGATCGGCAGTAGGACGTGGCCGCGTTCGTGAGCGAATCCACGACCACGTAGTCGGGCAGGAACTCGAGCTGCATCGACGTCGAGTCGTCGAGCGTGAACACGATGTTCGGATGGGCCCGGATGCTGACGTTGATCGGGCCGTCGGCGAGCGGCGTCGGCGCGGCGAGCGCGAGCGGCGTCATCGGTCCGAAGCCGATCAGGAAGGCCAGCGCCCCGGACGTCAGGCGTCGGGCGAGGCTCGGGCGGGCGGGCGAGGCGGTCATGGGGGCTCCCTGGCGCATGCGGTCAGCGCAGCATCGCCTGCGCGAAGGTCGTCGTGTTGTTCGGGCCGTCGATCCGGATGGTGACGCGGTAGAACGGCACGCGAACGAGGTCGGGCTTCTCGAGTTCCATCGCGGTCGTGGCCTCCGACTTCTTCGGCGGCGACATGTCGCAGTTCGCGGCGGTGGCCGGGCCCTCGTCGAGGCACATCCGCTCGATCACGTAGCGGACCGTGTTGCCGGCGCCGTCGGTGGTCTTCTGGAACGACCCCGGGTAGTTCGACGGCGACTCGCCCTGAAGGTGGAACGGCACGCCGGTGGCGTCTTCCTTCTCGCTCGTGTACTTGATCTCGTAGCGGAACGGATAGTAGTTGTTGTTCAGGTCCTTCTTCTCGAGGTCGATCGTCTTGGCCTCGAACATCGCGTGGATCGCGTTCTCCACGGCCCAGGTGGACGGCGGCACCGACGCCTGGCGGAAGCCCAGGTTGCCGATCACCGACAGTCCGGTGTCGACCGAGCGGACGAGCGCGATGCCGGCGATCGACATCGCCACCATCACGATCAGCGCGATGAACAGCACGACGCCGGACTGCGCGCGGCGGGGCACGGTTGGACGGGCGGCGAAGGCGGCGGTTTTCATCATCGGTTCCACATCGGATTGCGCAGCGGAACGATCGTCTCGTAGGTGCGGTAGCGGTAGTTGGCCGGCAGCGTCCCGGTGAGCGGATCGGGGCAGGCGTAGGTGGTCTTCTCCTGGGCGGTGCACGCGAAGAGCGTCCAGGTGAACGCGGGGGCGTCGCGGTCGAACTCGTCGCTGCGCACGACCATGCCGATCTTGACCGCCTTGATCCGGCGCAGGTTGGCGCCGGTCGCGGTGAGCACGCTGGCGGTCGAGTAGTTGCCCGTCGGCGGCGTCCAGGTGTCGATGGCGCCGTTGCCGTCGGTGTCCACGCCGTAGAGCAGCTTCATGTTCATGATCGACGACGACAGCGGCTGCGCGGTCGCGCCCGCGGTGACGAGATCGGTGCTGCGGAGCACGCCGTTCGACACGTCGTAGCGCACGCGCTGCGTGGTGTCCGACGGCCCGATGTTGATGATCCGCATCGTCGGCAGGAGTTCGAATCCGGAGGCCTTGCTGACCGTGAGCACGACGTTGCCGTTCGCGTCGGGGTTCGTCACCGCGGTGACCGTATTGCGCTCGCACGGGCCGTTGCCGGTGATCGTGACGACCATGTCGCCCTTCTTGAAGCCGGTCGGGCTCTGCACCGTGTAGGTCGTGTCGCCGGCGTTGGTCTTCGCCATGAACACCGAGGGCGTCACCACCGAGCGGGCGGTGCTGTAGTTGACGACGAAGCTGTCGGGCGTGTCGTCGTCCGCGCCGGGCTCGATCAGCACCGAGAACGGCCGCATCGTCGTGACCACGTTCCCGGTATCGGTGCAGGTCGCGAGGTCGTCCTGGTTCAGCATGATGCCGCTGCCGGCGTTCGCGAGTTCGCCGCCCACGAGGTACATCGCGATCATGCCGGTCTTCTGCGCGTCGCCGGCCGAGATCGTCTGGCGCTTGACGCCTTCGGCGACGGCGAAGGTCTGGTAGATGACGAGCACGGCGAGCAGCCCGATCACGACGCCCACCATCAGTTCGATGAGCGACATGCCGCGCTGCCGCGCGGCGACGACGGATGCGGACGGGCGGCGCGCCATGTCAGTTCAACCCCACCATCACCGAACTCACGAACTGGTGCGGCGACGCCTCGCCCGGAAGCTGCCAGCGGATCGTGACGGTCACGAGACTGCTGTTGGCCGACGGCCCGGCGGCGACCACGACGGTGGGCGCGAGCGCGTTGACGCCCTTGACCCCGGGCAGGCGCTCCGCGGCCTCGACGAGCGCGGTGTAGCCGTCACCGCCGGTGCCGGCGTCGCCTTCGAACGCGGTCTTGAGGTTCGCCTTGTCCATCGTCCACATCTGGCCCATCGCCGCGTTGGCGATCTGGATCGCCTCGCCCCGGTACTGCAGATCGTTGGTGTTGCGGATCGCCACCGCCTGCAGGCCGACGAGGCCCAGGATGCCGAACGCGAACACGAGCACGCCGACGAGGGCCTCGAGCAGGAACGCGCCGGACTGCGCGCGCGACGAGGAGCGGTGGAGCGGACGGGTGCGGATGCGGGCCATGGCGGCGGTCTCGTGACCTAGGCGGGGCAGGCGCGGGGATCGCCGGTCGGGAGCTGCGGATCGCAGCTGCGGATGCCGACGCCGGTCGCCGCGGCGGTGTCGATGATGACCCGCTGCGCCCTTGCGTCGGTGAACCCCGTCTTCGTCTTCACGTCGATCGTGATGCGGGCTGCGAGGGGCGATTGCGCGTCGTCCAGCGCTCGGCCGAGGCCGTCGAAGATCACCGTGGTGGCGTTGGCGGGAGCGACGGTCACTTCGACGTTCGGCGAGCCTTCGATGAGCTTGGTCTCGCGGAGGACCGAGTCGTCGGAGACGAGCTTGACCGTCCAGCCGGTCGCCGGCGCGAGTTCGAAGGCGACCGGATTGTTGCGGCGCACCGCCTCGGTCTGCGCGACGCGGATGCCCTCGTAGACCGACTCCGCCGCGGTGCGAACCTGCTGGCTCGCGATCCAGGTCGAGTACATCGGCAACGCCATCATCGCGAGCGTGGTCCCGATGGCGATCGTGATCATCAGCTCGATCAGCGTGAGCCCACGCTGGTCCGCGGCGACGGCGCGGGCGGCCACGATCAGCAACTCCCGTCCTTGCGGGTGACCCAGCATCCGGTGGTCGTGGTCCAGCCGGACGGAAGCGCTTTCGTGGTCTTGGTGCCCGCCTGGTTGATCTCGTATTCGAAGCCGCTCATGCCCGCGGACGAGAGTCCGGTCGCCGTCGCGGTGTAGGCGGTCGCGCTGGCGCCGGTGCACTTGATCTGGAATGCCTGGTCGCTGGTGACGGACGGATCCGCGACACCGCACGCGCCGCCCACCGATTCGTACGTCCGGTTGTTCATGAAGAACTGCTCCATGCGCACCCGGAAGTCGGACAGGCGCGACGTGGCGTCGATGATCCGGCTGCGGACGACGTAGTCCCGGTACATCGGGATGGCGACCGCCGCCAGGATCGCGGCGATCGCGACGGTCATCATCAGCTCGATGAGCGTGAAGCCCCGCGCGCGGCGGGTCGATCGGGTGGCGGGCATGGTGGGGGCATCCTCTTCGACGTTACGCATGCTAGGGGGCGCGACCGGGGGCCGCAAACGGCTCCGACCAGTGGCGCGCGGGGGGGAACAGACGGCATTCAGTTGTCAGTTGACAGTTGTCAGTTGACAGTTGGGCGGCGTCAGGCGCGTTGCCCCACTGCCACCTGCCACCTGCCACCTGTCAACTGACAACTGACAACTGTCAACTGACAACTGTCACGGGCACCGCGTCCGCGTCCGGTTCGTCCGCACGCGCCCGGTCGCCGCGAGCACGACCTCCACCGCCTCGTGGCCCGGCCGGCACAGCGTGAACGTGCCCATCTGCAGCGCGCCCGAGACGCGTCGCGGTTCGCCGAGCGGGGTGAACGACACGTAATCGTCGACCGGGCGGTTGCCCTCGATGGAGACCGACGGAATCGACGGCGGGTCCCATGCGATGGGCGGTGCGTCTCCCTCGGGACGAGCCTGCGCGCGGGCGTCCGGGTGCATGATCCAGCCATGGGCCCAGTCGCCGTCGTCGGCGCAGGTGCGGGCGTCCGCGCTCTTGCAGAGATTGACGCGGACGCCGCGCTTGATCGCCTCGGTCCGGGCGCGCTCGAGCGCGGTCGCGAGCGCCTGCGCGCGGTTCGCGAGTTCCTGCCTGGCGATCCAGTGATGCCAGGTCGGCACGGCGAAGGTCGCCACGACGACCGCGAGGATGAGTGTCACCATCAACTCGATCAGCGTCACGCCTCGGATGTGGCGGACGGCGACCCTGTTCCGGGTTCGAGCGGGGGGCGGCATGGCTCACCCATGCTGACCGTCGCGCTGCGTGCTCGCCTTCGGCCGGATGGACGATGGATCGGTGCATGTTGCAGTTCGTTGGGTGAATCTGGATGGAGTTGCGCGACGTTGCCGCTGATTCGGATCGGGCCGGCAACCAAGCCACGGATCCGTTCTCCTGGCCCGCGGTCGATCGAATTGCCCCGATTGCCCCGCGACCGACCACTCCCGACGACGTCGATCGGTCGGGGTCGGTTCGGGCCGTCGCGCAGGAGGGGCTTGACGTCATTTAGTTCAGAACTAAAATTCCCCAACCTGCGGTCCGCGTGGAAATCGCCCGCCGACCGGGGACGCGGCCCGAGATCGCGCAGGACGGGCGCCCGACCGAACCCGGACGGCCAACTCCGGCATGTTGCACCCGAGGGCGCATGCGCCCAGGCGAGGACCGGCATGGCGGCAGCGAAACGGATCCTGTGCATCGGCGGCGGGCCCGCCGGGCTCTACTTCGCGCTCCTCGCGAAGAAGGCCGATCCGACGCGCACGGTGCGCGTCGTCGAGCGCAACCGGCCCTACGACACCTTCGGCTGGGGCGTCGTGTTCTCCGACCAGACGCTCGGCAACCTCGAGGCGGCTGATCCGGAGACGGCTCACCAGATCGTCGGCGCGTTCAACCGCTGGGACGACATCGACATCCACTTCCGCGGGCGCACGATCCGCTCCGGCGGCCACGGCTTCTGCGGCATCGGGCGCAAGCGCCTGCTCAACATCCTGCAGGCGCGCTGCGAGGCGCTCGGCGTCGAACTGGTGTTCGAGCGGCAGGTCGCCGACGACGTCGCCGAGGCCGAAGCGTTTCGCGCCGACCTCGTGATCGCGTCCGACGGCATCAACAGCCGTATCCGCGAACGCTACGCCGCGAGTTACGCGCCCGACGTCGACCTGCGCGCGTGCCGCTTCGTGTGGCTCGGCACCAAGAAGCGCTTCGACGCGTTCACGTTCGCGTTCGTCGAGACGCCGCACGGGTGGTTCCAGGCGCACGCCTACCGCTTCGACGACGACACCTCGACCTTCATCGTCGAGACGCCCGAGTCGACGTGGCGGGCCGCGGGACTCGAAGCGATGAGCCAGGAAGACGGAATCGCGTACTGCGAAAAACTGTTCGCCCCCTGGCTCGACGGCCATCCGCTCATGTCGAACGCGGCGCACCTGCGCGGCTCGGCCGCGTGGATCCGCTTCCCGCGCGTGGTGTGCGGGCGCTGGGTCCACTGGGTCGAGCGAGCTGGAGGCGAGCGCAGCGAGCTTCGGGGAGACAACCCCCGTCCGGTCGTGCTCATGGGCGACGCCGCGCACACCGCGCACTTCTCGATCGGATCGGGCACCAAGCTCGCGTTCGAGGACGCGATCGCGCTCGCTCAGGCGATCGAGGCCGAACCGGACCTGCGGCGCGCGCTCGACGCCTACGAGGTCTCGCGCGGCGTCGAGGTGCTGAAGATCCAGAACGCGGCGCGCAACTCGACCGAGTGGTTCGAGAACGTGAAGCGGTACACCGCGCTCGAGGCGGAGCAGTTCGCCTACAGCCTGCTCACGCGAAGCCAGCGGATCTCGCACGAGAACCTGCGGCTGCGCGACCGCGGCTACGTCGGCGGCGTGGAGGCGTGGTTCGCCGGCCGGACCGGCGTTTCCGCGCGCCCGCCGATGTTCGCGCCGTTCACGCTGCGCGGCGTGACGCTCGCCAATCGCGTCGTGGTGTCGCCGATGGCGCAATACTCTTGCGTCGACGGCATGCCCGACGACTACTACCTGGTGCACCTCGGCAGCCGGGCGCACGGCGGCGCCGGGCTCGTGTTCACCGAGATGGCCTGCGTCGCGCCCGACGCGCGCATCTCCGAGGGCTGCGCGGGTCTGTGGAACGACGCGCAGGCCGCGGCCTGGAAGCGCATCGTCGATTACGCGCACGCGCGCACGCCGGCCAAGGTGGCGCTGCAGCTCGGGCATGCGGGGCCCAAGGGCTCGACGCAGAAAGGCTGGGAGGACGCCGACCAGCCGATCGTCCCCGCGTCGCGCAACTGGCCGCTCATCGCCCCGTCGGCGGTCCCCTACGGTCCGGAGAACCAGGTGCCGCGCGCGATGACGCGCGAGGACATGGACCGGGTGCTCGAGGCGTTCGTCGCGGCGACGCGACGCGGCGCGCAGGCGGGATTCGACTGGCTGGAACTCCACTGCGCGCACGGCTACCTGCTCTCCGCGTTCCTGTGTCCGCTCACCAACCTGCGCGCCGACGAATACGGCGGCCCGCTCGGGAACCGCTGTCGCTATCCGCTCGAGGTGTTCCGCGCGATGCGCGCGGCCTGGCCCGCCGACCGCCCGATGTCGGTGCGGCTCTCCGCGCACGACTGGGCTCCGGGCGGCAACACGCCCGACGACGCGGTGGAGATGGCGCGCCTCTTCCGCGAGGCCGGCGCGGACCTGATCGACGTCTCGTCGGGCCAGACGACGCGCGACGCGAAGCCGGTCTATGGACGCATGTACCAGACGCCGTTCGCCGATCGCATCCGCAACGAAGTCGGCATCGCCACGATGGCGGTCGGCGCGATCTTCGAGCCCGACCACGTCAACAGCATCCTGATGGCCGGGCGCGCCGACCTGTGCGCGATCGCGCGGCCGCACCTCGCCGATCCGTACTGGACGCTGCACGCGGCGGCGCAGCTCGGTTACCCGGACGTGCACTGGCCGGTGCAGTATCTGGCCGGGAAGGCACAGCTCGAACGCAACCTCGCGCGCGCGGCGGTCGACGCGGCGAACCGTCCCGAGGCGAACGGGTGACCGCGGAGCGGCCGCTCGCCGGCGCGCACGCCGTCGTCACCGGCGGCGGGCGCGGCATCGGGCTCGCGATCGCCCGCACGCTCGCGCAGCGCGGGGCGTCGGTGTCGCTCGTCGGACGCGACCGCTCGCGACTCTACGACGCGGTGCAGGCGATGCCGGAAGGGTCGAGCTGCGATGCTCACGCCTGCGACGTCGCCGACGCATCGGCCGTCGCGGCGGCGTTCGCCGCGATCACCGCAGCCGGACATCGCACGACGATCCTCGTCAACAACGCCGGCGTCGGGAAGAGCGCGCGCCTCGCCGCCACGAGCGACGCGCTGTGGCGCGAGATGATCGACGTGAATCTCGGCGGCACGTTCTACGCCATCCGGGCCGCGCTTCCGGCGTTGCTCGAGGCGAAGGCCGGCCGGATCGTGAACGTCGCGAGCACCGCGGGAATCGTCGGGTACCCGTACGTGGCGGCGTACTGCGCGGCGAAGCATGGCGTCGTCGGGCTCACCCGCGCGCTCGCGCTCGAACTCGCGGGGACGACGGTAACGGTCAACGCCGTGTGTCCCGGCTACACCGACACCGACCTGGTGCGCGACGCGGTGGCGAACATCGTGACGCGCACCGGCCGCAGCGAGGCCGACGCGCGCGCCTCGCTCGCCGCGCGCAATCCGCAGAAGCGATTCGTGACGCCCTCCGAAGTGGCCGAGGCGGTCGCGTGGCTGTGCCTGCCCGGATCGGCGTCGGTGACCGGCCAGGCGATCGTCGTCGACGGCGGCGAGACGGCCCGGTGAGCGCCGAGACGATGAGCACGACGCTCGACGCGGCGCGTCCGGATTTCGAGACGCGCCTGCACGACGACCACCACGACGCGCTGCGCCTGTGGCTGCGGCTCCTGACCTGCACGACGATGATCGAGCGCGGCATCCGCCGCAGGCTGCGCGAGCGCTTCGGCATGGCGCTCGCGCGCTTCGACCTCCTGTCGCAGCTCGAGCGCTCGAGCGCGGGCCTGCGGATGGGCGAACTGTCGCGCCGGCTGATGGTGAGCGGCGGCAACGTGACGGGTCTCGTCGCCCAGCTCGTCGCCGAAGGGCTGGTCGAGCGGTCGAGCGAGCCGGGCGACCGGCGCACGAGCGTCGTCCGGTTGACGGTCGCCGGGCACGAGTCGTTTCGCGCGATGGCGCGGGAACATGAGCGCTGGGTCGTGGAGATGACGGGCGGCCTCGACGCGGCGGACCGCGCGCGGCTCCACGCGCTCCTCGGCGGTCTCAAGGATTCGGTCCGCGCGGTCGAACCGGACGACGACGCGCGCGCGGCCAGGCGACCACTCGGGAAGGATCGTCGATGATGATCGGGCCGCCCGTGACGTGGCCGCGCGCGGCCGGGCAGGCGAGGTCGGCGAGACCTGCCGCGGCCGGCCCATCGAGGAGGACGCTCCGATGACCACCGCACACACCGACACGTTCGCGCGCGACCGTCTGCCGCCGCGAGAACAATGGCCGGACCTCGTATTCGACCTGCCGGAGCTCCGCTACCCCGAGCGGCTCAACTGCGCGACCGAACTCCTGCGCGGCGCGATCGCGCGCGGGCAGGGCGACCGTGTCGCGATCCGTTCGCCTGCCGGCGTGCGGTGGAGCTACCGCGACCTCGATGCGCAGGCGAGCCGCATCGCGCGCGTGCTGGTCGAGGACCTGGGCGTGGTGCCGGGGAATCGGGTGCTGCTGCGCGGGCCGAACAGCCCGCGCTTCGCCGCCTGCTGGTTCGCGATCATGAAGGCGGGAGCGATCGCGGTCGCGACGATGCCGCTGCTCCGCGCGAAGGAGCTGACCGACATCGGGACCAAGGCGGAGGTCTCGCATGCGTTGTGCGACGCCCGACTCGCCGACGAGTTGATCCAGGCACGGCCGCAGATTCCGACGCTGCGCCGGGTCGCGCTGTTCGAGACCGACGCGCACGAAGGCGTCGACCGGCGCGCCGCATCGAAGCCCGCGGGCTTCGACGACGTCGCGACGGCCGCCGAGGACGTCGCGCTGATCGCGTTCACCTCGGGGACCACCGGCAAGCCCAAGGGCACGATGCACACGCACCGCGACGTGATCGCCGCCTCCGACTGCTGGCCGAAGTACACGCTGAAGGCGTCGCCCGACGACGTGTTCACCGGCAGTCCGCCGCTCGCCTTCACCTTCGGGCTGGGCGGGCTCCTCGTGTTTCCGCTGCGCATCGGCGCCTCGACGCTGCTGGTCGAGCGGCCCGCGCCCGAGGCGCTCTTCGACGCGATCGCGACCCACGGCGCGACCGTGCTGTTCACCGCGCCGACCGCGTACCGCGCGATGGCGCCGATGGCGAAGGACTACGACCTGTCGCGGCTTCGGAAGTGCGTGTCCGCGGGCGAGGCGCTGCCTGCCGCGACGCGGAAACTGTGGAAGGAGGCGACCGGCATCGACATCGTCGACGGCATCGGCACGACCGAGATGTTCCACATCTTCATCTCGCATCCCGACGACGACGCGCGCGCGGGCGCGACCGGCAAGCCGGTGCCCGGGTATCGGGCCTGCGTGCTGGGCGACGACGGCCGGCCGCTTCCGCCCGGGAAGGTCGGACGGCTGGCGGTCAAGGGGCCGACCGGCTGCCGCTACCTCGACGATCCGCGGCAGACCAACTACGTGCAGGATGGATGGAACCTGACCGGCGACGCGTACTACGTCGACGACGACGGGTGGTTCGTCTACCAGGCGCGCGCCGACGACATGATCGTGTCGGCCGGCTACAACATCGCCGGGCCGGAGGTCGAGGCATCGCTGATGGGGCATCCGGCGGTCGCCGACTGCGGGGTGGTGGCCGCGCCGGACGAGGAGCGCGGCATGATCGTCAAGGCCTATGTCGTGCTGAAGCCCGGGCACGAGGGCGGTGACGCGATGACGAAGCTCCTGCAGGAGCACGTGAAGGCGTCGATCGCGCCGTACAAGTATCCGCGCGCGATCGCCTACGTCGAGACGCTGCCGCGCACCGAGACCGGCAAGCTGCAGCGCTTCAAGCTCCGCACGATGGCGAAGGAGGGTGCGGCATGAGCGCGTGTCGCTGCGAAGATCGCATTGGAGTGTCGGGAGGGGACGGCGAATGAAGATCCTGCAACCGCCCGGGTGGGCGGCCCCGAAGGGCTACGCGAACGGCATTGCCGCGCGCGGGACCTTCGTCGCGATCGGCGGCCAGATCGGCTGGAACGCGGAGCAAGCGTTCGAGACCGACGATTTCGAGGCGCAGGTGCGCCAGGCGCTGCAGAACATCGTCGCCGTGCTCGCGCAGGCGGGCGGACGGCCCGAGCATCTGGTGCGCATGACCTGGTACGTCGTCGACGCGGACGAGTACCTGGGCGCGTTGCGCGAAGTCGGGCGCGCGTACCGCGACGTGATCGGGCGCCACTATCCGGCGATGACCGCGGTGGAGGTGGGCCGGCTGATCGAGCCCCGGGCCCGGGTCGAGATCGAGGCGACCGCGATCGTGCCGGACGCGGAGGCGCGTTAGCGCCGCCGGCGCGCTCCTTCGCGGACGTCTTCTGCGTACAATGGCGCCTCCGCAGCCATGAAGCTCTACGACTATTTCCGCTCGTCCGCGGCCTACCGCGTGCGGATCGCGCTCAACCTGAAGGGGCTCGCGCCCGAGCGCGAATTCGTCCACCTGCGCCACGGCGCGCAGCGCTCGGACGGCTACCTCGCGCTGAACCCGCAGGGCCTCGTGCCCGCGCTCGCGCTCGACGGCGGCGAGGTGCTGACGCAGTCGCTCGCGATCCTCGAGTACCTGGACGAGACGCATCCGTCGCCGCCGCTCCTGCCCGCGGGCGCACAGGCGCGCGCGCGCGTGCGCTCGATCGCGCTCGCGATGGCCTGCGACATCCACCCGCTCGGCAACCTGCGCGTGCTCCAGTACCTGCTGAAGACGCTCGGCGTGTCGGCGGAGCAGAAGGACGGCTGGTACCGGTACTGGATCGACGTCGGATTCGAGGCGCTGGAGCGCCGCCTCGCGCGCGATGCGGCGACCGGGCGTTTCTGCCACGGCGATGCGCCGACGCTCGCCGACGTCTGCCTCGTGCCGCAGATGGCCAACGCCCGGCGCGGCAGCGTCGACCTCGCACCCTATCCGACGCTCGTGCGGATCGACGCGGCCTGCCAGGCGCTGCCGGCGTTCGCGAACGCCGCGCCGGCGAAGCAACCGGACGCCGAATGATTCGCCTGCCGGGCCGCGGGTGCCGGAGTCATCGTTGAAGAGCCCGATTCCGCTCTGGGAGCACCCGAGCGTGCCGGTCGACGGCAGCGACGCGCGCTTTCCGGTGCGTCACGTCTACTGCGTCGGGCGCAACTACGCCGAG
Organism: Burkholderiales bacterium; assembly: GCA_015075645.1. Lineage (NCBI taxonomy): Bacteria > Pseudomonadati > Pseudomonadota > Betaproteobacteria > Burkholderiales > Burkholderiales bacterium. The sequence goes on along the minus strand of JABTUF010000005.1, from coordinate 169,634 downwards.
CACGCCGCCGAGATGGGCGGCGACGCGACGAAGGAGCCGCCGTTCTTCTTCGCGAAGGCGGCCGACGCGATCCTGCCGGTCGCCGCCGCCGAGGTCGGCACCATGCCCTACCCGCCGGCGACGGAGAACCTGCATCACGAGGTCGAACTGGTCGTCGCCATCGGCCGGGGCGGTGCGAATTTCACGTCCGAGCACGCGCTCGCGCTCGTCTACGGCTACGCGGTGGGACTCGACATGACGCGGCGCGACCTGCAGAAGGTCGCGAAGGACGCGCGGCGGCCCTGGGACACCGCGAAGTCCTTCGCCTGCGCGGCGCCGATCGGCGCGATCCGCACCGTCGAGGCGGGCGGCCACGCGAGGCGCGGCGCGATCACGCTCGACGTCAACGGCGTGCGGCGACAGGTGGGCGACCTCCGCGACATGATCTGGGACGTCGCGCACACGCTCGCGTTCCTGTCGCGCTATTGCGAACTCCTGCCGGGCGACCTCGTCTACACAGGCACGCCGGCCGGGGTCGCGGCCGTGGTCCCGGGCGATTACCTCGACGCGCGCATCGAGGGGCTGCCGCCGCTCACGGTCGGGATCGTCGAGGAGCGGCGATGACGTCCTGGTACGGGATGTCGCCCGAGGAGATCGAGCGCGGCTACAACAACCGCGCGGCGGTGCCCGACCATCCGCAATGGTTCGCGCGCTGGGGCGAGTTGTCGGCCAGGGCGTTCGCGACCGAACACGTCCTGCGCGACCTCCGCTTCGGTCCCGGCCCGAAGGAAACGCTCGACCTGTTCCTGCCGCGTGGTGCGGCTCGCGGCACGTTCCTCTTCCTGCACGGCGGCTGGTGGCGCTCGCTCGACAAGGACGTCCACGCGCTCGTGGCGCCGCCGCTGACCGCGCAGGGCATCGCGGTGGCCGTGGCGAACTACGACCTGTGTCCGCAGGTGACGATCGCGGACATCGTCGAGGAAGCCTCGCGCGCCGTCGCCTGGATCGCGCGCGAAGGGCCGAAGCACGGGACGCCCGCGCGTCCGCTCGTCGTCGGCGGACATTCCGCGGGCGGGCAACTCGCGGCGATGATGCTCGCGCGCGACTGGACCCGCGAGGGTTTCGGGGCGCATCCGGTCGCCGGCGCGGTGTCGCTCTCGGGCGTGCACGACCTGCGTCCGCTCGTGCACTTCTCCGCCAACGTCGACCTCAATCTCGACGACGCGGAAGCCGCGCGCCTGTCGCCGGTCCAGCTCGCGCCGGCCTGCGACGCGCCGATCGTCATCGCGGTCGGCGGGCGGGAAACCGGCGAGTTCCTGCGGCAGGCCGACCTCCTGTGGGAGGCGTGGCCGCGCAATCGCCCTCGCGGGATGCCCGGTCCGCTCGTCATTCCGGACCGGCATCATTTCGACGTGGTCGTCGACCACGCCGAGGCGGGATCCGCGCTTACGCGCGCGACGCTCGCGCTCTTCGACGGGCGTCGCGCGGTCTGACCCGCGCGTTCGACGCGCCCCGCCGGTCGTCAGCGGCGCCCGCCGAAGCGTCCTCCGAAGCCACCTCCGCCCCCGAAGCGTCCGCCGAATCCGCCTCCGCCGAAGCGATCCCCGCCACCGAATCCGCCGAAGCGATCGCCGCCGCCGAATCCGCCGAAGCGATCGCCGCCGCCGAATCCGCCTCCGCCGCCGAAGCGATCGCCGCCGCCGAATCCGCCGCCGCCACCACCGCCGAAGCGGTCGCTGCCGGAAAAGCTCGAGAACCGGTTGTCGCCGTTGTCGCGCGCCTGCGATTCGCGGTTGGCCCACGACGTGTCTCCGCTCGCGCTCGACCAACCGCTCGACGAGTGCTGCTGCCAGCCGCTGCCGTCGTTGTGGTAGACGTTGCCGTTCACGTCCGCGTACTTGTCGTTACCGACCGAAGCGGACGCCCAGGAGTTGGTCTTGCCGGTGTACGCGTTCGTCGACGTTCCTCCGCCGACGTGGGCGTCGCCCATCGGGCCTGCCGTCGTCGCGCCCGCGCGGTTGTACGTGCTGCCGGCGGCGGTGGTGCCCGAGACCGCCGAGCCGGTCGAACGCTGGCCGGTGTAGGTGTTGTAGTTGCCCGCCCGCGCGACCTGCCCCGACCCGCCCGCTGCGCCGTTCACCGTGCGGTCGAAGCCGCGCGTGGCGTTGCCGGTCCACGCGTTGTACTGGCGGCCGGCGTTGATGTTGCCGGTCGTGCCGGTGCGGGCGTTCGCGTAACTGCCAGAGAACGAAGTCCCCGCGACGCCGCCGCCGCCGTACCACGAGCGCGTGCCCGAGTAGGTCGTGCTGCCCCAGTGGCCGTAGACGTTCGCGCTCGCAGTCGCGCAGCAGCCGTAGCCGCCCCAGTACGCGGGGTGATAGTAGGCGCCGCCCCAGTAGGGCTCCATCCACGCGGCGGTGGCGAGCCCCATCGCGAAGCCGAACGTGTATCCGACGTAGGGGTTGTAGATCGGCGCCGCGGCGACGCCGTAGGTGTAGGGCGGCGCGTACCAGACCGATCCGATCCACGGCGTGTAGGCGTAGCCGGTGCCGTAGACAATCGTGCCGTAGGGATTCACCACGGTGCCGAGGTAGCCCGGCGTGTAGCCGACGTACACGACCTGCGGCGTCGAGCCGTAGACGTGGACGTAGGTGACGTAGTAGATCGGCGAGGACGGCGGGATCGAGTAGATCGCGACCGGCACCGAGGTCGCGACCGACCACGGTCCGGTCAGGTTCGACGCGGTGAACCACACGCCGGCCTCGACCGCGTAGAACGCGGTGGGCGTGGCCTCGATGATCGGCACCGAGGAATTCGTCACGTAGGTGAGCGAAGTTCCCGCGATCGACGCGTACTTCGGCGCGCCGTCGAAGCTCGGCGTGAACTTCGGCCCGTTCCTGAGCGGGACCGTGGCGGTCTGCGGGATCGTGTCGGCGATCACCGCCTCCTCGGCCTGAGGCGTGCCGGCCACCGTCGGCAGCACGGCACCCGCGAGCGAATGCGGCGGGATCTTCGCGAAATCCGCCGGAAGCGCGTTGTTCGCGACGAACTGCCACGGACCCGACATGCCGGGTCCGCGGAACCAGCGGCCGGCGAGCAGCGCGTAGGTGCGGTTGTCCGCGGTGTGGACGATCACGTCGCTCGTCGTGTTCGACGCCCACAGGAGCCCGGTGCCCACGATCGGCACGAAATCCGGCGCGCCCTGGAACACGATGAGTTCCGCCGGCTGTTCGCTCGTGTAGATCGTCGGAATGCCGTTGTCGAGCGAGGGTTTCGGGTTGGCGTTCGGCGGCCCGTCGAGGAGATCGACCGTGTGCGCCTTGCCGAGGGTCGAGGCGATCGCGTCCGCATCGGCCTGCAGGAGCATGCCCATCACCGCGCGCGACCAGGGGCCGGCGAGCGAGTCGGCCTGCAGCCAGCCGCCGTGCACATGCAGGAAGTACCGGTCGCCGAGTCCGCCCTGCAGGATCAGCGCCTTGGTGTTGACGACACGCTGGAAGCGCGAACTCTGGGGCACCGAGGTCATCACCGGCGCGCCGTCGATCGGCACGAGGATCGCGGGGGACTGGCTGACGATCACGCGCGGCGGCGTGTTCTGCACGGCGACCGTGGGCGGCTTGACGCCGACGAGCGCGAGCGACGACTCGAGTCGGTCGAGCGCGATCGTGCGCAGGTCGCTCGCGAACCGCTTCTGCAGGTCGGGCAGGTAGGACTGCCCGCGGCCCGGCAGCGTCGGGAAATCGAGCTTCGTGATCTTCAGGTTCTCGAAGACCACCATGCGTCCGATCTTGTCGACCTGCGTACGTGTGGTCACGAACGCCACGCCGAAGGTCTCCGCCGTCGCGCCGGTCGGCTTGATCGCGAGCGCGACGCGGAAATCGAGCTGGTTGCCGGTCCAGCGGTTCACCTGCGGCTGATAGATCAGGACCGCGGCGTTCGCGATGCTCACGTCGCGGGGCCAGGGATCGGCCGGCAGCGGAGCGGCCTGCGCCGGCTGCTGCGCCGTGACCGGGGTGGCATGAGGCAGGACCGCCAGCAGGCAGGCCAGGGCGAACAGCGGGAGCAACAGCGAGCGTGCCTTCATCGTGGAACCCCGGGGAGTGAAGCAGGATGCCCGCGATCGCGGCGCGCGGGTGCGCCCGGAGGTTATCCGGTTCGGGCAAGGCCCGGCTTGTCATTTGGCGTCAGGTCGTCGGCAATCCGGGACACTTGACAACTGACCGGCGGTCATTTACTGTGGGCAACAACTGACTCGCGGTCAGTTGAAGCCGATCCGGCTTCACCGCGAGCGAAGGCGACGATCATGGCGGTTCGGCAGCGCGCGATCCAGGCGGAGGACAAGGAGGAGCGCAACCACGCGCTCCTCGACGCGGCCGAGCGGCTGATGCTGCGCTCGCCCGACCGCGTGCCGAGCGTGGCCGAGGTCGCCGACGACGCGGGGCTCGCGAAGGGCACCGTGTACCTCTACTTCCCGAGCAAGGAGGAGTTGCTGCTCGCGCTGCACGAGCGCAACGTCGGCGGCTTCTTCCGCGCGCTCACCGCCCTGCTCGAAGGCGGCGAGCGCGTCGACTTCGACCGCGTGCTCTCGCTGACGCACGAGCACATCGTCGCGCCGCCGCTGTTCCTGCCGCTGGCGTCGCGCTGCTTCGGGATGATGTCGCAGTCGATTCCCGAAGCGTCCGCAGGCGCGTTCAAGTTGCGGATGGCCGAGCGCCTCGAGCACGCGGGCGAAGGGCTCGAGCGGCACTTCCCGGCGCTCGCGCGCGGGCAGGGGCTCGAACTCCTGCGGCACAGCTACGCGCTGATCCTCGGGCTGTGGCAGATGGCGGGCTCCGCGGTCTGTCCGGCGGGATCGCAAGGCGCGGTGCCGGCCGCCCTCGCGTTCAGCTATCCCGACGACCTCGACCGGGCGTTGCGCGCCCTGTGGCAGGGTGCGATGGGTGCGGCGACGGGGGATGCTTCGCGGGGTGCGCGATGAAACTGCGGCTCGCGTTGCTGCTCGTCGTGGGGTCGCTGCTCGCGTCCTGCGCGCGGCAGGATCCGCCGGTCGAGCCGGTGCGTCCGGTCATGCTCGCGCGTGTCGCGGTGGGCTCCGTGGCTGCGCCGTCGGTGTTCGCGGGCGAAGTGAAGGCGCGGCACGAGTCCGACCTGGGATTCCGGATCGGCGGCAAACTCGTCGCGCGTCCGGTCGACGTCGGCGCGCGGGTCGCGAAGGGCGAGGTGCTCGCACGGCTCGATGCCGCCGACGTCACCCTGCAGGCGCAGGCCGCGAAGGCGGCGGTCGCGGCGGCAACGACCGAATACGACTACGCGAAGGCGGAGCACGACCGCTACGCCAACCTGCACCAGTTGAAGTTCGTCAGCGCGAGCGCGCTCGACCAGAAGCGCAACGTGATGAACGCGAACGCCGCGAAGCTCGACGAGGCCCGCGCGCGACTCGCCGTCGCGAACAACCAGGCGGCCTACGCGACGCTCGTCGCCGACCGCGACGGCGTGGTGACCGCGGTCGGCGCGGAGCCGGGCCAGGTCGTCGCCGCCGGCCAGACGGTGGTGCGCCTCGCTCGCGAGGACGAGCGCGAGGTCGCGATCGCGGTGCCCGAGAACCGGCTGAACGAACTCAGGGCGGCGCAGGGGCTCGCGGTCGTGCTCTGGGCGCATCCGGACCGCGCGTACGCAGCGAAGGTGCGCGAGATCGCTCCCGCGGTCGACGCCGCGACGCGGACCTTCGCGGTGCGCGTGACGATCGAGGCGCCGGACGGCTCGGTCCGCCAGGGCATGACCGCGAACGTCGTGCTGCGGAGCGACGCCGGAGCCTCGTCCACGCTGGTGCCGTCGGCCGCGATCACCCACGCCGCCGATGGCAGGCCCGCGGTGTTCGTCTACGACCCGAGATCGGGGCAGGTGAACCTGCGCGAGGTCACGCTCGGCGCGTTCCGCGAGGACGGCACGGTCGTCGACGCGGGGCTCGCCGACGGCGAGTGGGTCGTCGCCGCCGGTGCGCACAAGCTGCGCGCCGGACAGGTGGTGAAGCCGTGGGAGGCGGACGGCTCGCCCGCGCCCGCGACCGCCGCGTCCAACGCCCCGCGCGGCTGAACGACCGTGGACCGGACCCCGCCGCCCGCGACGGGCGATCGCGCGCGCTTCAACCTGTCCGAATGGGCGCTCGCGCACCGTCCGCTCGTGCGCTACCTGATCGTCGTCTGCGCGATCTTCGGCGCGTTCGCCTACGCGATGCTCGGCCAGTCCGAGGATCCGCCGTTCACCTTCAAGGTGATGGTGGTGAAGACGAACTGGCCCGGCGCCTCCGCCCGCGAGGTCGAGGAGCAGCTCACCGACCGCATCGAGCGCAAGCTGCAGGAGGTGCCCGGCGTCGACTGGGTGCGCAGCAACAGCAAGCCGGGCGAATCGCTCGTGTTCTTCGCGGTCAAGGATTCCGCGCCGGCCGCGCAGGTGCCGGAGACCTGGTACCAGGTGCGCAAGAAGGTCGGCGACATCCGCGGCACGCTGCCCGCCGGCATCCAGGGCCCGTACTTCAACGACGAGTTCGGCGACACCTACATGGCGATCTACGCGATCGCGGGCGAGGGGTTCGCGTACCGCGACCTCAGGACTTTCGGCGACAAGGTCCGCGCCGAGCTCCTGCGGGTCCCGGAGGTCGCGAAGGTCGACTTCATCGGGGCCCAGGAGGAGAAGGTCTTCGTCGAACTGGCGAACGCGAAGCTCGCGACGCTAGGCCTCGCGCCCGCGCAGATCGCGCAGACGCTCGCCGCCCAGAACGCGATCGCGGCGGCGGGAACGCTCGAGACGTCGACCGACCGCATCGTGCTGCGCCCGTCGGGGGCGTTCGACTCGCTCGACGCGATCCGCGAAACCTCGATCCGCGCCGGCGGACGGGTGTTCCGGCTGGGCGACATCGCCACGGTGACGCGCGGCTACGCCGATCCGCCGAAGCAGCGGATGCGGGTGCAGGGCCGCGAGGCGCTGGGACTCGGCATCACGATGGCCGCGGGGGGCGATGTGATCCGGCTCGGGCGTGCGCTCGATCAGCGGATCGGGCAGCTGCGGGCGCAACTGCCGGTCGGCGTCGACATCGTCGAGGTCGCGAGCATGCCGGTCGCGGTCGACCGCTCGATCCGGGAGTTCGTGCGCTCGCTCGCGGAGGCGGTGCTGATCGTGCTCGCCGTGTCGCTCGTGAGCCTCGGCCTTCGCACCGGGCTCGTGGTCGCGGTCTCGATCCCGCTGGTGCTCGCGATGACCTTCCTCGGGATGTGGCTCCTCGACATCGGACTCCACAAGATCTCGCTCGGCGCGCTGATCCTGTCGCTCGGGCTGCTCGTCGACGACGCCATCATCGCGGTCGAGATGATGGCGATCAAGCTCGAGCAGGGTTTCGACCGCGTGCGCGCCGCGGGCTTCGCCTACACCTCCACCGCGTTCCCGATGCTGACCGGGACGCTCGTCACCGTCGCGGGCTTCCTGCCGATCGCGCTCGCGAAGAGCTCGACCGGCGAGTACACGCGCTCGATCTTCCAGGTCTCGTCGCTGGCGCTCGTGGCCTCGTGGATCGTGGCGGTGGTCGTGATTCCGTACCTCGGGTACACGATGCTGCCGTCGGGCGAGGCGCTGCACCGTCCGTCGTTCATGGCGCGGCTTCGCGCGAGGCTCCTGCGGCGTCCCTTGCCCCTGCCCCGTGACCACGGGCCGGGCGACCCGGAAGCGGTGTACCGCACGCCGTTCTACCTGCGACTGCGCGCGACGATCTCGTGGTGCGTCGTCCATCGCTGGATCGTGATCGGCGCGACGCTCGCGGCGTTCGCCGCGTCGATCGCGTTGTTCCGGTTCGTGCCGCAGCAATTCTTCCCGTCGTCGTCGCGGCCGGAGCTCATCGTCGACCTGCGCCTGCCGGAAGGCAGCTCGGTCGAGGCGACGCTCGCCCAGGCGAAGAAGATGGAGCGGATCCTCGAGGGCGAGGACGGCGTCGCGAGCTTCGTCGCCTACGTCGGGGCCGGCAGTCCGCGCTTCTACCTGCCGCTCGACCAGCAGCTCGAGCAGGCGAACCTCGCGCAGTTCGTCGTCGTGGCCGCGACGAACGCCGGGCGGGAGCGGCTTCGCGCGCGGCTCATCGAGCGATTCGCGAGCGACTTCCCCGAGTTGCGCGGGCGTGTCTCGCGGCTCGAGAACGGGCCGCCGGTCGGCTTCCCGGTGCAGTTCCGCGTCTCGGGCGAGGACATCGGCGAAGTGCGCCGCATCGCACGCGAGGTCGCTTCGGTAGTGCGCGAGGATGCCGGAACCTCCGACGTGCAGTTCGACTGGGACGAGCCCTCGAAGACGATCCGGCTCGTCGTCGACCAGGACAAGGCGCGGCTCCTGGGCCTCACGTCGCAGGACGTCGCCGCCTTCCTGAACAACGCGGTGTCCGGCGTCACGGTGACGCAGTTCCGCGAGCGCGACCAGCTGATCGACGTGGTGATCCGCGGGACGCGCGACGAGCGCGCGCGGGTCTCGTTCCTCAAGGACCTCGCGATGCCGTCGCCGTCGGGCAGGCCGGTGCCGATCACCCAGCTCGCGGAGCTGCGCTACGAACTGGAGGATGGGGTGGTCTGGCGGCGCGACCGCCTGCCGACGATCACGGTGCGCGCCGACGTTCGCGGTGACGCGCAGGGACCCGACGTCGCGCGCCGCATCGACCCGAAGCTCGCGGGCTTGCGCGCGGCGCTGCCGCTCGGCTACCGCATCGACATGGGCGGCGCGGTCGAGGATTCGGCGAAGGGGCAGAAGTCGATCGCGGCGGGCGTGCCGCTGATGCTCGTCACGATCCTCACGCTCCTCATGATCCAGTTACGGAGCTTCGCGCGCACGCTGATGGTCGTGCTGACCGCGCCGCTCGGGCTCATCGGCGTCGTCGCGGCGCTGCTCGCATTCGGCCAGCCGTTCGGTTTCGTCGCGATGCTCGGCACCATCGCGCTCTCCGGCATCATCATGCGCAACTCGGTGATCCTGGTCGACCAGATCGACCGCGACATCGCCGAGGGCGCGAGCGCGCGGGACGCGATCGCGTCGGCGACGGTGCGCCGCTTCCGTCCGATCGTGCTGACCGCCGCGGCGGCGGTGCTGGCGCTGATCCCGCTCACGCGGAGCGACTTCTTCGGGCCGATGGCGGTCGCGATGATGGGCGGCCTCGTCGTCGCGACCGTGCTGACGCTCGTGTTCCTGCCCGCGCTCTATGCGGCGTGGTTTCGGGTGGGTGAGGCACCCGCTTCGGCGGACGAGCCGCCGCGCCGGCCCGGCGAGCTGCATCCGGCGCGCCATCCCGCGGCGGCGTGACGCTGGCCGCGGAGTAGAATGAGCGTTGCCCACCGGGGAGTCGCATCATGGCGCTTGCTTCCGTTCCGGAGATCGTGGCCGAACTCAAGGCCGGCCGCATCGTCGTGCTGGTCGACGACGAGGACCGCGAGAACGAGGGCGACCTCGTGTTCGCCGCCGATTTCGTCACGGCCGAGAAGGTCAACTTCCTCGCGAAGCACGGCCGCGGCCTGATCTGCATGCCGATCGCCGCCACGCAGGCCGAGCGCCTGCGCCTGACGCCGATGGCCGCGCGCAACCGCTCGGTGCACGGCACCAACTTCACGCAGTCGATCGAAGCGGCGACCGGCATCGCCACCGGCATCTCGGCGGCCGACCGCGCGCGCACGATCGAGGTCGCCTCGCGGCCGGATGCCTCCGCGGACGACGTGGTCCAGCCCGGGCACGTGTTCCCGTTGATCGCGCAGGAAGGCGGCGTGCTGGTGCGCGCCGGCCACACCGAGGCCTGCTGCGACCTCATGCGGCTCGCCGGCCTCAACCCGTCGGCGGTGCTGTGCGAGATCATGAACGACGACGGCACGATGGCGCGGCTGCCGGAGCTCGAGCGCTTCGCCGACCACCACGGGCTCAAGGTCGGCGCGATCGCCGACCTGATCCACTACCGCAGCCGCACCGAGAAGCTGGTCGAGCGCATGGCCGAGCGGCCGATCACGACGCCGCACGGCGCGTTCCGCCTCGTCGTCTACCGCGACAAGCTTACCGACGCGACCCACCTCGCGCTGGTGCGCGGACCGCTCGCCCCCGACGTCGAGACGCTGGTGCGCGTGCACGAGCCGCTGTCGGTGATCGACCTCCTCGACGTCCACGACACGACCCACTCGTGGACGATCCCGGCCTCGATGGAGGCGGTGGCTGCGTCCGGTCGCGGCGTGATCGTGCTCCTGCACCGGCCGGAGACGCCGCAGGAATTGCGCCGCCGCGCGCTGTCGAGCGAACCGCTGGCCGCGCCGAAGACCGACCTCCGCAACTACGGCATCGGGGCGCAGATCCTGCGCGACCTGAACGTGGGACGCATGCGCCTGCTCGCGAGGCCGCGCAAGATGCCCTCGATGACCGGCTTCGACCTCGAAGTCACCGGTTACCTCGACGCGCCCGCGCGCGCCGCGGGCTGAAGCGGGCCATGGCGCGCCGCATCGCCCCCTCGAGCGCCGGCGCCGGACGCCGCGTCGCGATCGTGCTGTCCCGGTTCAACCCGGCGATCGGCGAAGGCCTCCTCGCCGGTGCGCTCCGCGCGCTCGCAGAAGCGGGCGTCGCCGACGACGACGTGCTGATCGTCTCGGTGCCCGGCGCGCTCGAAGTGCCGCTCGCGTTGCAGCGGCTCGCGCAGGGCGGCGACTACGACGCGCTGGTGGCGCTCGGCGCGGTGATCCGCGGCGAGACCTACCACTTCGAGATCGTCGCCAACGAGTCGGCGTCCGGCGTGTCGGGCGTGATGCTCGAGTTCGGCACGCCGATCGGCAACGGCATCCTGACCTGCGAGACCGACGCCCAGGCCGAGGCCCGCATGGACACGAAGGGCTACGAGGCGGCGCAGGCCGCGCTCGAACTCGCGAACCTCTCCGATGCTCTCGACGACGCCTAGGTCCGCGGCGCGCCGTCGCTCGCGCGAACTCGTGCTGCAGGGCCTCTACCAGCGCCGGCTCGCGGACAACGCGCCCGACGACGTGCGCGTCCAACTCGAGACGAGCAAGGGCTACGAGCGCGCCGACGCCGCGTACTTCGACGCGATGTGGCGTGCCCTCGCCGCGGGGGCTGACGCGCGGGTCGAGCGGCTCGCGCCGCTCCTCGACCGCAAGCCGGCGGAACTCTCGCCGATCGAGCGCGCGATCCTCGCGATCGGCGCCTGGGAACTCGACGAGCGCCCGGAGATTCCCTACCGCGTGGTGATCAACGAGGCGGTGGAACTCGCGAAGTCCTACGGCGGCACCGACGGGCACAAGTTCGTCAACGGCGTGCTCGACCGCCACGCGGCGAGCGTGCGCGCGGCCGAAGTGGCCGCGCGCGCGCGCTGAGGCGCCCGTCATGCGCGCACCGGCGGCGCTCCTCGCCGCGCTCGCCGCCGCGGCCGTGTTCGCGGCGCCGGCCGCGTCGGCGCAACGTTCGCTCGTCGTCACCTGCAGCCACGACGCCGACGCGTGCGAACTCGCGGCGAAGACCTACGAGCGCGAGACCGGGGTGTCGGTCGCGATCACGCGCAAGCCGACCGGCGAGGCCTACGCGCAGATCCGCGCGGAGCGGGAGAACCCCCGTTCCGACGTCTGGTACGGCGGCACGATCGACCCGCTGCTGCAGGCCGCCGCGGAAGGTCTCCTCGAACCCTACCGCTCGCCGCGACTCGTCGAACTCGCGCCCTGGGCGCGGGAGGCCACCGAGCGCAGCGGCTTCCGCGTCGCCGCGATCTACCGGATCGTCCTGGGGTTCGGATCGAATCCCGCGCTCGTCGCGAAGCGGGGCGCCACGGCGCCGCGCTGCTGGGCCGACCTCACGGGCGAGGCGTGGCGTCACGACGTCGAGCTCTCCAATCCGGTGACGAGCGGCACCGGCTACACCATCCTGGCGACGCTCGTGACGCTCTACGGCGAGGACGGCGCGTTCGCCTACCTGAAGCGGCTCGCGCCCAACGTGGTGCGCTACACGCAGTCCGGGACGGCGCAGGGGCCCTCGGTCGCGCGCGGCGAGGTCGCGGTCGGCGTGTCGTTCGTGCACGAGTTCGTCACCCAGCAACTCGCCGGCTTTCCGGTGGAGATCACGATTCCCTGCGAGGGCACCGGCGCCGCGCTCGGCGGCATGGCGATCGTCGCCGGCGCGCCGCATCCGCGCGAGGCGCGCGCGTTCTACGACTGGGCGCTCGGCCGCGACGCGCAGGAGCTCGCCAACCGCACGCGGAACCTGATCGTGCCGGCCAATGCGACCGCGACGATCCGGCCCGAGGCCGCCCGGTTCGCGCAGGTCCCGACGCTCGACGTCGATCCGATGCGCTTCTCGCAGCCGGAACTGCGCAAGCGGCTGCTCGCCCGCTGGCAGCGCGAGATCGGCGACGTCGCCCTCCGGCGATGAACGAGTTCGCGCTGATCGACCGGCACTTCCGGCGCGCGTCGCGCGATCCCTCGGTGCGGGTGGGCATCGGCGACGACGCCGCCGTCCTCGCTCCGTCGCCTGGCGCCGAACTGGTTCTGGCGGTCGACATGATGGTCGAGGGCCGCCACTTCCTCGCCGGCGCGGATCCGGCCGCGCTCGGGCACAAGGTCCTCGCAGTCAACCTGTCGGACCTCGCGGCGATGGGGGCACGGCCGCGCTGGGCGCTCCTCGCCGGCGCGCTCCCGGACGCCGACGACGCGTGGCTCACCGCGTTCACGCGCGGGCTCTTCGCGCTGGCGGGGGAGCACGACGTCGCGCTCGTCGGCGGCGACACGACGCGCGGTCCGCGCAACCTGTGTATCACGATCGTGGGCGAAGTGCCTGCGGGGACGGCGATCCTGCGGAGCGGCGCCGCGTCCGGCGACGACCTCTGGGTGTCGGGGACGCTGGGCGACGCGATGCTGGGACTCGCCGCGCTCAAGGGGCGTGTCGCGCTCGACCACGCGTCGCGCACCTCCTGCATCGCGCGCCTCGAACGGCCGACGCCGCGCGTCGCGCTCGGCATTGCGCTTCGCGGCATCGCCTCGGCGATGCTCGACGTCTCCGACGGACTCACCGGCGACCTCGCCCACCTCGCCTCGGCCTCGCGCGTCGGTGCGATCGTCGAGCTCGCCCGGGTGCCGCGGACCGGCGCGCTCGACCGGCTGCTGCGCGGCGACGATCGTGCGCTCGCGCTCGCCATGGTCCTGGCGGGAGGCGACGACTACGAACTCGTGTTCGCCGCGCCTGTGGCGCTGCGCTCGCGCGTCGAAGCCGCGGGACGGGGCGCGAACGTGGCGGTGACACGCATCGGGCGTGTCGTCGAGGGCGCGGGCGTGGTCGTGCACGACGAGGCCGGCGTGCCGTTCGAAACGCTGCCGCGCGCATTCGACCACTTCGCCGCCGACCGCGCATGAAGGGCGCGCCGCCGACGGCCGCGTTCCTGTTCCGCCACCCCGCGCATTTCCTCGCGCTGGGTTTCGGCGCGGGCCTCGCGCCCTTCGCGCCCGGCACCTTCGGCACCGCCGTCGCGATTCCGCTCGCCTTCCTGCTCGCGCGCTCCGGCGACGCGGGTTACGCGGTCGGCACGCTCGTCCTGTTCGCGGCGGGAGTGTGGGCAGCGTCGGTCACCGCGCGCGACCTCCGCGTGCCCGACCACGGCGCGATCGTGATCGACGAGGTGGTCGCGTTCCTCGCCGTGCTGTTCTTCACCGGCCTCGACCCGGTGTCGATCGGTCTCGCGTTCCTGCTGTTCCGCTTCTTCGACATCGTGAAGCTCCCGCCGGCGCGCGCGATCGACCGCGCGTGGCACGGCGGGCTGGGGACGATGCTGGACGACGTCGTCGCGGCGGGCTACGCGCTCCTCGCGTTCGCGCTCCTCGTGCGCGCGGCCGGCGCGCTGGGGCTCACCCGGTGATCGACGCGCGCCGCATCGAGGAGGCGGGGCTGAACGCGCTGCAGACGCAGCGCCAGCTCTTCTACGACGGCTGGGTCCTGCGCTTGTCGCCGGGCAAGGCGAAGCGCGGACGCAGCGTCAACCCGCAATACGGCAGCACCTTGCCGCTCGACGACAAGATCGGCCACTGCGAAGCCGTGTATCGCGAACGCGAACTGCCGGCGATCTTCCGCATCACGCCGTTCGCCACACCGTCGTCGCTCGTTCCGGCCCTCGAGGCGCGAGGCTACCGGCGCTTCGACCCCACGCTCGTGCAGGTGGCGCCGCTCGACGGCGCCGAGATTCCGGCACCGCAGGTGCCCGACGTGACGGTGGTCGAGCCCGGCGCGGCGGCGTTCGTCGATGCGGTGGCCGACCTGCGCGGATCGCCGCAGGTGCAGCGCGACGCGCATCGCGAACGACTCGCGCAGTCGCCGCTCGACGCGCGCTACGCCGTCGCACGCGTCGACGGCGTCGTCGTGGCCGCGGCCAAGGCGGCGCGTGAAGGGGAGATCGTCGGCGTCTTCGACGTGGTCACGTCGTCCTCGCACCAGCGCCGGGGCATCGCGACGATGCTCGTCGCGCGCCTCCTCGCGCGCGCGTGGGAACGCGGCGCGCGTGTCGCGTACCTGCAGGTCGACGCGGGCAACGCGCCGGCGATCGAGGTGTACCGGCGCTTCGGGTTCGCGACGCTCTACGAGTACGTCTATTTCGGCCGGGACGGCGAATGCCGGTGACCCCGTCGGGCGTGTCCGCGATCCTCTGTGCGGCGAGCGCGCTGGTGGAGGCGCTGCGGTCGCGCCGCTGGTTCCTCGCGACGGCGGAGTCGTGCACCGGCGGCGGCGTCGCCCAGGCGGTGACCTCGATCGCAGGCAGTTCGGAGGTGTTCGACCGGGGCTTCGTCACCTACACCGACCGATCGAAGGTCGAGATGCTCGGGGTGCCTCGGGCGCTGCTCGAAGCCCATGGCGCGGTGTCGGAGGCGGTCGCGCGCGCGATGGCGGACGGCGCGCTTCGCGCGAGCCGTGCGGACGTCGCGGTCGCCGTGACCGGCATCGCCGGACCCGGCGGCGGGACACCCGGAAAGCCGGTCGGCATGGTCTGCTTCGCCTGGGCGACCCGGGACGGAGCGGGGGGGGTGCGGACCCGGCACCTGCCGGGCGGCCGCGGGGCGGTCCGGGAGGCGTCGGTCAGGATCGCGCTCGAAGGGGTGATCGCATTGGCGTCGGGATCGCCGCCGGAATAGCGGCATTCGGGCGACCCCGGGCCAGAGGCGGGCGGCAGGTCCAGCGTCGGTCCGTTCGGCGCCCCGGCCCGATCAGGCACCTCTGGCCAGAAGCGCGCCATCGGCCGGACGGATTAGGCCGGAAGACCCCTTCCATCGAACGATCGTTCCATGGAATAATGGCTGGCATCGGCGGGCACATCCCGCCGGCGGCCCGCGGCAGGGGCCGGCCGGCGCCCCGGCGGACCCTCGTCACCAGGACCCTCGGGAGGCACATCATGGACGACCGGACCCACGGAAAGACGATCATGGACGACCAGAAGAGCAAGGCGCTGGCGGCGGCGCTCCAGCAGATCGAGAAGCAGTTCGGCAAGGGCTCGATCATGAAGATGGGCGACGCGCAGGTGCAAAACGACCTGTCCGTCGTCTCGACCGGCTCGCTCGGTCTCGACATCGCGCTCGGCATCGGCGGCCTGCCCCGCGGGCGCATCGTCGAGATCTACGGGCCCGAATCGTCGGGCAAGACGACGCTGTGCCTGCAGGTCGTCGCGGAAGTGCAGAAGGCGGGCGGCGTCGCCGCGTACATCGACGCCGAGAACGCGCTCGACCCGGCCTACGCAGGCAAGCTCGGCGTCGACGTCGCCGACCTCCTGATCTCCCAGCCCGACACCGGCGAGCAGGCGCTCGAGATCGCGGACATGCTCGTTCGCTCGGGCGGCGTCGACGTCATCGTGATCGACTCGGTCGCCGCGCTGGTGCCGAAGGCGGAGATCGAGGGCGAGATGGGCGACCAGCTCCCCGGCCTGCAGGCGCGGCTGATGAGCCAGGCGCTGCGCAAGCTCACCGCGAACATCAAGCGCGCGAACGTGCTCGTGATCTTCATCAACCAGATCCGGATGAAGATCGGCGTGATGTTCGGCAATCCGGAGACGACCACCGGCGGCAACGCGCTCAAGTTCTACGCGTCGGTGCGTCTCGACATCCGCCGCATCGGCGCGATCAAGAAGGGCGAGGAGGTGGTCGGCAACGAGACCCGCGTCAAGGTCGTGAAGAACAAGGTCGCCCCGCCGTTCCGGGAGGCGCTGTTCGACATCCTCTACGGCGAGGGCATCTCGCGCGAGGGCGAGATCGTCGAACTGGGCGTCACCCACCGGATCGTCGAGAAGTCCGGCGCCTGGTACGCGTACGGCGGCGACAAGATCGGCCAGGGCAAGGACAACGCGCGCGAGTACCTGAAGGAACACCCGGAGGTCGCCGACGAGATCGAAGGCAAGATCCGCGCGGCGGTCGGCGTGCCGGTCCCCGGCCAGATCAAGCCGGTGGCGGACGACGGCGCGTAGCGGGCGGGTCCGGCGGCCACCGCCCATGCGCCGCACGCCGTCGCGAAGCGCGGATCGCACGCCGCCTTCCGCGCTCTCGACGGCGGTGCGCATGCTCGCCCGACGCGAGTACGCCCGCGCGGAGCTGCGCGCCCGGCTCATCGCGCGCGGCGTGAGCGAGGAGGCCGCCGATGCCGCGCTCGACGAACTCGCCGGGCGCGGGTTCCTGTCGGACGCCCGTTACGCGGAGGCGCTCGTCGCCCGAAAGGCCGGCCGCTGGGGCGCTCGCGCGATCGCGCATGAACTGCGCGAGAAGGGCGTCGAGGCAGGCGCAGCGTCGTCGGCGCTCGCATCGCTCGCGGGCCGCGACGAGGTCGTCGAGGCGCTCGCGCTGCTGCGCACTCGCTACGATGCGCCGCCGAAAGACGAGCGCGGGAAGGCGCGCCAGGTTCGCTTCCTGCTCGCACGCGGCTACGCGATGTCGGTCGCGCTGAAGGCGCTTCGCGCCCTCGGCTCGAAGGATCCGGACGCTCGGTGACGTGCGAACCGCATCGTACCCTGGCGCCCCCGGCGCAACGAGTTGCCGCGATTGGCGCGCGTGTCCGCCTTGCCTGACACCCAGTTGCTGCATCGGCGCCCGATGCGCCGCCACCGCAGACTCCGCCGCAGCTGACCTCTGTCCTCTGACTGCTGTCTCCTGATCCCGGCGCCCGATGCGCCGCCACCGCAGACTCCGCCGCAGCTGACCTCTGTCCTCTGACTCCTGTCTCCTGACCCCTGAATCATCCCGGCGGAGCGTTCGTCGCCGGCAGCCCGCGCAAGCGCATGCCGGGAGGCAGCGCGATCAGTTCGAGCTTCACGAGGCGTGCCGTGATCGCGCCCTGGGTGCGGCCGTGGGCACGGGCGAGTTCGGTCACCCCCATCCCCGCGGCATGCGCTTGCGCGAGCAGGGCGTCCTCGGCGGCCGACCACGGCCGGCCGGCGTTCGCCCGGTCGGGCGGCGCGCCGGACAGGCTCGCCGGCCGCGGAACTTCGAGGGCATCGATCGCTGCGCACACGACGCGCAGGAAGTCGGTGCGCTGCGCCGGATGATCGGGCGTTAGCAGCGCGCCGCTGCCCGGGTCGACGCCGTCGCGCCATGCGGCGAGCGAGCGCAAGAGGTCTTCTCGTTCCATCGTCGTTCCCTCATCCGGGTCCGTGCGCGGGACGGGCGGCCCGAAGTGGGCTCCCGTCCGCCGCGCACCACCTGATCCGAGGATGCGCGCCGCGCCATTCGGGCGCCTTCGTCCATCCGGCCGAGCCCTTGGGTACGGCGTGCGCCGCGGAGTAGAATCCAACCCTTTGATTTGCCGGCGCGAACCCTCCACCCCGCGCGCCGCCCGGACCCCCATGACCGCCGCCGAGATCCGCCGCAAGTTCGTCGAGTACTTCGTCTCGAAGGGGCACACGCACGTCGCCTCGTCGTCGCTCGTGCCCGGCAACGACCCGACGCTGCTCTTCACCAACTCCGGGATGGTCCAGTTCAAGGACGTGTTCCTGGGTCACGACAAGCGCGCCTACGTGCGCGCGACGACCGCGCAGCGCTGCGTGCGCGCCGGCGGCAAGCACAACGACCTCGAGAACGTGGGCTACACGGCCCGCCACCACACGTTCTTCGAGATGCTCGGCAATTTCAGCTTCGGCGACTATTTCAAGCGCGACGCGATCCGCTACGCGTGGGAACTGCTGACCGTCATCTACGAGCTGCCGGCGGAGAAGCTGTGGGTGACGGTCTACATCGACGACGACGAGGCGTTCGACGTCTGGGCGAACGAGGTCGGCGTCCCGCGCGAGCGCATCGTGCGCATCGGCGACAACAAGGGTGCGAAGTACGCCTCCGACAACTTCTGGCAGATGGCAGACACCGGTCCCTGCGGCCCCTGCTCGGAGATCTTCTACGACCACGGCCCCGACGTCGCGGGCGGCCCGCCCGGATCGCCCGACGCGGACGGCGACCGCTACATCGAGATCTGGAACCTGGTGTTCATGCAGTTCAACCGCGACGCGCAGGGCAACATGACGCCGCTGCCGAAGCCCTGCGTCGACACCGGCATGGGGCTCGAGCGCCTCGCCGCGGTGCTGCAGCACGTGCACTCGAACTACGAGATCGACCTCTTCGTCGACCTGATCGGCGCCGCGGCGCGCGAGACCGGCACGAAGGACCTGGGCTCGCCCAGCCTGCGGGTGATCGCCGACCACATCCGCGCCTGCGCCTTCCTCGTCGTCGACGGCGTGATCCCGGGCAACGAGGGCCGCGGCTACGTGCTGCGCCGGATCATCCGCCGCGCGATCCGCCACGGCTACCAGTTGGGCCAGCGCCAGCCGTTCTTCTACCGCCTCGTCGACGAACTCGACCGGCTGATGGGCGAGGCCTACCCGGAACTGCGGCGCGAGAGGGTCCGCGTCGCGCAGGTGCTGAAGACCGAGGAGGAGCGTTTCGGCGAGACGATCGTCCACGGCATGACGATCCTCGACGCGGCGATCGGCGACATGCGTCGCGCGAAGCGCACGGTGCTCGACGGCGGGACGGCGTTCACGCTCTACGACACCTACGGCTTCCCGTTCGACCTGACCGCCGACGTGCTGCGCGGCCACGGCTACACGGTCGACGAGCCGGCGTTCGACCGCGCGATGGACGCGCAGCGCGAACGCGCGCGCGCCGCGTCGCAGTTCAAGGCCGGAGGGACGCTCGCCTACGACGGCCCGAAGACGAAGTTCGACGGCTACGACTCGCTGACCGCGGAGGCGCGTGTCGTCGCGCTCTACCGGGACGGCGCGAGCGTCGAGTCGATCTCCACCGGCGATCGCGGCGTCGTGGTGCTCTCGCGCACGCCGTTCTACGCCGAGTCGGGCGGCCAGGTCGGCGACCGCGGCGAGCTCTCGCGAACCGGCGCGTGCCTGACGCTCTTCGCGGTCCTCGACACGCAGAAGATCCAGCCCGACGTGATCGGCCACCTGGGCGAGGTGAAGAACGGCGAGATCAAGGTGGGCGACACGCTGGGCGCGAGCGTCGACGGCGAGGCGCGCGGGCGCACGATGCGCAACCACTCGGCGACGCACCTGATGCACAAGGCGCTGCGCGAGGTGCTGGGCGCGCACGTCCAGCAGAAGGGCTCGCTCGTCGACGCCGAGCGCACGCGCTTCGACTTCGCGCACCACGCGCCGATGAGCGACGACGAGATCCGCCGCGTCGAGGCGATCGTCAACGCCGAGATCCTCGGCAACACCCCGACGCAGGCGCGCACGATGCCGATCGGCGACGCGCAGAAGGAGGGTGCGATGATGCTGTTCGGCGAGAAGTACGGCGACGAAGTCCGCGTGCTCGACATCGGAACGTCGCGCGAACTGTGCGGTGGCACGCACGTCGCGCGCACCGGCGACATCGGCATGTTCAAGGTGACCGGCGAGGGCGGTGTCGCCTCCGGCATCCGCCGCATCGAGGCGACGACCGGCAAGGGCGCGCTCGCGTGGGTCCAGGCGCAGGAGCGCGCGCTCGCGGGCGTAGCGGCCGCGCTCAAGGCGCCGGTCGGCGAACTGGAGGCGCGCATCGCGCAGCTGACCGAACAGGCGCGCGCCGCGGAGCGCGAACTCGCGAAGCTCAAGGCGAAGGCGGCGTCCTCGGCCGGCGACGATCTCGCCGGCGGCGCGGCGGACGTGGGCGGCGTCAAGGTCGTCGCGGCCACGATCGACGGCGGGGATGCGAAATCGTTGCGCGAGACGGTCGACAAGCTCAAGGAGAAGCTAAGGAGCGCGGCGATCGTTCTCGGCAGCGTCGCCGAAGGCAAGGTGACGCTGATCGCGGGCGTGACCGGCGACCTGACCGCGAAGGTGAAGGCGGGCGAACTCGTCAACCACGTCGCTACGCAGGTCGGCGGCAAGGGCGGCGGGCGGCCCGACATGGCGCAGGCGGGCGGCACCGATCCGGCGGCGCTGCCGGCGGCGCTCGAGTCGGTGCGCGGCTGGGTGGCGCAGCGGCTCTGACGCCGCAACGACGAATCCCCGCGTGCTGGCGCGGTGCGACGCCGTGCCGCTTGACCCCGATCAAGGCCCGCGAGGGCCCTGACGCGCGACGATCGCTGCGGCCGCGGCGATGCTGCCGCGGCGCCTCGCGATGCCCGCCGCCGTTTCCCCTTCCGTCCGACGTCCCGAACTCGTGTGCCCCGCCGGCGGCCTGCCGGCGTTGAAGGCCGCGGTCGACCACGGCGCGGACTGCGTCTACGTCGGCTTCCGCGACGAGACCAACGCGCGCGCGTTCGCCGGGCTCAACTTCGACGACGCGACGATGCGCGAGGGCGTCGCCTACGCCCACCGCCGCGGACGCAAGGTGCTCGTCGCGCTCAACACGTTTCCGTCGACCGCGGCGTTCGCGCGCTGGACCCGCGCCGTCGATCGCGCCGCGGATCTCGGCGTCGACGCGATCATCTGCGCGGATGCGGCGCTCCTCGACTACGCGGCGCGCACGCACCCGGATCTTCGCCTTCACCTGTCGGTGCAGGCCTCCGCCACCAACCACGAGGCGATCGAGTGGTACCGCGAGCGCTTCGGCGTGCGTCGCGCGGTGCTGCCGCGCGTGCTCTCGATCGCGCAGGTCGAGCACACGGTCGCATCCACCGGCGTCGAGATCGAGGTGTTCGGCTACGGCAGCCTGTGCGTGATGGTCGAGGGCCGCTGCGCGCTGTCCGCCTATGCGACCGGCGAATCGCCCAACTGCCAGGGCGTCTGCTCGCCGGCGAAGGCGGTGCGCTGGGAGCCGCACGCGAACGGCATGCGCACGCGCCTGAACGGCTTCCTGATCGACGCGTTCGAGGGCGACGAGCGCCCCGGCTACCCGACGCTGTGCAAGGGGCGCTTCGACGTGAACGGCGAGGTGTACTACGCGCTGGAGGAGCCGACGAGCCTCAACACGCTCGACCTCCTGCCCGAACTTCTGCGCATCGGCGTCGCCGCGATCAAGATCGAGGGCCGGCAGCGTTCTCCCGCGTACGTCGCGCAGGTCGCACGCACCTGGCGCGAGGCGATCGACGCCTGCGTCGCGACGCCGGAGGCCTTCGCGGCGCTGCCGCGCTGGCACGCCGACCTCGACGCGCTCGCCGAGGGCCAGGCGCAGACGCTCGGCGCCTACTCGCGGCCGTGGCGATGAAGCTCGCGCTCGGACCGCTGCAGTACTACTGGCCGCGCCGGTCGGTGCTCGACTTCTACGCGGACGTGGCGTCGTCGCAAGTGGACATCGTGTACTTGGGCGAGACCGTCTGCTCGCGCCGCCACGAACTGCGCCTGCCCGACTGGATCGAGATCGCCGGCATGCTCGCGTCCGCCGGCAAGGAAGCGGTGCTCTCGACGCTGCCGCTGATCGAGGCGGAGGCCGACCTGCGCCTAGTGCGCAAGCTCGCGGAGCAGCGGAGCTTCCGCGTCGAGGCGAACGACCTGGGCGCCGTACGCATCCTCGCGGCGCGCGGCGGGGGCCTGCCGTTCGTCGCGGGCGCGTCGCTGTCGATCTACTCGGCCCGGATGCTCGAACTCGTCGCGCGCGAAGGCGCGACGCGCTGGGTGGGCCCGGCCGAATTGTCGTCCACGGCGATCTCCGAGATCGTCGCGGGCGCGCCGGCGGGGGTCGAGACGGAAGTGCTGGCGCACGGACGGCTGCCGCTCGCCTATTCGGCGCGTTGCTTCACCGCGCGCCACCACGGACTGCAGAAGGACGCCTGCGAGTATCGCTGTCTCGGGCTCTCCGACGGCATCGATCTCAAGACCCGCGAAGGCGCGCCGTTCCTGACGATCAACGGCACGCAGACGCAGTCGGCGGGCGTCTACACGCTGCTCGCCGAACTCGACGCGCTCGCCGCCGCCGGTGTCGGCGTCGTGCGCGTGAGTCCGCAGGGCGAGGGCACGTTCGAGGTGCTCGCCGCCTTCCGCGACGCGATCGACGGGAAGCGGCGGCCCGCGGAGGCGTTCGCCGATGTTCGAACGCACTTCCCCGGCGCGCCCTGCAACGGCTTCTGGCACGGCCGCGCCGGCGTCGAGCACGTCGCATGACCGCGCCAGCCCGACCGCCGCGCTTCACCGTTCCCGCGCCGGTCGCGTGGGTGGTCTCGCGACTGCCCGCGATGCCGCCGTCGTTCGCGCTCGCGCGCGCGCTCGACTTCGGCGTCGGGCGCATCGTGTCGCGCGAGCAGGTCGCCCCGCTCGCCGGCAGGCGGTTCGCGCTCGTCGTGCGCGACCTCGACCTCGCGATGCACGTCGCGTCGACGCCTGCGGGCTTCCGCGCGTCATGGCCGCCGCACGCACCCGACGTGACGATCGCGGCCACACTCGCCGACTTCATCGCGCTCGCCCGCCGCGAGGAAGACCCCGACACGCTCTTCTTCGCGCGTCGCCTCTCGATCGAGGGCGACACCGAACTCGGCCTCACGCTCAAGAACCTGCTCGACGGCATCGACTGGGACGCGATCGTCGCGCGCCTGCCGCCGCTCCTCCGCTATCTGCGCCCGGCCCGCTGACGCCGCCCGGGGGATCGCGCGCGCGCCGGGCGCGCGCTACCATCGGCCGATGCGCGCCCGCCCGATCGACGACCCGCAACGGCGGGTCCTCCACGACGAGATCCACGCGCGGCCGCCGGCGCGGCTCCTGACGCCGGAGCGCGTCGGGCACCTGGCGCTGCGCATTCCGCCCGGCGAGGCGGCCGCCGAGGAAGCCGCGCTCCGCTCGCTCGCGCTCCAGCACGGGCTTCCGGAGCCGGCGTTCGCATCCGGGTACCTGTGGCTCGACTGCGGCGCCTACCGGCTCAAGTGGGAGCGGCACACCGAGTACTCCGGATTCACCGTGTTCCGCGCGATCGGCGACGACGCGAGCGCGGATGCGAGCGCGTTCGACGAGGTGCCCGCGGTCTGGCGCGCGCGCCTGCCGGGCACGACGATCGTCCATGCCGAAGTCGACGTGCGCGACGGCACGGGGACCGACATCGCGGCGGAGGTGGCCGCCTTCGGGGACGCCTCGATCATCGGCGCGCGCGTGTCGGGCGGGTCGGGCATCGTGCTCACCGATCTGCGCATGGACGAAGAGGGCTGCACGCGCTTCGCCGTGTACGACGTCTCGCTCACCGGCCGGCAGGCCGGCCGTATCGTGCAGCGCCTGCTCGAGATCGAGACCTACCGGATGA
Source organism: Burkholderiales bacterium (assembly GCA_015075645.1). NCBI lineage: Bacteria > Pseudomonadati > Pseudomonadota > Betaproteobacteria > Burkholderiales > Burkholderiales bacterium. The sequence goes on along the minus strand of JABTUF010000005.1, from coordinate 146,001 downwards.
TGGCGCTGCTCGCGTTCCCGGTCGCTCGCGAGTCCGGCGCGCTCCTCGGCGACGCCGAGCGCCGCCTTTCCGCGATCACGGCGCGGATGGTCGCGACGACGCCCGCCGACGAGGGCGCGCTGCTCGACGACCTGATGCGGCTCGCGGCGGAGGTCGAGGAACGCGATGCCGCGACGCGCTTCCGCTTCGGCGCGGCGCACGCCTACCACGACCTCGTGCGCCAGCGCATCGCCGAGTTGCGCGAGGAGCGCCTGCCGGGCGTGCAGACGATGCAGGAGTTCATGGAACGCCGGCTCGCGCCGGCGATGGCGACCTGCAGTTCCGCGGCGCGCCGCCAGGACGAACTCTCGGCCCGGATCGCGCGCGCGGGACAACTGCTGCGCACCAAGGTCGAGGTCGCGCTGCAGCGGCAGAACCGGTCGCTGCTCGAGTCGATGAACCGCCGCGCGCGCCTCCAGTTGCGGCTGCAGCAGACGGTCGAAGGCCTCTCGATCGCGGCGATCACCTACTACGTCGCGGGGCTCGTCGGGTACCTCGCCAAATCCGCGAAGGCGCTGGGCGTGCCGGTCGAACCGGAACTCGCCGTCGGCGCCTCGATTCCGATCGTCGCCCTCGCGCTCGCCCTCGCGTTGCGCCGCGTTCGTCGCGGCCTCGACGGCCCCGCGGCCTGATCGGCCGCGCGCCGATCCGGTATCCTGCGCAGTTCGAGTTCACGGGAACGATCGCATGAACGACGCGCACTTCACCCGCATGGCGGCGAGCCTCCGGCAGCGGGGCGACGGACGTCTGCCGGGACTCGTCGGCTTCCGGTTCGTGTCGGTGGCGCAGGGCCGCCTCGACGCCGAGCTCGACATCCGTGCAGACCTCCTCGCGCCCAACGGCTACCTGCACGCCGCGACGGTCATCGCGCTCGCCGACACCGCATGCGGCTACGGCTGCCTCGCGCACCTGCCCGACGACGACCACAACTTCACGACGGTCGAACTCAAGTGCAATTTCCTGTCGACGGCACGCGAGGGCACGCTCGCGTGCGTCGCGACCGCAACGCACCTCGGCCGCACGACGCAGGTGTGGGACGCGGTGGTGACGCGCAAGGCCGATGGCGCGAAGCTCGCGTTGTTCCGCTGCACGCAGATGGTGCTGCCGCCGCGCCGGAGCGCGGCATGACGGGCGGTCCGGTGTCGGGCGACGGCTCGCGCGCGCGGCACGTCGAGTGCCTCGCGGGCGGGAAGCTCCACCGCCTCGCCTACCGCGAGTGGGGCGATCCGGGCAACCCGCGCGTCGCGGTGTGCGTCCACGCGCTGACGCGCAACTCGCGCGACTTCGGGCCGCTCGCGCGCGCGCTTGGCCCCCGCTGGCGGGTCGTCGCGCCCGACATGCCCGGGCGCGGTGCGAGCGACCGCCTCGCCGATCCGATGCTCTACCAGGTGCCGACCTACGTCGCCGACGCGATCACGCTCCTCGCGCGCCTGAACGTCGAGGAGGTCGCCTGGGTCGGGATCTCGCTCGGCGCGCTGATGGGCATGACGATCGCGGCGATGGATCGCACGCCGATCCGCCGGCTGGTCGTGAGCGACGCCGGGCCGGTGCTCGCGCGCGCCGCGCTCGAGCGCATCGCGGGTTATGTCGGCGTCGCGACGTCGTTCCCGAACTACGATGCGGCATTCGCGGCGATCCGCGCGATCAGTGAACCGTTCGGGCCGCACAGCGACGACGAGTGGCGCTTCCTCGTCGACAACGTCCTCGTGCGGCGTCCCGACGGCACCTGGACGCTGCACTACGATCCGGCGATCGCGATCCCGTTTCGCGCGGGGCTCGCGGTTCCGGGCGACGTCGACCTGTGGAGCATCTTCGACGCGATCCGCGCGCCCACGCTCGTCCTGCGCGGCGAGCGCTCGGATCTCCTGTCGGCGGACACCGCGCGGCAGATGACCGAGCGGGGACCGAAGGCCGAACTCGTCACGCTGCCCGGCGTCGGGCACGCGCCGACGCTCGTGCCTGCGGCGCAGATCGAAGTCGTGCGGGCGTTCCTCGAGTCGCGGCGATAGCGAACCGTAGTTTCCGACCGAACGTCATTGATGTTGTGGCAGCCGAAGCCCGGACCGCGCCCCCGCTGCAGCGATTCCGCCCGACGAACGGGTCGATCAATGCGCCCTTCCGCGCTGAAGCGTCCGAACGAACGTCGATGCGGCAAAGCAGATGACGAAGTAGACTGCGCCCGCGAATAGCAGCATCTCCACGATCCGTCCGTCGCGCTCCCCGATGCCGTATGCGCGCCCGAAGAAGTCGGCCAACGCGCTGACGTAGACGAGGGCGGTGTCCTGGAACAGGACCACGACCTGGGTGACGAGCAGCGGGGTCATGTTCCGGAACGCCTGCGGCAGCACGATCAGCCGCATGACCTGGACGTGGGTCATCCCGAGTGCCTGTGCGGCATGGAACTGGCCGCGGGGAATGCTCTGGATGCCCGCCCGGATGATCTCCGAGAAGTAGGCCGCTTCGAACAGCGAGAACGCCACGAGCGCGGACGCCATCCGGACGTCGGTGGTGGGCGACAGGCCGAACACCGATTGCAGGACCTGAGGGACGACGAGGAAGAACCACAGGAGCACCAGCACCAGCGGTATGGACCGGAACGTGTTGACGTAGAGCTTGGCCGACGCCGAGAGCGCGGTCCAGGGCGCGAGGCGCATCAGCGCGATGGCGGTCCCCAGCATGACCCCGACCAGCACCGCGACGCCGGTGATCTTCAGCGATACCAGCATGCCCTCCCCGAGCAGGGCGAGGGTGTTCGCGTCGATCTTGCTGAAGTCGAGCTGGTAGGCCATCGGATCACCGCTCTCGCGTGCCCAGCAGGCCGGGAATGCGGCTCCTCCTCTCGACCCAGCGCATCGTGGCGAGCGCTCCCATGTTGACGGCGAGATAGAGGAGCGTCACCGCGAGGAACGATTCGTAGGGCTGCGACGTGTAGTCGACGAGCTGCCGGCCCTGGGCCGCGAGTTCCAGCAACCCGATCATCGACGCGACGGCGGAGTTCTTGAAGATGGTCATGAACTCGGAGGTCAGCGGAGGCAGGATGATGCGCAACGCAACAGGCAGGATCACGAACCGGTAGGTCTGGACCCGAGTGAGGCCGAGCGCGAGACCGGCGAGGGCCTGTCCCCCGGACACGGACTCGATGCCCGCGCGCACCTGCTCGCAGATCCGCGCCGCCGTGAACATGCCCAGGCACAGGATGGCCGCGAGGAGCTGCTGCATCAGCGGATTCAGCGCCTTGACGCGTTGTCCGAGATCGCCAGGCAGGAACTCGGGAGCGACGAAATACCACATGAACAGCTGCACCAGCAGCGGAACATTGCGGAACAACTCGACGTACGCGACGGCGAGACCCGATGCCAGGCGGCCGGGGAGCGTGCGCAGCACGCCGAGGAATGTTCCCAGCACGAGGGCGATCAGCCAGCCTCCGAGGCCGATCGTCAACGTCAACTCCAGTCCCGACAGCAGCCAGTCGAGGTAGGTGGTCCCGGGCATCGGTTCCTGGAGGAAGACCGACCAATGCCAGTGATAGTTCATGCGGCTCGAGGGGGCGTGGGATCAGCGGGCGGCAAACGCCCCGGTGGCTCGGCGCTGCGCCCTGATGGAGCCCCGGCACGAGGCACGCCGAGGTGGGCGCCGCGCTCCCATCCGGCGTTGCTGCTACCTGCCCAGGCCGCGCGCTTCGAGCGCGGCATCGACCCAGGAACGGTCGACGGTTCCGGCGAGGATGTCGCGCATCACGCGATCTTCGCGCTCCCGGTGCTTCGCCGCCAGCGCGAGGACCTGCTCGGCCTGCGCGAGCGGGACCGCCACCACACCGTCCTCGTCCCCGACGATCACGTCTCCCGGCGAGACGACCATGCCTCCGATGGCGACCGGCGCGTTGATCTCGCCCGGACCGTCCTTGTACGGACCTCGATGGGTGACCCCGAGCGCATACACCGGGAACGAGTCGCTCCGGATCGTCGCGCTGTCGCGTACGGCCCCGTGGATGACGAACCCGGCCACCAGGCGCTTCTGCGCGTGACGCATCATCAGTTCGCCGACGATCGCCTGGGTCAGGTCGCCGCCCGCATCGACGACGATCACGTCGCGTGGTCGGGCAATGTCGATGGCCTTGTGCACCATCAGGTTGTCGCCCGGGCGCACCCGCACCGTGAGCGCACTTCCGACGAGCTTCCCGCCGCCGTGCATCGGCCGCAGCGCGGCGCCTCCGGCGAACATCCGGTGCATGCAGTCGCTGGCGTGCGCCGTGGGAACTTCGGCGAACCGGTCCAGGAGCCCGTCGTCGGCGCGCGCCGCGGCGACCGCGATTCGAAATCCTATCGTCATGTTCTTACTCCGACATCTGGCAGGCGTTGATGGGCACGCGTCGCGCCGGGCTTCCGCGACCGAAGGTCAGCGCCGCAGGCGTTCGCAGGCGCGCGCAAGGCGATCGCATCCGGTGTCCAACTTCTCCATCGACGTGGCGAACGACAACCTGAAGTGGGACGGGACGCCGTATGCCGAACCCTGCAACACGGCCAGCCCTTCCGCGTCGAGCAGATACGACGCGAACGCGTCGCCGTCGGCGACCTCCCGCCCGTCGGAGGTGCGCGTCCCGAGCAGGTGCTCGCAGGAAGCGAAGGCGTAGAAGGCGCCCTCGGGCACGTGGCAGCGAATCCCCGGGATCGCGTTCAGACGGGCGACGAGCCTGTCCCTGCGGGCCTGGAAGGCCGCGGTGCGCTCCTCGATGAAGGACTGCGGTCCGGTCAACGCCTCCACTGCCGCCGCCTGCGCGATCGAGCAGGGATTCGACGTACTCTGCGACTGCAGCTTCGTCATCGGTTCGATCAACTCGGCCGGTCCGCCGCCGTAGCCGATTCTCCATCCGGTCATCGCGTAGGCCTTGGAGACGCCGTTGATCGTCAGCGTGCGGTCCCTCAGGTCGGGCGCGACCTGTGCCATGGTCACGAACTCGCGTCGATCGTAGACGATGTGCTCGTAGACGTCGTCGGTCATCACCCAGACCTGGGGATGGCGCAGCAGGACGTCCGCCAGCGCCCTCAGTTCGGCCCGGCTGTACAGGGCTCCGCTCGGATTGTTCGGCGCATTGAGCACGAGCCAGCGGGTCCTCGGCGTCAGCGCACGTTCGAGATCGTCCGGGCGCAGCTTGAATCCGCCCGCCGCGTCGCAGGCGACGAACACCGGCGTTCCTCCCGCGAGCCGCACGATATCCGGATACGACACCCAGTAGGGCGCAGGAACGACGACCTCGTCGCCGGCCTCGATCGTGCACATCAAGGCGTTGAAGATGACCTGCTTGCCGCCCGCGCCCACGATGATCTCGCGGCGATCGAACGCCAGTCCGTTCTCACGGCGGAACTTCTCGGTGACCGCGTGCTTGAGCTCCGGCGAGCCTCCGACATCCGTGTACTTCGTCTGGCCCCTGGACAGTGCGCGGCTCGCGGCTTCCTTGATGTGCTCCGGCGTGTCGAAGTCGGGTTCGCCCGAGGTCAGCCCGATGATGTCGCGGCCGGCCGCGCGCAGTTCCCGCGCGCGTTGTCCAGCCATCGAACTGGGCGACGGCTTGATGCGATGGAGCCTGTCGGCGATGCGCAGCATGTCGTGTCTCGTCGGAAGCGGGTCGGGTCGATGTCCCGGGACGGTCGTCGGCACGCGCCGGGTGCGCGGCGCGCGAGGCGTCCGGCCCCGGAGCGGGCTACTTCGGGGCGTCGTCGTAGGATTCGTCGTTGGGCTTCGCGAAGAGCGCCTTCATCTCCGGACTCAGCGGTGTGTTCAGCACGACGCCGTCGGGCGGGATCGGCTGCTGGAACCACCGGTGGTAGAGCTTCTCGGCCGCGCCGGAGGTCTCGAACGCGGCGATCTCCCGGTCGACGAACGCCTTGAACTGCGGATCGTCCTTCCGGAACATGCACGCCAGCGCTTCCTTGGTTTGCGGTCTTCCGGTGACCACGTAGTCGGCGGAATCCCTGGCCTTCGCCAGGAGGGCGCCGAGGACGTCGCGATCCATGAAGAACGCGGCGACGCGGCCGGATTGCAGCATCACGAACGATTGCGAATGGTCCCGGGCGCTGACGATGGTCACGTTCATCTTGTGGTCCTGGACGAAGCGACGAAGATAGCGCTCGGACGTGCTCCCGGCGGTGACGACCACCGATTTCCCTTCGAGATCCTCGATCTCGCGCACGCCTGAATCCTTTCTCGTCAGCAGTTGCGTCTGGGTCAGCGCGATGGTGTAGGAGAACGCGACCTGCTTGCGCCGCTCGGCGGTATTGGTGGTCGCGTTGCATTCGAGGTCGATGGTCCCGTTCTGCATCAGCGGGATCCGGTTCTGCGCGGTGATGGGAATCTTGCGCACCTGCAGGTCGGGGAGCTTGAGCTCCCGCTTGATCGCGTCGACCAGCCGCAGCGCGACCTCGTAGGAGTAGCCGACCACCTCCTGGTTCGCGCCGATGTACGACCAGGGAACCGACGACTCCCGGTAGCCAATCACGATCAGGTTGTTGTCCTTGATCTTCTTCAAGGTGCCGGTCGTCTCCCCTCCTTGCGCGAATGCGGCCGGCGTCGACAGGATGCCGAGGCCCAGCAGGATCGCGATCGCACGACGTACGGTTCTGGTCGATTTCAAGACAGGCCTCCTTGGGTTCGGTTGTTGCATCGGATTACGCGAGGGGTGGCGGCGGAGCGCCCGGAGCGGCGAATCGGCCGTGTTGTCGCAGGTACGGGACGAGTCCGCCGACTTCGAGCATCGTCCACATCCAGCCCGGAAGCGGCTCGCAGCGGATCGGCCCGGACGCGCCGATTCGCAGCTCCGGGGTGCCCGCTGGATTGATCGACAGGTGCAGCGGGTCTCCCTCCCGGATGTCCGAGGTGTCGGCGGTCAGCGGAAGGAGACCGTTGTTGATCGCGTTGCGCAGGTAGGTCCGGGAGAAGCTTCCCGCGATGACGGCCGCGAACCCGGCGGCCTTGACCACGGTCGCCGCGACCTCCATGGCGGATCCGCAGCCGAAGTTCCGACCGGCGACGAGAATGTCGCCGTGCCGCACGGTCGATGCGAAGTTCGCGTCGATTCCTTCGAGGAGGAAGCGTCGCAGTTGGTCCGGGTCGATGCTGTCCTTCTTTCGCCGGGAGGAAACGATGGCGTCGGTGTCGACGTCGTCGCCGAGCACGCGCGCGCGTCCCGAAAGCGGCAACAGGGTCACCGGCCCTCCGGAGGCCGGGGAGGCCCGGTGCGGTCCGACCCGACGAAACCCGAGGCCGCCGCGCGGCCGCACAGGCGCGGAGAGGCGAGGAAGATCGACGCCTTGCCGTTTCCCATGCGGCCACGGAAGTTGCGGTTGGCGGTCGACAGCACGTTGTCGCCGTCGCCAGGCACCACGCCGGCGGTGCCGCAGCAGGAGCCGCAGCCGGGAGGCTGGACGATGGCGCCCATACGCTCGAACTCGGCCAGGAGTCCCGAAGCGCGCATCTTCGCCTCGACCTCCGCCGATGCCGGCGTCACCACCAGCTTCACGTGCGGCGCCACGCCGCCGGCCACCCGCAACTCCTCCAGGGCGTCCGCGTAGTCTTTGAAGCGCCCGCCGGTGCACGTGCCGAGATAGACCAGATCGATCTTCGTGCGCGGCAACGCGCTGTCGGCGACGACGCGGTCGACCCGATGGGGCAGAGCGACCTGTGAGGTAATCGAGCGCAGGTCGACGTCGATGGAATCCGCGTAACCGGCGCCCGGATCGGCCGCGATGCCGCCCGGTGACACGACGCCCCGCTTCGCGAGCCAGGACGTCGTGACGCCATCGCATGGAAAGATGCCCGCCATGGCGCCCGCTTCCACGGACATGTTGGCGAGAACCATGCGGTCGTCCATGTCCAGCGAAGCCACGCCGGGACCGCAGAACTCGAGTGCGCGATCGTTCGCGCCCCCTGCGCCGAACGCGCGAACGAGGTGGAGGGCGACGTCCTTCGCACCGGCTGGCCTCGCGAGCGCACCTCGGAGCTCGACCCGCACCGACTCGGGCACCCGGAGCCACAGTTGTCCGCACAACATCACGCCGGCGAGGTCGGAAGATCCGACGCCGGTTGCGAGCGCGTTGACCGCACCGTAGGTGACCGTGTGGGAGTCCGCGCCGACGATCAACGCTCCCGGGCGGGCGAGGCCCCGCTCCAGCAGGACCTGGTGGCCGATGCCCTCACCGACCTCGACCAGCTGGATCGCGTGTCGATGGGCGAATTCGCGGACCCGGGACTGCAGTGCCTGCGCCTTCGACCCCGACGTCGGGCCGTAGTGGTCGAGGGCGAACAGGAAGCGCGAGGCAGGGCTGAGGCCGGCCGGCTCCCGTTGCATCGCAGCGAGGCCGTCGAGCGCCATGGGTACCGAACCGTCGGTGCCCATGGCGAGGTCCGGCGAGCAGACGACGAAGTCGCCGGCGCGCGCCGGACGCCCCGACGTGCGCGACAGGATCTTCTCGGCGATGGTTCGCGGCGTCATGACGCCGAAGTATCGCGAGAGTGAGGCAGGAAAAAAAGAGAGTTAATTTCCCCTCAATTGTTTCCTGCAAGTCATCTATTCCGGGCGCGACGCCCGTCGTCCGAGGCGTCCAGGCGGGGACGGGAGAAATCGCAATGGTCGACGCACAGCCGGGCCACCTTGGCATTGAACGACGATGCTCCCCCCTCGTTGCGGTAGACCGCGTAGTAGCGGATCGGCGGCAGCGCCGCCTCGGTCTCGAACGTCTGGAGAATGCCCCGCTCGACGTGGTCGTGGAAATAGAGCGCCGGAAGAAAGCTCACCCCGAAACCGGATGCGGTGAGCGCACCCAGCGCGACGAGGCTGTTGCCGGCATACAGGCGCCGGATGCTCAGTCCCTGGTGCCGCAACCATCGATCGACGACGACGTCCACGCCGGAACCTCCGATCTGCATCAGGATGGGGTGCCGGGCCACCTCGGCCAGCGGCACCCGGCGGCACCTGCGAACGAGCCCGGGCCGGCACATCCACGAGAGCTTCATCTCCTGCAGCGGAGCCGAAATGCTTCCGTCCCGCTGGAACACCGGTGGCACGATCACCAGATCGAGTTGGCCGAGTTCCAGCTTCTGGCACAACTGCGTGCTGAGGTCGATCTCCGGTTCGAGGAGCACATCGGGGTATTGCGTGCGCAGGGTCTGCACCAGTCGGGGAAGCCAGGTCAGCGCCACGAGTTCGGTGACGCCGATCCGGAAACGCCTGACGACCGCGGATTCGCGGCCCATCTGCTCGAGCAGGCGGTCACGCGCTCCGAGGGCATCCGCGGCGAGTTCGAGGAGCTTGCGTCCTTCCGCAGTGGGCCTCGCGGTGCGCCTGCTGCGATCGAACAGTTCGACGCCGAAGAAGCGCTCGAGCTCCGCGATGCGCTTGGAGATCGCGGACTCGGTCGTGTTGAGCTTGGTCGCGGCGGAGCCGAACGTCCCCAGTCGACAGACCCAGTGCAGCGCCTCGAGTTGCTTGAACGTCACCATCATGACCCCGGAGAAGTTCGAGAAGCGCGTCGTCCGTTCGGACGATCGCGACTGGATCCCCGTCGCGCGAGCATCGCGCCATGCGCATATCGCAGATCGGCGCGCCCGCGTCAATGGTTCCAGCCGTACCGACCGCATTCGCAGGCGGCGTCGGCGTCCTGCAGACCTGCGCGGATCTCCCGACAGCGCCGTGGCTGTGGCTCGCGGCGGGCGTCGGCGTCGCCATCGCCACGATCCTGGCCGCGAGAGCGCTCGAACGAAGCGAGTCCGGCCGCGGGTTGCGCGTCGTCGCCGTCTGTCTCGCCACGGGCCTCGCGGGGTTCGGCTACGCGGCGTGGCGTGCGGAAACGCGCCTCGCCGACGCGTTGGCGCCCGAGTGGGAGGGCCGCGACGTCGCGATCGTCGGTGTCGTCGACGACCTGCCGGACGTCTCGCCGCGCGGCGTGCGCTTCGCCTTCGCGGTGGAGCGGGTCGAAACGCCCGACGCGATCGTGCCGTCGCGCGTCTCGCTGTCGTGGATGGCCGCGGGCGAAGTCGAGGCGAGGGCTCGGGCTCTCCGGGGCGAGATGCGCGAAGGCGCGGCCCGCGCACACCCGACGGCGACCGGACCGGACATCGAGGGGCGCAACGACGCGCCGGAGGTCGCGCCGGGCGAACGCTGGCGACTGGTCGTGCGGCTCAAGCGCCCGCACGGCTACGCGAACCCCGGCGGCTTCGATCTGGAGGCATGGCTCCTCGAGCGCAACCTGCGCGCGACCGGCTACGTCCGGACGAGCGGCGGGAACGAGCGGCTCGACCGCTTCGCCGCACGCGCGCGCGACTTCGTGCAGCGCGCGCGCGAACGCGTGCGCACGCGCATCGCCGCCGCGCTCGAAGGGGACCCGCACGCAGGCGTGGTCACGGCGCTCGCGATCGGCGACCAGCGGGCGATCACCGACGCGCAGTGGACGGTGTTCAACCGCACCGGCGTCGGACACCTCGTGAGCGTGTCCGGCCTGCACGTGACCGCGCTCGCCGCGCTGGCGGCCTTCGCGGTCGCCCGCATCGCGCGATGGTCGGTGCGGTTGACCGATCTGCTGCCCGCCCGCAGCGTCGGGGCGATCGCCGGTGTCGTCGCGGCGGGGGTCTACACGTTGCTCGCCGGTGCGGAGGTGCCGGCGCTGCGCACCTTCGCAATGTCGGCGACCGGGGCCTGCGCGCTCCTGTTGCTGCAACAGGGAAGCTTCGCCGTGGCCTGGGCGTGGGCGCTCGCGGCCGTGCTGTTGTTCGATCCCTGGGCGGTGCTCGCGCCGGGATTCTGGCTCTCCTACGGCGCGGTCGCGGTGCTGATCTACGCCGGCGCCGGCCGCGTGACACCCGACCGGCCCGCGTCGTGGCGCGCTCGTGCGGCCATGACCTTGCGCGAAGGGGCGCGCACGCAATGGGCGGTGACGGTGGGCCTCGTGCCGTTCGCGCTCGCGCTGTTCGGGCAGGTGTCGGTCGTCTCGCCGGTCGCGAACGCCGTCGCGATCCCGGTCGTGACCTTCGCGGTGGTGCCGTTCGCGGTCGCGGGCATCTTCCTGCCTTTCGACGCGTGCTTCCACGCGGCGCACGTCTTCCTCGTGCCGTTGATGGCGTTCCTCTCCGCGCTCGCCGCCATGCCCGGCGCCGCGTGGGTGCAGCACGCTCCCGCGGGCTGGACGCTCGCCGCCGCAGCCGTCGGCGTCCTCTGGCTCCTCGCGCCGCGCGGCGTGCCGGGGCGTGCGCTGGGCGCATTGTGGCTGGCGCCGCTCGCGCTCGTGACGCCCGAGCCGCCGCCGGCGGGCGTGGCGCGCATCACCGTGCTCGACGTGGGTCAGGGGCTGTCGGTCGTCGTGCGGACGCGCTCGCGCACGCTGGTCTACGACACCGGGCCGGGCTGGACCGAGATCGCCGACGCGGGCTCGCGCATCGTCGCGCCGTTCCTCCGGCGCGAGGGTGTCGCGCGGGTCGATGCGCTCGTCGTGAGCCACGGCGACGCCGACCACGCGGGCGGCGCAGCTTCGTTGCTCGCGATGGTCCCGGTGTCCCGGATGCTCTCGTCGCTCGCCGCCGATCATCCGTTGTGGTCGTCCCCGCTTCCCGACGACTTTCGTGGCGAACGTTGCGTCGCCGGGATGCACTGGTCGTGGGACGGCGTGGACTTCGACCTGCTGCATCCGCCGCCCGCCCGCTACGACGATCCGCGCGTCAAGGCCAACGACCTGTCCTGCGTGCTCCGCGTGCGCACCGCCGGAGCGCGTGTGCTCCTCGCGGGCGACGTCGAGGCGCGGAGCGAGGCGTGGCTCCTCGCCACCGACCGCGATGCGCTGCGCGCCGACGCGATCGTCGTGCCGCATCACGGCAGCCGGACCTCGTCGACGCGCGCGTTCGTCGCGGCGGTCGATCCCGTGCTCGCGGTCATCGCCTCGGGCTACCGCAACCGCTTCGGGCATCCGCGCTCCGAGGTGGTGGCGCGCTACGTCGGGAGGGGGGCCGCGATCGCGCGCACGGACCGCGACGGCGCAGTCGCGTTCGATGCGGGAGCGGACGGCCTGTCCGCGGTCGCGCGCACGCGCGCGGCCGACGCCCGCTACTGGCGTGAACGGTCGCCGTTCCCGGAAGGGTCCCGAGGGGCGGCCGCGAGCACGCGCGCGCGCAGCTCTCGCGTCGAGATTCCTGAGGTGTAGGGCACGAGTTCGAGCCCGTGAGACGCGAGGATCTCGCCGTACATGCGATCGCGCGCCGCCGCGTCGATCTCGTCGGCGTGGCACACGACATCGACGCCGAGCGCGTCCAGGTAGCGCGGCGACACCTCGAGAGGGACGCCGGGCACCACCTGGTCGACGTGGCGGCAGGCGGCAACAGCCGCCACGCGCTCTTCGAGCGTCTGCACCGGCGCACCCTTGTAGCCCGCGATCGTCGCGTCGTCGTGGATGCCGACGACGAGCCAGTCGCCGAGCGCGCGCGCTTGTCGGAGAAAGTTGACATGGCCCGCGTGGAACAGATCGGCGCACATGTCGGTGTAGACGACGCGACCGCGCCTGGCACGCCTCGGCCGCCACGATGGCAGAGCGAGCCGCTGCAACAGCCCCGATGCGAACAGGCGCCCGCAGAGCGCTGCGATCGGTGCGCCGGGCATCGGCGTGGTGGCCATGGGCGGGTTCGCCGCAGGGTTCCAGCGGACGAGCTGCCGCTTCTCGCGCGGACGGTCGTGGCGGTGATCCCATCCGCCCGAATCGAACTCGATGCGCCAGTTCGAGAACATCGCGTCGAGCACCCGGTCCGCTCGCGCGGGGCACGCGACCATCACGCCTTCGAAGGTCGCGTCACGCAGCGGCAGGACATCGCTCCGTTCGACCGCGAGCGTCGCCCTGCCGCTCGCGTAGAACCGGACCTTCGCGCCCTCGACAGCGAAAGGAAAGAGGTCTACCGCCGGCCAGTGCGCTCCAGCGCCCGCGGCACCGGCCCCGGAGCGCCGGACCTGGGCGAAGGTGCCGTAGCGGGCGTTGGCGACGACCTGCACCGACAGGCCAGGTTCCCCGCCAATCGCCCGGACGCAGGGCTCGAACATCTCGCGGTCGACCGCGAGGTCGAGATCGTCGTCCCAGGGGATGACCGCCTCCCGATGTCTCACGTGCCCGAGGAGCGTGCCGCCTTCGAGCATCGGTGCGGCCCCGCCGGCACGCGCGGCACGGACGGTCGCGTCGAGCAGCGTTCTCGCCGCGGCGAGCGACTCGGGCGTCCAGCGGCCGGCGAACGCGGGGAGCGGCAGGTCGGGGGGCAGCATGGCGGCGCGATACGATCGATCGCGCGGACAGTCTAATTCAGGGAGAACGCGGGCGCTCGACTGCTAGACTGCCGCGGATGCGGATGGGAGCACGGAAACGATGGAATCGATGCCCGACCCGGGCGATGGCGGTTATCGTGCTGATGCTCGCGACCTCGTCCTGCCAGTCGCAGGCGGTCGACCCGTCCCTGCCCGAACTCAAGTTGTCGGTTGCGGTTGCGCCGGCGTTTCCGCTCGGTGCCGCAGCCAAGGCGTGGGTGGAGGCGATGGCGGCTGCGTCCGCTGGCCGCATCGTCGCGAAGGCGCATCCCGGCGCCTCGCTCGCGCAGCGCGACCCCGCGCGCGAGTTCTTCGCGCTGCGCGACGGCGGCGCCGACCTCGCGGTGGGCTCCGCGCTCGCGTGGTCGGCGCAGTTTCCGGCGGGAGGCGTCTACGCTCTGCCCTGGATCGCCCCGGAACCGGAGGACCTCGCCGCGCTCGTCGCCGAGCCGGAGGTCGCCGCGATCGTCATGAAGCGCGCGGTGGATGCCGGAGTGGTCATTGTGGCGATGGCGCCGCTCGGACACCGCGCGCTGGCCACCGTCGATCGCGCCGTGCGCGCGCCTGCCGACCTCGCGGGACTGCGCCTGCGCGTGACCGGCGGCGCACCGGTGATCGAGACGCTGGCCGCGCTCGGCGCGCGTCCGGAGGCGATGAGTTTCCTGCAGGCCCAGGAAGCGCTCGCCGCGGGGAAGCTCGACGGCCAGGACGGCATGGCGACCGGCTTCGTCGCGGCGCGCTTTCCCGCGACCGGCTACCGCCAGCTCGCGCACCTCGGCGCGTTCGGCGACGCGATGCTGTTCGCGGTGCGCCGGCCGGTGTGGGACGGATGGACCGACGCGCAGCGCGCGAGCGCGCTCGCGACTGCACGGGCGGTGGCGCGCGAGAGCGGCGCGCAGGCGCGCGAGGCGGCCGCGGAGCGCGAACTCGTGGCCGCCGGCATGGGCGAGACGCGGTTGACGCGCGCCGGGTTCGACGCGTTCGCCGCTGCCGCCGCGCGAGCGCGAGCGATGCGCGAGCAGGTGATCGGCGCCGATCTCGTCGCCGCGGCGAAGCGGGCGGTCGCGCTGTCGCGCGAGACGCGGGAGGCTGCGATCCCGGTGCCGGCCGCGGCGAAATGACCGCGGATCTCGTCGTCGCGGACAGCGTCACCGCGCTGCCCTCGCGTGCACCGGGCGCGGTGCTGGTCACCGGGTCGCACGGGGGCCTGATCGCGGCGCACTACGCGTTCGCGGCCGGCGTGCGCGCGGCGATCTTCAACGACGCGGGATGCGGCCTCGATGACGCCGGCATCGCCGGCATCGAGGCGCTCGAGGACGCCGGCATGGCCGCTGCCGCCGTCGCGCACACGTCGGCGCGCATCGCCGTCGCCGCGGACACGCTCGAACGCGGGGTGATCTCGTACGCGAATGCACCTGCGCGCGCTCTCGGGGTCGGCGCCGGCATGTCCTGTCGCGATGCCATCGCGCACCTGCACGCGGCGGCGATGCCGAGCGGCTCGCTCCCCGCGCAACGCGAAGCGCGCGTCGTGCTCGCCGAGGGCCGTCCCGATCGGCGCGCCATCGTCGGCCTGGATTCCATCGGCGGTGTCGTCGCTGCCGACGCCGGCTGCGTGCTCGTCATCGGCTCGCACGGCGGCCTGCACGGCGGCGATCCGGCCAGTGCGCTTCCTGTCGACGCGTCAGCGGCGTTCTTCCACGACGCGGGCATCGGCCGCGACGACGCCGGATGCTCGCGGCTGCCGGTGCTCGATGCACGGGGCATCCCCGCAGCTTGCGTCGATCATCGCAGCGCGCGGATCGGCGACGCGCGCTCGATGTGGGGGAGCGGCGTGCTGTCGCGCGTCAACGCCGCGGCGCTCGCGCGCGGTGTCGAGGCGGGGATGCGCGTGGACGCGGCGGCGACGCGGCTCGCGGACGTGATCCGCTGAGTCCGACGAGCAGCGCCGCGGATCGACTGGCGACCGTCGGCCGGAACCCCCGATCAGACGAACCGGCCGAGTCGTACCGCCGTTTCGCCGATCTTCGGCCGGCGCGTCGGCATGATCAGGACGCAGTCGTCGTGCGACGTGGCGATCTCCTCCGCGCCGTCGTGCGCGATCACCGTCCCGGCTGTCGGCACGACCATCAGCCCGTGGACCGGCAGCGTGAACGCGAAGGCTTCGGTCGCGATCGTGACGACGCGGGTGATCGCGATCGCGCGCTGCGGCGGGGGCGTGGCTGTGCCGACGCGCGCATCGAGTGCGGACCGCGGGATCGTGCCGAAGTGGGCGAGGAAACGCAGCGTCGATTCGAGCGCGACCTCGGGAGCGGCGCGCTCCCAATGCTGGCCGCATTCGACCAGGAGCGCCGCGCGCGGGTCGGCGGGGTCGTCGAAGAATGCGTAGTCGCGCAGGCGTTTCCCGGCGGCATGGCCGGCGTCGATGATGATCCACGGCGGCACGCCGACCGCGCGCGCGAGCGCGAGGCCCTTGTCGCGCGTGCCGGCGAGCGCGAGCGGAGGGCAGGGGTCGGTCATCGAGTGGAGGTCGAGGAGCGCATCGGCGCGGTCGATGACCGGACGGAGTTCGCGCGCGCGCGCGAGATCGCGCGTCTGGCGCGTGCCGCCGAGCACCTCGGCGGACCAGACGCGGTTGAAGTCCTCGTCGAGGCAGCGTGACGCGAACGGGTCGGCGCGGTCGAACGAACGGTACGCTCCGACGTTGGCGAACACGAAGCTCACCGTCCCGCGCGCGGGGCGCAGGCCCTCGTCGAGCAGGCGGTCGACGGCGATCGCGCCGCACACTTCGTTGCCGTGGGTCAACGACTGCACGACGACGTGGGGGCCGGGTTCGCGCGCGGAGAACGTCCACACGAACGGCACGCCGGAGTTGCCGGCAGCCCAGCGCGAGAGGTCGGGAAACGGGATCTCGATCGGCGGCGTGCCCGTGAACGGCGGCGGCGAACCGGCGCCGGAGGCCGGACCCGCCTTCACGCGGCGTGCAGCCGCGCCGCGAGCCGGCGCATGAAGCGTTCGCAGCGCGCGAGTTGCTCGACCGCGCACCACTCGTTCGGCTGGTGGGCCTGCGCGATGTGGCCGGGGCCGCAGATCACGGTCGGGATGGCGGCGGCATGGAACAACGCCGCTTCGGAGCCGAACGAGACCTTGCCGGTCCCCTCGGCGCCGCTGCATGCGTGCGAGAGCGTCGCGACCTCGGTGCCGTCGGCCGTGTCGAAGCCGGGCATCGTGGAGAGCGTCTCGAACGCGATGCCCGTGTCCTGCGCGACCGCGTGCATCTCGGGCAGGAAGGTCTGCGCGTAGTCGCGGATCTCGGCGAAGACCGCGTCGGGGTCGTCGAACGGCAGATGGCGCACCTCGAAGTCGAACGTGCAGTCGCGCGGCACGATGTTGAGCGCGGTGCCGCCGCGGATCGTGCCGACGTGCACGGTGGTCCAGGGGACGTCGTAGCCTTCGTCGCGACCGCCGGACGCGCGGAAGCGTTGCGCGATGTCGGCGAGGCGGGCGACGAGCCTCGCGCCGATCTCGACCGCGTTGACGCCGTGCGGCGTGAGCGAGCTGTGGGCCTCGTGGCCGCGCACCCGGCAGCGCCAGCTCTTCTTGCCCTTGTGCGCGACGACGAGCCGCATGCCGGTCGGCTCGCCGACGATGCAGCCGGCCGGATGCACGCCCTGCGGCGCGAGTTCGGCGATCAGCCGGCGCACGCCGATGCAGCCGACCTCCTCGTCGTAGGAGAGCGCGAAGTGCAGCGGGCGCGCGAGCGGCTTCGACAGGAACAGCGGAACCAGCGCGAGGGCCGTCGCCGAGAAGCTCTTCATGTCGGTGACGCCGCGGCCGTGCACGCGATCGCCGACCGGGGTGGCCGTGAACGGATCGGTGTCCCAGGGCTGCCCGTCCACCGGGACGACGTCGGTGTGCCCGGAGAGCACGATGCCGTTCTCGCGCACGTTGCCGTCGCGCGCGGGCAGCGTCGCGAACAGGTTCGCCTTGCGGCGGGTGTCGTCGTAGGTGAGCGAGGACGCGATGCCGAAGCCCGCGAGGTAGTCCCGCACCCACTCGATCAGCGCGAGGTTCGATTCGCGGCTCGTCGTGTCGAAGGCGACGAGCCGGACGATCATGTCCCACGCCGCGAGGTCGCGGGCGTCGCGCACGGCCATTTCGCCCGCCTCGGGGACGTCGAGCCGGCGGTCGGGAGCGTTCATCGCCTGTGGGGCAGGGCGTTAGCGGGAACGGGCAGCATAGCACCGTTGCCGGCGCCGATGGCGTGCTGCGATGATGGCGGCATCGCGCCTCGAGGAGGGGTCATGCGTCGCTCCCGCTTCGCCGCCCTGCTTGCCAGTGTCCTGGGCTGCGGCGCCGCGCTCGCGCAGTCGCCGTTGCCGCTCGAGAAGATCCGGCTGCCTGCGGGCTTTTCGATCGAACTCGTCGCGCGCGTGCCCAACGCCCGCGGCATGACCTTCGGCAGCGAGGGGACGCTGTTCGTCGGCAGCAACAACGGATTCGTCCACGCGGTGTCGATGCCGGCCCGCGGTCCGGCGGTCGTGCGCGTGATCGCGCGCGGCCTGCGCGAACCGGCCGGTGTCGCGTTCCGCGACGGCGCGCTCTACGTGTCCGCGGTGAGCCGCATCCTGCGCTACGACGGCATCGAGCGCCGACTCGACGATCCGCCCGCGCCGGTCGTGGTCACCGAGCGATTCCCCACCGACGGGCACCACGGCCGCAAGTTCATCGCGTTCGGACCCGACGGCAAGCTCTACGTGCCGGTCGGCGCGCCGTGCAACGTGTGCGACCCGGATCCGGAGCGCTACGCGAACATCGGCCGCATGAATCCGGACGGCAGCGGCTACGAGGTCATCGCGCGCGGCGTGCGCAACAGCGTGGGCTTCGACTGGCATCCGCGCACGAAGGATCTGTGGTTCACCGACAACGGCCGCGACTGGATGGGCGACGATCTGCCGCCCGACGAACTCAACCGCGCCGCGCGTGCGGGCGAGCACTTCGGATTCCCGTTCTGCCACGGCGGCACGATCGCCGATCCGCAGTACGGAGCGCGGCGCGCGTGCAGCGAGTTCGTCGCGCCCGCGCAGAAGCTGGGCCCCCATGTCGGGGCGCTCGGCATGCGCTTCTACGACGGCACGCAGTTTCCCGCCGCGTACCGCGACCAGGTGTTCATCGCCGAGCAGGGGTCGTGGAACCGCTCGACCAAGATCGGCTACCGGGTCACGCTCGTGCGGTTCGACGGCGAGGGCCGCGCGATCGCCTACGAGCCGTTCGCCGAGGGTTGGCTCGACAGCGGCTCGGTGTGGGGACGACCGGCGGATGTCGCCGTCGCACCGGACGGGTCGCTCCTGGTCAGCGACGATTCCGCCGGTGCGGTCTACCGGATACGGTACGTTCGGTAGTCAGTTGTCAGTTGACAGTTGACAGTTGACAGGGGCGACGGAGTCTCCGGTGGCGGCGCATTGGGCGCCGTTGCACGGCCCGCGCGGATCTCGCTGGGGCCCGAACCCGTACCACCCAGCTACCAGCCCCGATAGACGACGCGGTGCGGCCGGTGGACCGGCACCGGACGCACCCACGGGCGCACGACCGGACGCCAGACGACCGGCGGCGCGACCATGACCGGGGGTGCGACCACGACCGGCGGCGCGACCACCACGGGTGGAGCGAACACCGGCGCTGCCACGACCACCGGCGCGACCGGCCGCACGACCGGCCACGGCGCCCATCCGCGGGTCGGCTGGCCGGCATAGATCGAGAAGCCCGGAACCCCGACCGACACGCCCCAGGAGACGTTGCCGGCATGGACGGGAAGTGCGACCAACCCGGTCGCAACGGCGATCGTGGCGGCGAAGACGGTCGATGAGACGGTGCGGTTCACGGAAGCTCTCCTTGCCGAGGGGCATGCGCGTTGCATGCCTGTCGTCGCCTCAACGGGCGCTTCGCGCTCCCGGTTGACGGTCCGGGCGGCCCGACACGGCCTGTTACAAACGCTCGGCCGCTTGCTATCCTTGGCGCCCGCGCGGCGCGTCGGTGCCGCGGTCCACTCGCCGGAGTCCCGCATGAGGTCGATCCGCAAGCTCGCCGTCGTGGCCGTTGCGTCCGCGGCGCTGTCCGTCCATGCCGCGAATCTCGTCGTCGGGCTCGGCGCCGACGTGACGTCGATCGATCCGCACTACCACAACCTGACGCCGAACAACGCCGTCGCGGCGCACCTGTTCGACACGCTGGTGCGGCGCAACGAGAAGTCGCAGCCGATGCCCGGTCTCGCGACCGAGTGGAAGGCGGTCGAACCGACGGTCTGGGAATTCAAGCTGCGCCGCGGCGTCAAGTTCTCCGACGGCAGCGACTTCACCGCCGCGGACGTCGTCGCGTCGATCGAGCGCGTGCCGAACGTGCCCAAGAGCCCGAGCCCGTTCACCGCCTACACGAAGCAGATCCGCAAGATCGACGTCGTCGATCCGTACACGATCCGCTTCCACACCGCGCAGCCCTACCCGCTGATGCCCACCGACATGACGCAGATCGCGATCGTGTCGAAGGAGGCTGCGAAGGGCACGACCGAGGAGTTCAACAGCGGCAAGGCCGCGATCGGCACCGGACCCTACAAGCTCGTCCGCTACGCGAAGGGCGACCGCATCGAACTCGCGCGGAACGACGCGTGGTGGGGCGGCAGGACGCCGTGGGAGAAGGTGACGCTGCGCCTCATCACCAACGACGCCGCGCGCGTGGCCGCGCTCCTGTCCGGCGACGTGCAGGCGATCGAGAACGTGCCGACCGCGGACGTCGCGAAGCTCGCGTCCGACAAGCGCCTGTCGATCTTCCGCCAGGTCTCCGACCGGCTGATGTACGTGCACATGGACAGCGACCGCGCGGTCACGCCGTTCGTGACCGCGAAGGACGGCAAGGCGCTCGACCGCAATCCGCTCAAGGACCCGAACGTGCGCAAGGCGCTGTCGATGGCGATCAACCGCCCGTTGATCGTCGAGCGCGTGATGGAGAAGGAGGCGGTGCCCGCGGGCCAGTTCGTGCCCGACTTCCTGTTCGGCGCCACGAAGAACCTGAAGGTGGAGAAATACGACCCGGAGGGCGCGAAGGCGCTGCTCGCGAAGGCCGGCTATCCGGACGGCTTCGCGATGACGATCCACGCGACCAACAACCGCTACGTCAACGACGCGAAGATCGCGCAGGCGCTCGCGCAGATGTGGACGCGCGCCGGCGTGAAGACCGAGGTCGTCGCGATGCCCTCGGCGACCTTCTTCCCGCAGGCGACGGAACTCAAGTTCAGCGTGATCCTCGTCGGCTGGTCGACCGGCACCGGCGAGGCGTCGTCGTCGCTGAAGGCGCTGGTGATGACCTGGAACCGCGACAAGGGCTTCGGCACCGCGAACCGCGGCCGCTACAGCAACGGCAAGGTCGACGCGCTGACCGAGGACGCGCTGATGACCGTCGACGACATCAAGCGCGAGGCCTACCTGCAGCGCGCGGCCGAGATCGCGATCGGCGACACCGGCATCATCCCGCTGCACTTCCAGGTGAGCCTGTGGGCGACGCGCGACGGCATCGCCTACACGCCGCGGGTCGACGAGAACACGCTCGCGCACAAGTTCGTGCCGAAGAAGTGAGCCGCGCTGCGGCGATCCGATGGCAGAGTGAACCCGAGAGGCGTCTGCAGGAGCGGTCGAGGCCGTTCGAATCGACTGCGCAGCGTGCAAGGAGCGCCATCAAGGGGAATGCAATGCCATTGCGCGTAAGAGGCGTGCCCGGCACGACACTTGCCGGTGTTGTCCGATGCGTTTGCAGGACGGCATTTGTGTTCTCAGCACTGGTGCTTGCAGCGTCATCGGGTGCGCAAGTCATCTCCGGCAAAGTCAAGCCAATCCAAACCTGGTGTACCGCCTGGGGAGGCGGGTTCGACTCTCCTCAGCAGGCGTGTGATTACCTTGGGTTTGGAACGAGGACACTGACCTATATTCCAGACGACACCCGCCCCGCTTATTTTCCAGGGGGTGCGTGTCGCGATCTAAGCGCGCCTCCCTACAACCCATACCAGCAGTTCACACAGAAGCCGAAGTATTGTCCACTGCCGGGCTACCAGGTGAAGGAGTTCGTCTCGGGCGTGCCATGGGCCGGTTGCGTGCAAGGATGGACCGACTCATTCAGTGGTACGGATGCGATGTACTGTCAGCGTGTTGGGGTAGACCCGAACAAGAACAAAGGGCCATGCGACAGCACGGGTGCTAGCGTCGGAGTCGGGAATCCAATTCATACGGGCATCTTCAACAAGTTTGAAGTCGAAGTCGACTTCGCAATCGGCTCGGGTTCGATGTCCATGGTGTTCGCGCGGACCTACAACAGCGCGGGCGCTCCCACAGGCCTCGAGACAGACGGGGTGCCAGTTCCAACTTACTTCGGCCGAAGGTGGGCCAGCACGCTCGACCGGAATCTGATCCACTACGACTATGGCGCCGACGGCACGGTGTGGGCGGTGCGCCCTGACGGAAAGATCTACTTCTTCAATCGAGTTGGCTCAGCGTGGTTGCCCGACCCCGATGTCATTGATCGACTGACGGTCGTCGTCGATGGGGCGGGAGTACAGACCGGCTGGAAGTACGTAAGCGGCCGCGACGAAGAAGTGGAAACGTATGACGTAAACGGGCGGCTGACGTCACTGTCCAATCGTGCCGGCTATCGATTGGATCTGCATTACGTCGCTGAGCGGCTTTCAAGCGTCACGGACGTGTTCGGACACGCTATTGACGTGACATTCGGCACCAATGGATTGGTGGCGTCGATGACTGATGCCAGTGGCAATGTATTCGGCTACGTGTACGACGACCAGAACAACTTGACGGAGGTGAACGGTCCAGGGCCGACGACGCGTCGATATCACTATGAAAACGCCACATTCAAGAACGCGCTCACTGGAATCACGGACGAGTTGGGCGCGCGATATGCGACCTACACCTACGATAGCTATGGAAGCGCGGTTGTCACAGCGTTGGCGGGAGGTGTGAATCGCTGGTCAATCGCGACTGTGGCCGGCCCGAAGTTGCGGGTGACCGATCCGCGCGGATATACGAGCGACAGAACATTCATTGAGCTGCACGGCGTAACGAAGCTTGCGAGCGCTACTCAGCCCTGTGCGTCCTGCGGGGTATCTGGAGCCGCAAGTGCCATGACATACGACGTCAATGGCAACCTTGCCTCGAGCACGGATTTCCGCGACAAGAAGACCTGCTACGCCTACGACACGACACGCAATCTGGAGACTTCGCGGCTGGAGGGCGCGAGCTCGGCCGAGGTTTGCTCTGCGGTCCTCGCCAGTCCGCCCAACCGTCCGGATGTCCGAAAGGTCACCACGACGTGGCATGCGACGTGGAGGTTGCCCGCCACGATCGTCGAGCCCGCGCCTGGCGGCACCAAGACGACCGCGTTCACGTACGACGCGTCGGGCAACCTGACGCAGAAGCGGATCACCGCGCCGAAGAACGACGGGACGGCGACCACGATCACGCGGACGTGGAAGTGGACCTACGGCACGTTCGGCCGGGTGCTCACCGCGACCGACCCCAACAACAAGGTCACGACGACCACCTACCATTCCGACACCGACCCCGACCTCGGCAAGCGCGGCCAGATCGCCACGCTCACCAACCCGCTCGGGCACGTGACGCAGTACACGTCCTACGACGCCGGCAATCGACTCGTCTCGATGACCGACCCGAACGGGCTTGTGACGACGATGACCTACGACGCGCGCGGCAGGCTCACCTCGCGCGACGTCGGCGGCGAGCTCACCGTCTACGCCTACGACCTCGCCGGCCAGTTGACCGGGGTCGAGATGCCCGACGGCGCGACGCTCTTCTACGTCTACGACGCCGCGCA
Source organism: Burkholderiales bacterium (assembly GCA_015075645.1). Taxonomy (NCBI): domain Bacteria; kingdom Pseudomonadati; phylum Pseudomonadota; class Betaproteobacteria; order Burkholderiales; species Burkholderiales bacterium. The sequence goes on along the minus strand of JABTUF010000005.1, from coordinate 122,759 downwards.
TCGGCTGACCGAGGTGCACGACGGCTTGGGCAACAAGGTCGTCTACACGCTCGACGGGATGGGCAATCGCACGGCGGAGCAGGCGTTCGACCCGGCGGGATCGCTGGCCCGCACCCGCACGCGGGTCTACGACAGCCTGAACCGGCTCGCGCAGGAGGTGGGGGCGCAGTCGCAGGCCACGGTGATGACCTACGACGGCAACGGCAACCGTCTCACCTCGACCGACCCGCTCAACAACGCCACGACGTCCACGTACGACGCGCTCAACCGCCTGCTGACGGTCACCGATCCGGGCAACGGGGTCACGCAATACGCCTACGACACGTCGAGCAACCTGACCTCGGTCACCGACCCGCGCAATCTGGTCACGACCTACGGCTACGACGGCCTGGGCAACCAGGTGAGCCAGGTCTCGCCCGACACCGGGACGAGCGTCCGGACTTTCGACAACGCCGGCAATCTCAAGACCTCGACCGACGCGCGGGGCGCGAAGGCGACCTACACCTACGATGCGGCGGGTCGGGTGACCAAGATCGCCCACACGCAGACCGGCTTCACCACCGAGACCCACACCTACACCTGGGATGGTGGGACGACGGGGGCGCCGAATGCGAAGGGGAGGATCACGAAGCTGGTCGATCCCTCGGGCACCACGAACTGGACCTACACGACGCAGGGCCGCGTGGCGAGCCGTTCGCAGGTGTCGGGGTCGGTGACGCTCACGCAGACGTACACCTGGACCGACGGGCGCCTGACCGGGATCACGACGCCCTCCGGCCAGCAGATCGGCTACGCGTGGGACAACGGCCGGATCACGGGGGTCACGCTGAACGGATCCCCGCTCATCTCGGCGGGGGCCTACGAGCCGTTCGGCCCGGTGGCGGCGTGGCAGTGGGGGAACGGCCACATGACCTACCGGGACCACGACGCGGACGGCCGGCTCGCCTCTTGGGAGTACCGTAACGGCACGAGCATTCTCAGGCGCGATCTCACCTGGGACGACGGCAACCGCATCACCGCGATCGGCGACCCGGCCGATGCGGCGAACAGCCACGCCTATGGTTACGACAACCTGGACCGGCTGACCACGGCGCAAAGCGGCGCTGCGGTCCCGACGACGAGGCAGTACGCCTACGACGCGATCGGCAACCGGCAAAACGCGACCGTCGACGGGGCGCTCACCAACTACGGCTACGCGACGGGCAGCAACCAGTTGCTGAACCTCACCGGTGCGACCAGCCGCAGCTACACCTACGACGCGGCGGGCAATCCCACCCAGATCGACGGGCGGACCGCGACGTACAACCTCGCCAACCGGCTCACGAAGCTCGCTGACGGCGCGACGACGGTGGCGAGCTACAAGCTCAACGGGCTGGGCCAGCGGGTGGCGAAGACGATCGGGAGCACGACCACGCGCTACTTCTACGACGACGAGGGGCGGCTCGTGGGGGAGTACGCGAAGAACGGGGCGCTGATCCAGGAGACCATCTGGCTCGACGACCTGCCGGTGGCCACACTGAGGCCGACGGGGAGCGGGAGCCCGACGCCGGTGGCGGTCTACTACGTGCACGCGGACCAGCTCGCCACGCCCAGGGCGGTCACGCGGCCGAGCGATGACGCCATCGTGTGGCGGTGGGACCACGCCGACCCGTTCGGGGCGAACCCCGCGAACGAGAACCCCGGCGGGCTCGGCACGTTCAGCTACAACCTGCGCTTCCCCGGCCAGCAGTACGATGCCGAGAACGGCACGCACTACAACTACTTCCGCGATTACGACCCGGCTATCGGCAGATTAACTGAGTCCGACCCTATCGGGTTGAATGGAGGCATCAACACTTACGGCTATGTCGGCGCCAACCCTGTGGCGCGTTCTGATCCGGATGGCCGACAAGTAGTACTGCCACCACCGCCTATCGTGGCGCCGATTTCGCCGCCACCCATACCCGGACTACCGGGGACTCCGCCACCGGGTTTCCACATTCCCGAGTTCCCCATCCCGAGCCCGGGTGAGCTATGCATGATTTCGCCTGCACTATGTGCGATGACGATAATCGTGCGGAATGCATGTGCCCCGGACAATTTCTGTCATGACCGTTGGGAGCGTGAGGACGGGAAATGCAGCAAGTGGACAGGATTTGGCTACCGATGGGTACAAGCGTGCAGGGATCGTGCCGCGTATCGGCGAGGTCTCTGCATTCGCAACGGTGGTAAGCCTGATCCTGATGAACCGCCGGAATGGACGCCGGACCGGGGCTAAGAATGACTACGAGCCTAATCAATGAGATCGAGACGCAAATTGGCGAGGCACGCGGAAAGGATGCTCACGCCGACATCAAGCCACTTCTTCGAAGGGCAATATCTCGTGCCCAAACGGAAGATGAAATCAGCTTTGTTCATGGATCGCTATGCTCGGAATTGATCCGAGAACTCTCGGAAAACGAGAGCGCAACGACGGATCGCGATAGGATTAGCCGCGCTGAGGAAGCCATCCGCACTTGGACTTCGGCTGCGCCGCAGGACCCTTACCCTTGGATCAGCCTTGCTGATTTGTACGCTTACTACGAAGGGGATTTCGCGCGCGCAAAGACCGCCATAGATAGCGCCATCGACAGGGCAAATGAAGTGAAAGGGTTCTACCGGCAGGCGCACGGAACGCGAATCCGAATTGCATTGAAATTGGGCGACCTGCGCACGGTCGAAGCGTCCTTGAAAGCGCTGGTTGATTGGAAGCCCGCGACTGGAGTTCCTGACGTGGGTCTTGAGACGGATTTCTTGTCGAGGATTCCCGCAGGCGCAATTGATAAGCGCGTTCTAGACCTGTATTTGATGCGTGCTGCTGATCACGGAAAAACAGGGTCAGCCCCAGCCTCTGGACAATAGGAAAGCATCCGACGCGACTTCGTGTGTGGCCAAAATGTGGCCCAACAAAATCGCGTTCGGTGAGCTTCCCCTCGAATTTCGTCCTCCAAGGGTCTTTGGATAGGATAGGCGAAATGGAGGTTGGGAATGTTCAAGGTACCGAAGCAGGAGTTCACGGCGGAGTTCAAGGAACTGGCGGTCAATTGGGTTCGCAGCGGCCAGGGGGTCGCGGTCGTGGCGCGCGACCTGGGGCTGGTCGAGCAGACGCTGCGAAACTGGGTGAAGGCGGCGAAGGCGGGGAAGCTCGGTGGCGGCATGGCAGTGGGGGAACGGCCACAAGACCTACCGGGACTACGACGCGGACGGCCGGCTCGCCTCCTGGGAGTACCGCAACGGCACGAGCATCTTGAGGCGCAATCTCACCTGGGACGACGCCAACCGCATCACCGCGATCGGCGACCCGGCCGATGCGGCGGACAGCCACGCCTATGGTTACGACAACCTGGACCGGCTGACCACGGCGCAAAGCGGCGCTGCGGTGCCGACGACGAGGCAGTACGCCTACGACGCGATCGGCAACCGGCAGAACGCGACCGTCGACGGGGCGTTGACGAACTACGGCTACGCGACGGGCAGCAACCAGCTGCTGAACCTGACCGGTGCGACCAGCCGCAGCTACACCTACGAAACGGTGGGCAATCCCACCCAGATCGACGGGCGGACCGCGACGTTCAACCTCACCAACCGGCTCACGAAGCTCGCTGACGGCGCGACGACGGTGGCGAGCTACAAGCTCAACGGGCTGGGCCAGCGGGTGGCGAAGACGATCGGGACCACGACCACGCGCTACTTCTACGACGACGAGGGCGCCGCCAAGCGAGTATCGTGATGGTGGAACAGTCGACGCCTTAGTTCGCCGTGCGCTTGCCGAGTAACTATGGAGGTCAAAGGGGTCAGACTCGATTGATGTGCAGGACGCGATCGGAGGGGCTGGACTCCATTGATTGCGCGTGGCGCGGCGCGCGGTCATTGCTTCAATCGAGTCTGACCCCTTTGGACTGCTGGCCTACAATGGGCGCATGAACGCCCCCCATCCGCCGCTCTCGATCCGCACCCCCGCCCGCCACTTCATCGCCGGCGCCTTCCGCGCGCCGCTGACCGGCGAGGAACTGCCGGTGATCGACCCGTCGGACGGCAAGCCGTTCGCGGCGATCGCGCGAGGTGACGCGCCCGACATCGACGCCGCGGTGAAGGCCGCGCGCGCGGCGTTCGACGGCGCATGGGGAAAGCTCGCGCCCGCCGAACGCGGGCGGAAGCTGATGGCGCTGTCGCGCGCGATCGCGGATCACGCCGACGAACTCGCGTGGATCGAGGCGCGCGACTGCGGCAAGCCGATGAAGCAGGCGCGGGCCGATGCCGCCGCCTGCGCGCGCTACTTCGAGTTCTACGCGGGGGCGCCCGACAAGCTGCACGGCGAGACGATTCCCTATTCGCCCGGTTACACGGTGCTGACCTGGCGCGAGGCGCACGGCGTGACCGGGCACATCATCCCGTGGAACTATCCGATGCAGATCTTCGGGCGCAGCGTCGGCGGGGCGCTCGCGGCGGGCAACGCCTGCGTGGTCAAGCCGGCCGAGGACGCGTGCCTGTCGCTGCTGCGGATCGCGGAACTCGCGACGGAAGTCGGATTCCCCGAGGGCGCGCTCAATATCGTCACCGGACTCGGGCGCGAGGCGGGCAGCGCGCTCGCCGCGCACGCCGGCATCGATCACCTGTCGTTCACCGGGTCGCCGGCGACCGGTTCGATGGTCGCGCAGGATGCGGCGAAGCGGCATTGCCCGGTCACGCTGGAATTGGGCGGCAAGGGCCCGCAGGTCGTGTTCGCCGACGCGGACCTCGACGCGGCGGTGCCGGTGATCGTCAACGCGATCGTGCAGAACGCCGGGCAGACCTGCTCGGCGGGGAGCCGGCTCCTGGTCGAGCGTTCGCGCTATGAGGAACTCGTCGAACGGCTCGCAGGCGCGTTTCGCGCGCTCACCGTCGGCCCGGCGCTCGACGACCGCGACTGCGGCCCGCTGATCCGCGCCTCGCAACTCGACCGCGTGCGCGGCTTCCTCGCCGACGCCGCGCGCGACAAGCTTCCGGTGGCCGGGCAGGGGACGGTGGCGGCGAATGCGCCGTCGTCGGGCTACTACGTCGCACCCACGCTCGTGCGCGATGTGCCGCCGGGCGCGCGCCTCGCGCGCGAGGAGGTGTTCGGCCCGGTGCTCGCGGCGATGCCCTTCGACGACGAGGCCCATGCGGTGACCCTCGCCAACGGCACCGACTTCGGCCTCGTGGCCGGCCTGTGGACGCGCGACGGGTCGCGGCAGTTGCGCCTCGCCCGCGCGATCCGGGCGGGACAGGTGTTCGTCAACAACTACGGCGCGGGCGGCGGCGTCGAACTTCCCTTCGGCGGCGTCGCGCACTCCGGGTACGGGCGCGAGAAGGGGTTCGAGGCGCTCTACGGCTTCACGACGCTGAAGACCGTCGTGCTGCAGCACGGTTGACGGCGGCGCGCGGAAACCGTGCGCGCGGGCGACTCGAGCACCACACGAACGATGACATGTCCGGGCGCTCCGCGCGCGGCGATGGGGGATCGATGAGACTCGACGGCAAGGTTGCGATCGTCACCGGCGCCGGTTCCGGTTTCGGCGAGGGCATCGCGAAACGCTTCGCGCAGGAAGGCGCGAAGATCGTGGTGAACGATCTCGACGCCGCCTCCGCCGAGCGGGTCGCGCGCGAGATCGCCGCCGCGGGCGGCGCGGCGCGGGCGGTCCCGGGGGACGTGTCGAGCGACCGCGACGTGTCGCACCTCGTCGCGAGCACGCTCGCGGCGTACGGCGACCTGCACGCGGTCGTCAACAACGCGGGCACCACGCATCGCAACCGCCCGATGCTCGAGGTGACCGAGGACGAGTTCGACCGGATCTACCGGGTCAACGTCAAGAGCCTCTACCTGACCGCGAAACACGCGGTGCCGCACTTCCGCGCGAAGCGCGGCGGCGTGTTCGTGACGATCGCCTCGACCGCGGGCGTGCGGCCGCGGCCCGGGCTCACCTGGTACAACGGCAGCAAGGGCGCCGCGATCGTCACCTCGCGCTCGATGGCGGCCGAACTCGCGAAGGACAACATCCGCGTCAACGTGATCAACCCGGTCGCGGGCGAGACCGGCATGCTCGCGCAGTTCATGGGCGAGGACACGCCGGAACTCCGCGCGAAGTTCGTCGCGACGATTCCGCTCGGCCGGCTGTCGCGGCCTTCCGACATCGCGACCGCGGCGGTGTTCTTCGTCTCCGACGAGGCCTCGTTCATCACCGGCGCCTGCCTCGAGGTCGACGGCGGGCGCTGCGTGTAGCGCCGACGCCTGAGTCGGACGCCCGGGGGAAGCGCGCGGACGGCGGGCGGGCCCGCAGCGAGCGAACCGTCCCGCAGGACCGCGGCGGCGGACGGTGCGACGATGCGCACGATTCTCCTCTGGAACGACGACTGGCGTATGGCCGGGCCGCCGCGCGTCCTGGGTGGCGAGGGCTGCGAACTCGTGCACGATCGGCGAACCGCGGCGCTCGCCGACGCGATCGTCTTCCACCTGCCGACGCTCGATCGCGCAGACCTGCCGCGCGGACGCCGTCCCGGCCAGCGCTGGGTCGCGTGGTGGCTCGAAAGCGAGACGAACTATCCGTGGGTCGACGACGCGGCGTTCATGCGGAGCTTCGACCTCACGATGTCGCACCGGCGTCCAACCGATGTCTGGACGACCTACCTGCCGTCCGCCGAGGAACTCGCGCGTGCCCCGGTGGCGAAGACCGGGTCCGCGCCGGTCGTCTACGTCGCGTCGAACGCGCGCGTGTCGAGCGGACGCGACGCCTACGTGGCCGAATTGATGCGCCACGTCGCGGTCGACGTGTACGGCAGAACGCTCGACGGCCGCGCGATCCCGGACGACGACGGCCCGCCGGCCAAGCTCCGCACGATCGCGCGGTACCGCTTCACGCTCGCGTTCGAGAACTCGATCGCGCGCGACTACGTGACCGAGAAATTCTTCCACCCGCTGTGCGCGGGGTCGGTGCCGATCGTGCTGGGAGCGCCGAACATCGCGGAGTTCGCGCCGTCGCCGGGGTGCTGGCTCGACGTCGCCGACTTCTCCGGTCCCGCGGCGCTCGCGGAGCGCATCGACGCGTTGTGCCGTGACGACGCGGCGTACGCGGCGATGTTGCGCTGGAAGACCGCCGGCGTGTCGGAAAGCTTCCGCTCGCTCGTCGCCGCAGGCGGCGGCGATCCCTGGCTCCGGCTCGCGCGCCGGCTCAGATCGACTTGACGAGCGAGGGCAAGTCCTTGAGGTCGATCGAGCGCGCGCGCTCGGCGATCTCGCCGCCGTAGCGTTGCACCAGCGTCTGCCCCTGTTCGAGGAGCGGCGCGAACGCGGCCTTGAGCTTCGCCGCGTCGAGCGTGCGGCCGCCGCCGTAGTACTGCTTCGCGACCTGGCCGATCGCCCAGGTCGTCGCGAACGCCATGCCCGAACTCGCGGTCTGCCGGCCGATCGAGCGCCCGAGGCCGCCCAGGACCGAGCCCAGCAGACCGCCCAGCATCTTGCGCCCGAACTGCTCGAGATACTGGCCCGCGAGGCCGACGCCGAGCGTCGCGACGAATTCCTTGATGTGTCCCTGGTCGAGTTCGTAGCCGTGCGCTTGGCCGATGCGGTAGACGAGCCGCGCCTGCAGCGGCAGGATCGCCATCGACGCGAGCGTTTCCGGGAGCAGTTCCAGCGCGGCGTTGGTGACTGCGGCGTTCACGATCGTACGGTCGAGCGCCGCCGGGTCGGGGGAAGCACGCCCGGTCGGGGCCGCCGCCGCTCCGGCCGGCGCGGCGGCGATCGCGTTGGCATCGGCGGCGACCTTCGCTGCGTCCGTCGCCGGCAGTCCGAGCGCCGAGGCGAGCGAGCGCAGGTAGGCGGCCTCCGACTCCGAGTGCACGCCGTCGGCGGCGGCGACGGATACCGCGATCTCGTAGGCGTAGCGGCGGATCGCCGGCGTCGACAGCGGCTTCACCATCTCCGCGAACGGAGGCGGACCGGATAGCGTCACGCGGTCGAGCGCGGCGGGGTCGATCCGGTCACCCGCGATCTTCGCGGCGATCTCGCGCAGATGCGCGCGCTCGCGCTCGTCACGCTCGCCGTCGGCGTACGCGGCGTGGAGGGCGATCGCTGCGAGGCTGTTCAATTCGGCGTCGGTGGGCTTCGGGGTGTCGGTCATGGTCTCGTGGAGTCCGGAAGGGAATGCCGCAGATGCGGGAACGAACGTCGGGGCGGAAGCCGCGGATTCAATCGGGGGCGAGTTCGATCACGCGCGACGCGCGCAGGGCCTCGATCGCGGCGTCGTCATAGCCCAGGTCGCGCAGCACCTCGCGCGTGTGCTCGCCCAGCCGCGGGCCGCCGCGCGAGAAGCCGCCCGGCGTCTTCGAGAATTTCGGCACGACGCCGGGAACCTTCAGCGTGCCGCCGCCGGGCAGCGGCACCTCGCGGATCATCCCGCGGGCGGCGTATTGCGGATCGGCCACGATGTCGCGCACCGAGTAGATGCGCGAGGCGGGGACTTCCGCGCGCTCCATCGCGGCGAGCACGTCATCGGGCGTGCGCGCGAGGGTCCACGCCTCGATCTCGGTGTCGAGCCACGCCTGCTTCGCGCCGCGGCCGTCGTTGTGCGCGAGCGAGGGGTCGTTCGCGAGGTCGTCGCGGCCCATCGCGACAGCGAGCCGCCGGAAGATCGAGTCTCCGTTCGCCGCGATCAGCACGTAGCTTCCGTCGGCGCAGCGGTACGACGACGTCGGCGCGATCCCCGGCAGGATCGAACCGGTGCGTTCGCGCACCGCGCCGAACGCGTCGAACTCGGGGAGCATCGACTCCATCACCGAGAACACGCTCTCGTAGAGCGCGACGTCGACGACCTGCCCCGAGCCGCTCGCGCGCCGATGCTCGAGCGCGGCGAGCGCGCCGATCACTCCGTAGAGCGCCGACAGCGTGTCGCCGATCGACACGCCGACGCGCGACGGCGGGCGGTCGGGCGTACCGGTCACGTGGCGCAGGCCGCCCATCGCCTCGCCGATGACGCCGAAGCCGGGGCGCGACGCGTAGGGGCCGGTCTGCCCGTAGCCCGAGATGCGCACAATCACGAGTCCCGGGTTCGCCTTCGCGAGCGACGGATAGTCGAGGCCCCACTCCTCGAGCGTGCCGGGCCGGAAATTCTCGACCAGGATGTCGGCCCGGGCGGCGAGCGCGCGCGCGATCGCCTGTCCGTCGGGCTGGCGCAGGTCGACGGCGATCGAGCGCTTGTTGCGCGACTGCACGTGCCACCAGACCGACACGCCGTCCTTCATGTAGCGCCACTTGCGCAGCGGATCGCCCTGCCCGGGCGGCTCGATCTTGACCACGTCGGCGCCGAGTTCGCCCAGGAGCTTGGTGCAGAACGGACCGGCGATGAGAGCGCCCATCTCGAGCACCCGCAGGCCGGCGAGCGGGCCGGGTGCAGCGGCAGCGCGGGTGTCGGATGCGGCGGCCATGACGCGGTAGTGTAGCGAGTCCGCGCGGCTGACCGGCCGGGGCGCGCATTGTGGAATAATCGTCGGGCGTCATCGCCCCGGTCACCGGGCCGCGCCGCCCCCACGCCATGCTCGCCTCCGACGTGCACGCCGAACTCGCGGCCATCCTTCCGCCGGCCGCGCTCCTGACCGCGCCCGAGGACACCAAGCCCTACGAGTGCGACGGGCTGACGCTCTACCGCGAGCGTCCTTCCGCGGTCGTGCTGCCCGAGACCGAGGCGCAGGTCGCCGGCGTCCTGCGCGCCTGCCACGGCGCGGGGGTTCCGGTCGTCGCGCGCGGCGCGGGCACGAGCCTGTCGGGCGGCGCGCTCCCCGATCCGCGCGGCGTCGTGCTGTCGATGGCGAAGTTCAACCGCATCGTCTCGATCGACGCGCTGGCGCGCACCGCCGTCGTGCAGCCGGGTGTGCGCAATCTCGCGATCTCCGAGGCGGCGTCCGCGCACGGTCTGTACTACGCTCCGGACCCGTCATCGCAAATCGCCTGCTCGATCGGTGGGAACGTCGCCGAGAATGCGGGCGGCGTGCACTGCCTCAAGTACGGCCTCACCGTGCACAACGTGCTGCGCGTGCGCGCGCTCCTCGTCGACGGCGAGGCGGTCGAGTTCGGTGGCCGCTCGCTCGACTCGCCCGGCTACGACCTGCTCGCGCTCATCCACGGCAGCGAGGGCCTGCTCGCGGTGATCACCGAGATCACGGTCCGCCTGCTGCCGAAGCCGCAGGTCGCGCAGGTCGCGCTCGCTGCGTTCGACGACGTCGAGAAGGCCGGCGCCGCGGTCGGCGCGATCATCGGCGCGGGCATCGTGCCGGCCGGCCTCGAGATGATGGACCAGCCGGCGACGCGCGCGGTCGAGGAGTTCGTGCACGCGAACTATCCGCTCGACGCCGCGGCGGTGCTTCTGGTCGAATCCGACGGCACCGCCGAGGAGGTCGCCTCCGAGATGGCGGAGATTCGCCGCGTGCTGACCGCGGCTGGCGCGACGTCGATCCGCGTGTCGCGCGACGAGAAGGAACGCAAGCTCCTGTGGTCGGGCCGCAAGAACGCGTTCCCGGCGGTCGGACGGATCTCGCCCGACTACTACTGCATCGACGGCACGATTCCGCGCGGCGCGCTGCCGCTCGTCCTGCGCAGGACCGCCGAGTGGTCGCGCGAGTTCGGACTCGCCTGCGCGAACGTGTTCCACGCGGGCGACGGCAACCTGCACCCGCTGATCCTGTTCGACGCGAACCGCGAGGGCGAGATCGAGAAGACGATCGCGTTCGGCGACCGCATCCTCGAACTGTGCATCGAGGTCGGCGGCACGATCACCGGCGAGCACGGCGTCGGCGTCGAGAAGCTGTCGTCGATGTGCGCGCAGTTCGCGCCCGACGAACTCGAACGCTTCCTCGGCGTCAAAGGCGCGTTCGACCCCTCGGGATTGCTCAACCCGGGAAAGGCGGTGCCGACGCTCGCGCGCTGCGCCGAGTTCGGCCGGATGCACGTGCACCGCGGGCAGTTGCGCCACCCCGACCTGCCGCGCTTCTGACGGCGAGGAGACTCCGATGAACGCACCGATCGCACGCGACCGACGTTTTCCGCCCGAGGCGCTCGCCGCGCTCGTCGGCGAACTGTCGGCGCGGTTCGGCGAGCGGGCCGTCGCCAACGCGTCGATCCGCGAGCAGCACGGCCACGGCGAGGGCCTCGCCGACGCGGCGCTGCCCGACCTAGTGGTCTACCCGCACAGCAACGAGGAAGTCGCCGAGGTCGTGCGCGCCTGCGCCGCGGCGCGCGTCCCGGTCATCGCCTTCGGTGTCGGCACCTCGCTCGAAGGACACGTCGCGGCGATCCACGGCGGCGTGTGCGTCGACCTCTCGCAGATGAACCGGGTGCTCGAGGTCAACGCGGAGGATCTCGATTGCCGCGTGCAGGCCGGCGTGACGCGCGAGCAACTGAACGCGGATCTCAAGGGGACGGGACTCTTCTTCCCGATCGACCCGGGCGCCAACGCGACGCTCGGCGGCATGGCGGCGACGCGCGCGTCGGGCACCAACGCGGTGCGCTACGGTACGATGCGCGAGAACGTGCTGGGCCTCACTGTCGTGACCGCCGAAGGGAAGATCGTGCGCACCGGCGGGCGCGCGCGCAAGTCGTCGGCCGGCTACGACCTGACGCGGCTCTACGTCGGCAGCGAAGGCACGCTCGGCATCATCACCGAAGTGGGCCTGCGGCTGTACGGCGTCCCGGAGGCGATCTCGGCCGCGGTCGCGCAGTTCGCAGATCTGCGCGAGGCGGTGAACACGGTGATCGCCGCGATGCAGGTGGGCATCCCGGTCGCGCGCATCGAACTCCTCGACGCGATGCAGATGGATGCCTGCATCCGCTACTCGAAGCTCGAAGGCTACGAGGCGAAGCCCACGCTGTTCTTCGAATTCCACGGGACCGCCGCCGGTGTCGCCGAGCAGGCGGAATTGATGCAGCAGATCGCCGGCGAGCACGGCGCCGGCGCGTTCCGCTGGACCACGGCCCAGGAGGAGCGCACGAAGCTCTGGAAGGCGCGCCACAATGCCTATTACGCGGCGCTCGCGCTCAAGCCCGGCTGCTTCGGCTTCTCGACCGATGCCTGCGTGCCGATCTCGCGTCTCGCCGACTGCGTGCTGGAGACGCGCGCCGACATCGACGCGACCGGGCTCCTGTGCCCGATCGTCGGCCACGTCGGCGACGGCAACTTCCACGTGCTCGTGCTGTTCGACTCGAAGGACCCGGTCGAGCGGGAGCGGGCGGAAGCGCTCGCGAAGCGTGTCTCGCTGCGCGCGATCGCGATGGGCGGCACCTGCACCGGCGAGCACGGCGTCGGCATCCACAAGCTCGACGCCCTCGTCGCCGAACACGGCGACGCGGTCGAGCTGATGGCGCGCGTCAAGCGGGCGCTCGATCCGTTCGACATCATGAATCCGGGGAAGACAGTGCCAGTTGTCAGTTGACAGTTGACAGTTGACAGTAGCGGCGGCGTTTCCGGTGGCGGCGCAAACAGGAGTCAGGAGTCAGTTGACAGTTGACAGTGGCGGCGGTGTTTCCGGTGGCGGCGCATTGATGCCGATGTGAGACAGAAGACAGAAGTCAGACGCGTCGTCGGATCCGGTGGCGGCGCATTGAGATGCCGATGGGAGGGTGTCGAGGGCCGGCCTTCGGCCAGATCGGCCCTTGGCGAGTGGAAGCGAAAGGCGTCCGGTTACTGAAGCCGGACCTACGAGGAACCCGCAACGGCGCTCAATGCGCCGCCACCGGAAACGCCGCCGCCACTGTCAACTGTCAACTGACAACTGACAACTGGCAACTGACAACTGCCATGTATGTACTGTACCTCGGCAACAAGAACTACAGCTCCTGGTCGCTGCGCGGCTGGTTCGCGGCGAAGCTGTCGGGCAGGCCGTTCCGCGAGGTGGCGGTGCAGCTGGTCGACGGAGGACGCAATCCGGAGAACAAGGCGTTCTCGCCGTCCGGCTGGGTGCCCGCGCTGCACGACGGCGACACCGTCGTGTGGGACTCGATGGCGATCGCCGAGTACCTGGCCGAACGCCATCCGGGCATGTGGCCGACGGACGCGGCGGCGCGCGCCTGGGCGCGATCGGTGTCGGCGGAGATGCACAGCTCGTTCCAGGCGCTGCGCCGCGACATGACGATGTGCGTGCGCGAGCGGCTCGACGTGCGGCCCTGGTCGCCCGCGCTCGCGGCGGACATCGCGCGCGTCGACGAGATCTGGAACGAGGGGCGCCGCCGGTACGGGCGTCTCGGCGCCTTCCTCTGCGGCCCGCTCTCGCTCGCCGATGCGTTCTACGCGCCGGTCGCATTCCGCTTCCAGACCTACGGCGTGCATCCGTCGGGCGCGGCGGGCGAGTACCTCGCGACGCTGCTGGCGCACCCGTTCATGCGCGAGTGGGAGCGCGACGCGCTCGCCGAGAAGGTCGTGATCGACGCGGACGAGCCGCGCACGATCTACCGCGACAAGCTCGCGCGACCGCGCTGACGACGGGAGCCATGGGCGATCCGCAGGTCGAAGCGTTGCAGGAGGCGATCCGCCGCGCGTCCACCGTGCGTGCTCCGCTGTGCATCGCCGGCGGGCGCACCAAGGATTTCTGCGGCGAGAAGCCCGCGGGCGACGTGCTCGACGTCCGTGCGGTCACCGGCATCGTCGACTACCAGCCGACCGAGCTCGTGATCACCGCACGTGCCGGTACGCCGCTCGCGGACATCGAAGCGGCGATGCGGGACGCGGGCCAGATGCTCGCGTTCGAACCGCCGCGGTTCGCGCCGGGTGGGACGCTCGGCGGCGCGATCGCGGCGGGGCTGTCCGGCCCGCGCCGGCCGTACGCGGGCGCCGCGCGCGATTTCGTGCTCGGCGTCGGAGTCATCGACGGGATCGGGCGTGCGCTCGGTTTCGGCGGTCGGGTGATGAAGAACGTCGCCGGTTTCGATGTCTCGCGCCTGATGGTGGGTGCGATGGGCACCCTCGGCGTCCTCACGTCGGTGTCGCTCAAGTGCCTGCCGTTGCCGCGCGAGGAGGCGACGCGCGTGTTCGAGACCTCCGCCGACGAGGCGATCCGCAAGGCGAACGAGTGGGGCGGGGAGCCGCTGCCGCTTTCCGCGACCTGCTTCCACCAGGGCCGCTTCTCCGTGCGGCTCTCCGGCGCGCCGCCCGCCGTCGCGTCCGCGATCGCGAAGCTGGGCGGAGAGGCACTCGCCGATGCCGCGGCGTTCTGGGACTCGGTCCGCGACCACCGGCACGTCTTCTTCACGAACGCGGTGTCGTCGCGCGCGGCGCTGTGGCGGCTGTCGGTCGGCTCGACCGCCCCGCACACCGATCTCGGCGGCGAGCAGTTGATCGAGTGGGGCGGGGCGTTGCGCTGGCTCGCGGCGGGCCCGCGCACCGAGGCGGCCAGGGTGCGCGCCTGGGCCGCTTCGCAGGGCGGTCACGCGACGCTGTTCCGCGCCCCGGACCGCAGTGTCGAGGCGCTGCATCCGCTGACCGCCGCGCAGGCAGGCCTGCACAAGCGCCTGAAGGCGACCTTCGATCCGCACGGCGTCCTCAATCCCGGACGCCTCGTGCGCGTGTTCTGATGCAGACGAGCCTCGCTCCCGAGTTTCGCGGCACGCCTGTAGGCGAGGAAGCCGAGGCGATCCTGCGCAGTTGCGTCCACTGCGGCTTCTGCAACGCGACCTGCCCGACCTACCAGATCCTGGGCGACGAGCGCGACGGGCCCCGCGGTCGCATCTACCTGATGAAGCAGGTGCTGGAGGGCGCGAGGGTCACCGCGAGGACGCAGGCGCACCTCGACCGCTGCCTCACCTGCCGCTCCTGCGAGACGACCTGTCCCTCCGGCGTGCAGTACGCGAGGCTCGCCGACATCGGACGCAAGATCGTCGAGGAGCGCGTCGGGCGCACGCCCGCCGAGGCGGCGCTGCGCTGGTCGCTCGCCAAGGGACTCACTTCGCGCGCGCTCTTCGGCGGCGCGCTCGCGTTCGGGCGGATCGCGAAGCAACTGGTGCCGCGCGAGCTCGGGCGGCGCATTCCGTCGCCGCAGTCGCCCGGCGCCTGGCCGGCGCCGCGCCACGCCCGGCGGATGATCGCGCTCGAGGGTTGCGTGCAGCCGTCGATCGCGCCCGCGACCGACGCCGCGCTCGCGCGCGTGCTCGACCGCGTCGGCGTCTCGCTCGTCCATGCGGGTGGCGGCGGGTGCTGCGGAGCGTTGCCATTCCATCTCAACGACCATTCGGGCGCAAAGGCATATGCGCGCCGCAACATCGAGGCATGGTGGCCCGAGATCGAGCGGGGCGCCGAAGCGATCGTGGTCAGCGCGAGCGGTTGCGGTGTCATGGTCAAGGACTACGGGCACCTCCTCGCGCATGACGCCGCCTGGGCGGCGAAGGCCTCGCGCGTCGCCGCGCTCGCGCGCGACACCGTCGAGGTCGTCGCGCCCGAGTGGCGGAAGCTCGCGCCGCTCATCGCGATGGACCGCGGGCCGCAGCGCGTGGCCTTCCACGCGCCCTGCTCGCTGCAGCACGGCATGAAGATCGTCGGGGAGGTCGAGGAGTTGCTGCGCGCGATCGGCCACGAACTCCTGCCGGTCGCGGACGCGCACCTGTGCTGCGGATCGGCCGGCACCTACTCGATCCTGCAGCCCGAACTCGCCGCGACGCTCCGGCGCAACAAGCTCGCGGCCCTCGAGGCGGATCGGCCGAACGTGATCGCGACCGCGAACGTCGGCTGCCAGGCGCACCTCGCGGCAGGCACGTCGCGGCCGGTGCGCCACTGGATCGAACTCCTGGACGAACGGATGATCGGCGGCGCGCCGGGCGGCAGGCGATGAGCGCCGACCGTCCTTCACGCGCGACGTACCGCCGATTCCTCGCGATCCCGACGCGCTGGATGGACAACGACAGCTACGGCCACGTCAACAACGTGACCTACTACTCGTACTTCGACACGGCGGTGAACGAGCACCTGATCCGCGAGGGCGGCCTCGACATCGCGAACGACCCGGTCATCGGCCTCGTCGTCGAGACCGCCTGCACGTTCCACGCGTCGCTCTCGTTTCCCGAGACGATCGACGCGGGACTCGCGATCACGAAGCTCGGGCGCTCCAGCGTCGCCTATCGCATCGGACTCTTCCGCCGCGGCGAGGACGATCCCGCCGCGACCGGCCGCTTCGTCCACGTGTGGGTGGACCGCGGCTCGCAGCGGCCGGTGGAGGTGCCGTCGCGCATCCGCGCCGCGCTCGAACGGCTCGTCGTTCCGGGGGGCGGGTGAGCGAGGCTGCGCCGCAGGTCGATGCGATCGAATGCGGTCCGATGACCGCGGCGACGACGGGCGACGCGCGCGATGTCCTCGCGGCGTTTCTCACGGACGATCAGCACTATCGCGCGTCGTCGCCGGCATACGGGGACGGCGGGGTGAAGGCGCTCGACCGCGCGCTTGCGTTGTTCGTGGCGCGGCCCGACCTGGGCTTCGTGTGGCTCGCGTGGGCGCGCGAAGACCACCGACGCATCGCGGTCGGCGCGTGCGTCGTCTGCCGAGCGATCTCGACCTCGCGTGGAGGCGTCGTGGCGAAGCTCGACGACGTGACGATCCGCGACGGCTGGCAGGGGCGCGGCGTCGGCGGTGCGATGCTGCGCTCGCTCGCTCTCGCGCTTCGTGCCGAGGGCATGGGCCGGATCGACACCGCGTGCCACCGCGACAACGCGCGCGCCTGGCGCTTCTACGAGCGGCTGGGCTTCCGTCCGCTCGACGAAGAGCGGCTCGCGCTGCTGCTGTGATGCGGCGCTCGTCCGCCGGAGAGCCGGGGAAACGATGAGCCGCCGCTACGCACTCGTGCCGGCCGCTGGCGGGGGGACGCGCAGCGGTCGCGCGGTGCACAAGCAGTACCATCCGATCCTCGGCCGCCCGGTGCTCGCGCACACGCTCGACCGGCTCACCGAGGCGCTCGGGCTCGACGGCGTGTTCGTCGCGATCGCGCCCGACGACGACCGGTACGCGGGCGCGATCGGGACGCGCCCGGGCATCGAGGCGCTGCGTTGCGGCGGACCCACGCGCGCGGCGACGGTCGGGTATGCGCTCGCGGCGCTGGCCTCGCGTTGCCGGGCGGACGACTGGGTCCTCGTGCACGATGCGGCGCGGCCCTGCGTGCCGGTCGCGACGCTGCGCGGGCTCGTCGCCGCGCTCGAACACGACCCGGTCGGCGGACTGACCGCGGTGCCGGTCGCCGACACGCTGAAGCGCGGCGATGGCGGCGACGCCGCGCGGGTCGTCCGGACCGAGGCGCGCGACGCGCTCTGGCAGGCGCAGACGCCGCAGATGTTCCGCTACGGCGTGCTCGTGCGCGCCTATGCCGCTTGCGATTCGGCGGACGCGACCGACGACGCGCTCGTCGTCGAGTGCCTCGCCGCGACCGGCGCGTGCGGCATGCCGCGCCTCGTGACCGGCAGCCGGGCGAACCTCAAGATCACCTGGCCCGAGGATTTCGGGCTCGCGGCGGCGCTCCTCGAGGCGCAGCGCAGGGAGAATGCAGCATGACGATCCGCATCGGCACCGGGTTCGACGTCCACGCGCTCGTTCCGGGCCTCAGGCTGGTGCTGGGCGGCGTGACGATCCCGTTCGACAAGGGCCTCGACGGCCATTCGGACGCCGACGTGCTGGTGCACGCGATCGGCGATGCGCTCCTCGGGGCGCTCGCGCTCGGCGATCTCGGGCGGCACTTTCCCGACTCCGATCCGCGCTTCAAGGGCGCCGACAGCCGCGCCCTGCTGCGGCACATCGTCGCGCTGATGCGTGAACGCGGCTTTCGCATCGGCAACGTCGACGCGACCGTCGTCGCGCAGGCGCCGCGTCTCGCTCCGCACGTCGAAGCGATGCGCGCGAATCTCGCGGCCGACCTCGGGTGCGCGGCCGACGACGTCGGCGTCAAGGCGACGACGACCGAGCGCCTGGGCTTCACCGGGCGCGGCGAGGGCATCGCGGCGATGGCGAGCGTCATCGTCGTGCGCGACGAGCAGGCCAATCCGCCGGGGCATTGAGGGGCATTGCGGCGACCTCGCGGGACGCCGCGCCCGCCGGTCGTTCCGACGCGACCGTCGCGCCGCGCGCTAGCCCGCGGCTCCTGCCCCGTGCGCGAGCGTGACCCGGGCGATCGTGCCGCCGCCCTCGCGCGCCAGGAGTTCGAGCGTCCCGCCATGCAACCGGGCGATGCGTTCGACGATCGCGAGGCCGAGTCCCGCGCCCGCCGCGCCGTCGTCGCGCGACCGCGCGTCGCTCGCACGGGTGAACGGACGCTTCAATCGTTCGATGTCGCCCTGGGCCATGCCCGGACCGCGATCGCGCACCTCGATCGTCGCGAAGGCGCCCGCGTCCGCGGTCGCGACCTCGACCGGTGGCGCGCCGTAGGCGAACGCGTTGTCGACGAGATTCGCGACCAGGCGGGAGATCGCCGCGGCGTGGAGCGGCAGCGGCCGGACGTTCCCCGGGACGAAGGCGATCACCCGTCCGGCGGCGACGTAGCGCTCGACGCACGCGCGGACGATCGGGTCGAGGTCGGAGGGCAGGCGCGTCACGTCCGCATCGGCGCGGGCGAAGTCGAGGAACTGACCGACGATGCGGTCCATCTCCTCGATGTCGGCGATCATCCCCGGCCGCGCGGCCGGATCGCCGCTCATCTCGATGCAAAGGCGCAGACGGGCGAGCGGCGTGCGCAGGTCGTGCGAGATGCCGGCGAGCAGGAGCGCACGATCGCGCTCGATCCCGGCCCGGCTCGCGAGCATCGCGTTGAAGCCGCGGTTGACCGCCGCGATCTCCGAAGGTCCGGACTCCGGCAGCGGGGCAGGCGTGGCGCCGCGGGCGAGTTCGTCCACGGCGGCGTGAAGCTGGCGCAGCGGCCGCGCGATCACCCGCGCGAACGCGTACGCCGCCGCGAGCAGCAGCGCGACGATGGCGAGCGAGCCCAAGAGCGCGCGCGACGGGCCCTCGTCGTCGGGCCGTCCCGCGGGCAGCGGGAACACCGCCCAGTACGGCGTGCCCGCGGCCTCGAGCCGCACCATGAACTGCTGGCGGCCCGGCATGACGCGGAGGTCGGCTCCCGGACCGAGGTCCCGCCGCAGGCGCTCGGCGAGTTCGGCGACGAGCGGATGGTGCGGCATGCCCGGGTTCGCGAGACGCGGCCGCTCCGATTCCGGGATGAGGCGTGCCCCGAACTCCCGGCCGATGCGTGCCACGGCGTCGCGACGGTCGCGGTCGGGAGAGGCTTCGAGCGCGCTGCGCAGCGCCTGCAGTTGCGCGACCTTGGTGTCGCCGAACTGCCGGGCGATCAGCGCCGCGCGATCCTGCCGGAACAGCAGGATCAGCGACACGGTCGCCACCGCCACCGCCGCGACCAGCAGGAGCGTCAGGCGTCCGAACAGCGAGCGCGGGAGGAATCTCACCGCGTGTCGCCGTCGTCGTCGGGCACGTAGACGTAGCCCACGCCCCAGACGGTCTGGATGGTGCGCGGATTCGCCGGGTCGGATTCGACCAGCTTGCGCAGCCGCGACACCTGCACGTCGATCGCGCGGTCGAACACCTCGTGGTCGCGTCCGCGCGCGAGCTGCGACAGCTTCTCGCGCGCGAGCGGCTGGCGCGGATGCTGAGCGAACACGCGGATCAGCGAGTACTCGCCGGTCGTGAGGTGGGTGACCTGCCCGTCCGCCGCGAGCGTGCGCGCGGCGAGGTCGAGACGGTGCCGTCCGAAGGCGACGACGCCGGTCTCGGACGGCGCGCCGGCCGCGGGCCTCAACGCGTGCCGGCGCAGGACCGCATGGATGCGCGCGACGAGTTCGCGCGGGTTGAACGGCTTCGGCAGGTAGTCGTCGGCGCCCATCTCGAGGCCGAGGATGCGATCGACGTCCTCGCCCTTCGCCGTCAGCATGATGATCGGGACGTCTTCGCCGGCGGAGCGCAGGCGCCGGCAGATCGCGAGTCCGTCCTCGCCCGGCAGCATCAGGTCGAGCACGAGGAGGCTGGGCGGATCGCGCTGCAGGCGCCGGTCGAGTTCGCGGGCATCGGCGATCGCCTTCACCTCGAACCCCTGGCCCGACAGGTAGCGCGTCAGCAGGTCGCGCAGCCGCACGTCGTCGTCGACGACGAGGATGCGCGGTTGCGGAGGTGCGTTGGCGCTCATGGGCGATTGGAACGCGGATGGCAGGTGGAGGTCGCCGGAACCGGTAACCGATTGTAACGACGGCCCCCGGCGGAAACGTCTGGTTGCAGTCGGCGAGGGCCACCGGGGAAACCCCCGGTCCGGATCACGGTCGTAGTCATCGAGTCCGGTGCCTTGCACCGGCCGATCCCCCCACGAAAGGAGATGCCATGAATGCACGTATCCCATCGATCGCCCGCCCGATGCAGGTCGCGGCCGCGATCGTCTTCGGCCTCGGCGTCGCGGCTTCGGGCGGCGCTGCCGCCGGTGGCCCCATGCGCGGCGCGGCCGGCGGCCCCGTCGGCGGCCCTCCCGGCGCGCCGGGCGGCATGATCGAGCACGTGCTTGCGTCGATGAAGGACCGGCTCGCGCTCGACTCCTCGCAGCAGGTGATGTTCGATCGGATCCGGGCCCAGACGGTCGCGGCGCACGACCAGGCGTCGGCCATGCGTGCGGACGTCCGCGCCAAGGTCGACGCCGAACTGGCGAAGGCCGAACCCGACCTCGCGGCCGTCAGCGCGTTCTTCGACAACGCGGAGGAGCAGGGGCGCGCCGCGCGGCGCCAGATTCGCGATCAATGGCTCACGTTCTACGCCAACCTGCGCGCCGACCAGAAGGCGATCGTGCGCGACGCGATCCGTGAACGCATCGCCCGCATGGACGACATGCACGACCGCATGCGGGGTCGCATGCAGCATCGCGCGTCCTGACAGGGGAACTCTCCTGCGCGCCCGCCGCCGCGGCACCCCGCGCCGGCGGGCGCGTCCTCGTTCGGACGACTGTCCAGCACAGGAGCCGATCCCGGAGCATGCGCGCCGTGGGCAGGCGGAAGCGATGGATGGTCGACTCCACGCAGGGTGCCCGGCCCGGGTTCTTCTGGCCGGCGGCGGGGCAGGCGATCGCCCCTTGCACTGCACAGCAATCCGGTTTAGGGTTATGACGTTGGCATAGTGCTGCCGCCAACCCCCCCGAGGATGCGCGCCCGCCCCGAAACCGCCCGCCTGTTGACCCTGCGCCAGGATGCCGGGTTCGAATCGGCCCCCGCGCCGCTGACCGCGTTGCGCGTGATGGGCTGGGCCGCGGGTGTCGCGCTGTGGCTCGCGCTCGCCTTCGTCGCCGGGGCGACGACGATGGGCGCGACCGAGCCGGCGGCCGCCGCGAAGCGTCCTTCCGGTACGACGACCTGGTCGCGGCTCAAGCCTTCCACGCCCACGCCGCCGCGCGCCTCGATGGGCCCGCTCGCCGTGCCATCGCGCGGGGCGCGCGCCAAGGCGGCATCCACGGTCGATGTGTACCGGATGTTCAACCGGTCGACCGGCGTGCACTTCTACACCGCGAGCGCCACGGAACGCGCGTTCGTGCTCGCGACCTGGCCGCAGTTCGCCGACGAGGGCGCGGTGTGGCGCGCGCTGGGTGCCGCCGACGCGGGGTCGGTGCCGGTCTGGCGTTTCTTCAACCGGGACACCGGCGCGCATTTCTACACGACGAGCGATGCCGAGCGGGCGCGCATCCTCGCCACCTGGCCGCAGTTCGCCGACGAGGGCGTCGCGTTCCACGCCTATCCGGGCGATGCCTTCGATCGGGTGCCGGTGCACCGTTTCTACAACAACCGGACCCGCACCCACTTCTACACGGCCGACGAGACCGAGCGCGACTTCGTCGCGCAGAGCTACCCGTGGTTCGCGTACGAGGGTATCGCCTACTTCGCGCTCGCCCCCGAGCGCGGAGCAGAAGCCGCGGCGCGGCGCGACGCGTTCCGGCTGGTCGATCAGGCGACCTTCGGCGCGACGCCCGCGGAAGTCGATCGCGCGCTGGCGATGGGCGCCGCCGCGTGGGTCGACGACCAGCTCGCGCGACCGGCGACCGGATATCCGAAATCGACCTACTACTACGAATCGCTGGACGAGAGCGCCAACTGCTCGTTCTCGGCGGCACGCGACACGCCGATCTACCGCTGCGCGATCGACCATCTGACGCTGTTCAAGCTGCGCTCGCAGTTCTTCACCAACGCGCTCGCCGGACCCGATCAGCTCCGGCAACGCGTCGCCTTCGCGCTGTCGCAGATCCTCGTCGTGTCCGGCATGAAGGATCCGGACATGGAGACCGCCTACGTGCAGGCGCGCTGGCACCAGATGCTGGCCGACTACGCGTTCGGCAACTTCGAGGGATTGCTCTACGCGGCGACGCTGTCGCCGGCGATGGGGCACTACCTCGACATGGTGAACAACGCCAAGGCCGATCCGGAGGCCGGAACCGAGCCCAACGAGAACTACGCGCGCGAACTCCTGCAGCTCTTCTCGATCGGGACGATCGAGTTGAAGCGCGACGGCACGCTGCTCATGGACGCGCTGGGGCAGCCGATCCTGACCTACGGGCAGCCGGAGGTGAAGGCGCTCGCCCGCGCGCTGACCGGCTGGGCCTACGCGCCCTATCCGGGCACGCCGCCCAAGCACGACGAGGAGCAGCGCTACTACGGCGCGCCGATGGTGGCGAAGCCCAACGACCACGACTCCGGCACGAAGCGCCTGCTCTTCGGCATCGGCTTGCCTGCGGGGCAGTCGCCGGACGCCGACGTGCGCGGCGCGATCCGCAACATCTTCCTGCACCCGAACGTCGGGCCGTTCATCGGCCGCCAGTTGATCCGCCATCTCGTCACCGGTTCGCCATCGCCCGCGTACGTCGACCGGGTGGCGGCGGTGTTCGACGACGATGGCGCGGGCATGCGCGGCAACCTGAAGGCCGTGGTGCGCGCGATCCTGCTCGACCCGGAGGCGCGCGCCGCGCCCGACGGCAACCCGCGCTACGGGCGCTTCCGCGAACCGGTGCTCTACGTGACCGCGTTCCTGCGCGCGATGGGGGCTGCGAGCGACGGGATCGAACTCGACGAGGTGACCCGGGCGATGGGCCAGAACCTCTACTACGCCCCATCGGTGTTCAACTACTTCCCGGCGGAGTACCGGATTCCGGGAACCGACGTGGTCGCGCCGACGATGGGCATCCACAACACCAACACGGTGCTCGCGCGGAGCAACTTCGCCTACTGGATGCTGTGGGAGGGCGGCATCGACCGCGACGACGAGATCGCGAACTCGATCGGGACGAAGATCGACATCGCGCCCTTCGTCGCGCTCGCGGGCGACCCGCGCAAGCTCGCCGACGCGCTCGACCTGCGGTTCTTCGGCGGCGCGATGCCCGCCGCGATGAAGGGCACGATCTACGACGCGCTCGTCCGCATCGACGACGTACGCGAGCGGGCGCGCACCGGTCTGTTCCTCGTCGTCACGTCGTTCCAGTACCAGGTCGCGCGGTAGGACGAGGACATGCGACACATCGACCCGCTCCGCCGCCGCCTGCTCCTGTCGGCCGGCGGAATCACCGCCGCGGGCCTCGTGCCGCGGCTCGCGAGCTTCGCGCTGCCGCGGGCGAGCGCGCAGGTGCCTCCGCCCGACTACAAGGCGCTGGTGTGCGTCTTCCTGTACGGCGGCGCCGACAGCAACGACATGGTCGTACCCTACGACGACTACGCCGCGTACGACGCGGTGCGCGGACGCACGTCGATGGGGCTCTCGCGCGACGAACTGGTGCCGATCACGCCGAAGTCGCCGGGCGCGCGCTTCGGCCTCCATCCCGAACTCGGCGGCCTCGCGCCGCTGTTCTCCGGCGGCAAGCTCGCCGTCGTCTGCAACACCGGGCCGCTCATCGGGCCGCTGACGCGCGCGAGCTACCTCAACGGCGGCAGGGCGCCGCGCAACCTGTTCTCGCACTCGGACCAGCAGCTCCAGTGGCAGGGGCTCGTGCCGGGGGCGCTGGTGAACACCGGCTGGGGTGGGCGCATCGCCGATCGCACCGGCGCGGGCAACCCGACGCTCGCGATTCCCGGCGTCATTTCGCTCGACGGCGATGCGCTCTTCACGGTCGGCGAGACGACGGTGCCGCTCGCGCTGCCCGACGACGGCGGCAACGGCCTCGCCGGCGACACCGACTCCGGCTACGGCCGGATACGGCTCGACGCGATGCGGCAACTCCTCGCGGTCGACCGCGAGAACATCATCGTCGCGAAGGCCGCCGACACGATGGACCTCGCGCTCAAGAGCGCCGAGACGGTGAACCGCGCGATCCACGCCGACCTGCCCGTGGTCGACACGGCGTTCGACGGCGTCTACTCCGGGCTCGCCGACCAGCTGCGACGCGTCGCCACGCTGATCGCCGGCCGCACCGCGCTCGGCGTCAGGCGCCACCTGTTCTTCACCGCGATGGGCGGATACGACACGCACGCGAGCCAGCGCGGTGAACTCGCGCGGCGGCTCGACGAGCTGGGCCCCGCGCTCGCGGCCTTCCAGCGCGCGGTGGACGCCCTGGGCGTCGCGGCGCAGGTGACGACGTTCACGCTGTCGGACTTCAGCCGCACCTTCCGCGTGAACGCGAACGACGGGACCGACCACGCGTGGGGCAGCCATCAGTTCGTGATGGGCGGGGCGGTGAAAGGCGGCGCGTTCTACGGGACGTTTCCGGCGCTCGTCGTCGGCGGCCCCGACGACGCCGGCGACGAAGGGCAGTGGATCCCGACCACCGCGCTCGACCAGGTCGGCGCGACGCTCGCCCGGTGGTTCGGAGTGCCGCCGGCCGAACTTCCGCAGGTATTCCCGAGTCTCCCGGCGTTCGCCGCGCAGGACCTGGGCTTCCTCGGCTGACCCGCCGCGCCCGTCCGGTCCATTCCCACGTCATATTTGTTTTGTGTCCCGGCGGCCGAACCTGCGCGGGCGCCGGCGGGCGGCGATCCGCCATGGCGTCTCGCGCGCACCATCGGTCGCCCTCCTTGGGCATGCAGGTGATTCTGGCGTCATGAAGTGTGGGTTACGATGCACGAACCCATGTCGCATGTACGGCTATACATGTTGTGGAAACAACAAGTTATAGACGAACGTTCACGAGAAGAGCGCAGAAAGCTCCCTCCAGAGGCATGCTGACCTCCGAATCGATGAACGGGGCTTGATTCCCAAGTTATGCCGATGGAATAATCCGCCATGCGGGTCGCGGCGCGCATCGCGGCGATCCGGCGGAAACCACGGCAGGGGAGGTCCGTAGCGATGCGTCAGGCCCAGGGCAATCCACGCACACCCCGCGCGTCCGTGCGCGCGTTCATCGCGGCCGTCTCGCTGGCGCTTGGCGCCATCGCGGGGACCGCTGCGGCGCAGACGGCGTCTCCGGTGTTCCGGTTCTTCAACTCGCAGACCGGCACGCACTTCTACACGATCAATCAGGCGGAGCGCGATTTCGTGCTCGCGCGCTATCCACAGTTCCTCTACGAAGGCCCCGCGTACTTCGCGTACCCGAGCGCCAAGTCGGGCAACCTGCCCGTGTACCGGTTCTTCAACACCCGGACCGGCACGCACTTCTACACCCAGTCGGAATCCGAGAAGAACTTCGTCCTCGCGACCTATCCGGTGTTCGCGTTCGAAGGTCCCGCCTACTGGGCGCCCGCCTCCGCGGGCCCCGGCAGCGTTCCGCTCTACCGGTTCTTCAACGGCGCGACCGGCGCGCACTTCTTCACCACCAACACCGCCGAGCGCGACCTGGTGCTGAAGAGCTATCCGTCGTTCATGTACGAGGGCGTGGCCTACCAGGTGCTTCCGGCCGGTGGCGCGACGCCGGTCAACCAGGCGCCGGTCACCAAGCTGACGGTGTCGCCCGGCAGCGTCCCGACCGTGCCCGCCATCGTGACGCTCACGGCGACCGCGACCGACAGCGATGGTTCCGTGATGCGGGTCGAGTACTACCTCGGCTCCGACCTGATCGGCACGACCCTCGTCGCGCCGCACACGATGAATTTCCCGATCACCGAGCCGGGGACCTACGGTTTCCGCGCGGTGGCGTACGACAATCTCGGCATGCCGGGTTCGAGCAGCACGGTCAACGTGACCGCGGGTTCGTCGTCGACCAACCAGCCGCCGATGGTGACGATCTCGGTGTCGCCCGATTCGCTGCCCTCGCCCGGGCAGCTGACGCTCACCGCCACGGCGGTCGACAACGACGGCACGGTCACGAAGGTCGTGTTCTTCGACAACGGTTCGAAGATCGGCGAGGTCACCTCCTCGCCGTTCGTCCTCAACTACAACGCAGCGACCGCGAAGCTCTACCGGTTCAGCGCCACCGCGTACGACGACAAGGGCGCCTCCGCGTCGTCGCCGCAGAAGTCCGTCCTGGTCGGTCCCGGCGCCAATGCGGCGCCCAAGGTGACGCTGGCGGCCTCGCCGGATTCGCTCCCCGGGCCCGGCGCCATCATGCTCACCGCGAATGCGACCGACGAGGACGGAACGATCGCCAAGGTCGCCTTCTACCAGAACGGCACCAAGATCGCCGAAGTGACTTCCGCGCCGTTCAAGACCACGTTCAACGCGCCGTCGAACGCGGTCTACCGGTTCACCGCCATCGCCACCGACAATCTCGGCGCGACCGCGACGAGCGCCGACGTCAACGTGTCGGTCGGATCGACGACCAACATCGCGCCGAAAGTGTCGCTGAGCGTGTCGAGCACCCAGATCCCGTTCCCGGGCACGGTGACGATGACCGCGACGGCGAGCGACGACGACGGCACGATCGCGCGGGTGCGGATCTACCAGAACGGCACGCAACGCGCGGACATCACCACGCCGCCCTACACCTTCGCCTACACGACCACCGTGCCCGGCGTCTACAAGTTCAAGGCGACGGCCTACGACAACAAGGGCGCGTCCACGTCGACCGCGGAAATCGACGTCACCTCGGGCAACGCGCAGCAGCTCAACAAGAAGCCGACCGTGTCGCTCTCGCTCTCGCAGACGCTGGTCATGCAGCCCGCGACGGTGACGCTGACGGCCACCGCCGCCGACCCGGACGGAACGATCACCCGGGTTCGCTTCTACCGCAACGGCGCGAACATCGGCGAGAAGACCGCGGCCCCGTTCACGATGACCGACGCGATCGCCGCGAACGGCCAGACCCGCTACCGCGCCGACGCGACCGACAACACCGGCAACGTCAGCACGACGCTGGACCAGGTGGTCTCGGCGCAGACGCCGCCGGCATCCGCGCCCCGCAGCGCGGACGTCTGGCGCCTGCTGAACCAGGCCACCTTCGGCGCGTCGCAGGCGGAGGCGGCGAACGTCGCCGCGAAGGGAGGCGTCACCGCCTGGGTCGACGACCAGCTCGCGAAACCCCTGTCGTCGGGCTACCCGTCGACGCGATACAACCGCATCCAGCTGAGGGAGTCCGACGACTGCACGACCAAGGATCCGCTCGGCCAGAGCTATCCGTCTAACTCGGCCCCGGCGACCTGCGTTCGCGACCACCTCTCGCTCGCGATGGTGCAGCGCGATTTCTTCACCAACGCGATGACCAGGCCCGACCAGCTCCGGCAGCGCGTCGCCTGGGCGCTCTCGCAGATCCTCGTGATCTCGGGGATCGAGAACGACCTGTCGAAGGCGCACGTGATGGCGCGCTACCAGCAGATCATGTTCGAGGAGGCGTTCGGCAACTTCGAGACCATCCTCCGCCGGATCACGCTGTCGCCGGCGATGGGCAACTGGCTCGACTCGGTGAACAACGACCGTCCCGACGCCGCGAAGGGCCGCGTGCCGAACGAGAACTACGCGCGCGAGATCCTGCAGCTCTTCAGCATCGGCCTCATCGAGCTCAAGTCGGACGGGACGCCGCTCCTCGACGCGAACGACGAGGAGATCTCGACCTACGACCAGGACGACATCAAGCAGTTCGCGCGGGTGTTCACCGGATACACCTACGCGAACCCGGACGGGAGCCCGATCACGAAGAAGAACGGCGTCTACTACGGGGCCGACATGGGCGTGTACCCGGGGACCGCGACCACCGGCCACGACACGGACGCGAAGACGCTCCTCGACGTCACGTCGGACGGCAACGCGAATCCGACGGTGCTGCCCGCCGGCCAGACGCCGCAGCAGGACATCGACGGCGCGGTCAAGAACGCCTTCATGCACCCGAACACCGGGCCGTTCATCAGCAAGCAGCTCATCCAGCGCCTGGTCACCGGCAATCCGACGCCGGCCTACGTGCAGCGCGTCGCCGCGAAGTTCGCGAACAACGGCTCTGGGGTTCGCGGCGATCTGAAGGCGGTGGTGCGGGCCATCCTGCTCGACCCCGAGGCGCGCGGCCCCGCGAAGACCGACCCGGCGTTCGGCACGCTGCGCGAACCGGTGCTGATGATCACCGGCCTGGTGCGGGCCTTGAACGGCGTCACCGACGGATCCGCACTCGGCGACCGGGCGGCGAACCTGGCGCAGCGGCCGTACTACGCGCCCTCCGTGTTCAACTACTTCCCGCCGGACGCGACGATTCCCGGCACGTCGATCCTCGCGCCCGAGTTCGGGATCTTCAACAGCAACGCCGCGGTCGCGCGGACCAACCTCGTGTACTCGCTGGTGTACGGCGGCATCTCGCCGGACGCGAATCTCGCCGATGCGACGGGAACGAGGCTCAACACGATCCAGTTCGAGCCGCTCGCGACCGACGCCGCGCTCCTGACCGACAAGGTGAGCGAGGTGCTGCTGGGCGGTCCGCTGCCCGCCGAGGCGCGCACCGCGGTGATCACCGCCGTCAACGCGATCGCGCTCTCGGCGACGCCGACCGCGCAGCAGAAGACGGACCGGGCCCGGATGGCGACCTACCTGATCGCCGCGTCGAACCACTACCAGATCCAGCGCTGACCATGAGCACGAACCGCCGACAATTCCTCGCACGCACGAGCGCGCTCACCGGCGCGGCGATGGCCGGCAGCTTCGGCCGCTACGGCATTCCGTCCGCGCAGGCGCAGTCCGGAGGCGACTACAAGGCGCTGGTCTGCCTGTTCCAGTTCGGGGGCGCGGACAGCAACAACATGATCGTGCCGAAGTCCGACTACGCGCAGTACGGCCTCGTCCGGACCGCGGCGTCGCAGGTCGGCATTCCCGAGGACCAGCTGCTGGTCGTGAGCGCGGCGCGGCAGGGCGGCAAGCAATACGGCTTCCACCCGAACATGGCGCCGCTCAAGGCGCTCTACGATGCCGACAAGCTCGCGGTGGTGGCGAATGCCGGCACGCTGATCGCGCCGATCACGATGGCCGACTACAAGGCCGGCAAGAACCGGCCGCCCAACCTGTTCTCGCACTCGGACCAGCAGATGCTCTGGCAGGGCCTTCTGCCCACCGACATCATCAAGACCGGCTGGGGCGGGCGCCTGGCCGACAAGCTGGTCGCGAAGA
The DNA here is from genome assembly GCA_015075645.1 of Burkholderiales bacterium. Taxonomy (NCBI): domain Bacteria; kingdom Pseudomonadati; phylum Pseudomonadota; class Betaproteobacteria; order Burkholderiales; species Burkholderiales bacterium. Next base: position 93,318 of record JABTUF010000005.1, on the reverse strand, counting down.
ACGCTGGCCAGAAGGTGCCGACGATGGTGTCGGTGTCCGGCACGCAACTCTTCAATTCCGGCCATGACACGACGCCGTTCGTGATCCCGAGCAACGGCGGCGTCCTGCTCTCCGGACAGGGCGGCGACCCGGTCAGCATGGCGCGCTACAACGCATTGCGCGCCCTGATGGGCACGGGCGGCGGGAGCACGCTGTTCGACGCGGCCGCCTCGATCCTCGAGGACGCGCTCGTCGCAGCGGAGGCCGCCAACCCGTTCCTGACCGCCAACCCGGCGCCGTCGGTCATCACCAACGCGTTCACCGTGGACGGGGCGCTGCTCAACACCGGGCTCGCGCAACAGCTTCGGCAGGTCGCGCGCCTGATCGAGGCGCGCGCCACGCTCGGGGTCAAGCGCCAGTTCTTCATGGTGAACATCGGCGGCTGGGACACGCACGCGAACATCCTGACCGCCGAGGGCAACCTGCTCACCCAGATGTCGCAGGCGATGGCGGCGTTCTACAAGTACACGGTCGACGCGGGCGTCGCCAACATGGTCACGACGTTCACGATGTCGGACTTCAACCGCACCTTCATCGGCAACCAGTCGATCGGAACCGACCACGCCTACGGCGGCAACTATCTCGTGATGGGCGGCGCGGTGAAGGGCGGCGACATCTACGGCACCTACCCGGCCCTCGTGCTCAAGGGCGCCGACGACACCGGCAGCAACGGCGCCTGGCTGCCGACGACGTCGGTCGACCAGATCGGCAACACGCTCGCGACGTGGTTCGGCATGTCGTCCTCCGACATTTCCTACGCGTTCCCGAACCTCGCCAACTGGTCGGCGGGCGTGCGCAACGTCGGATTCCTCTGACCGAGGCGATCAACGGCCCCCGCGGTCCTGCAGCCCCACCCTCCCGGCGGAGCGCCCCCCGCGACGCCGGTGCAGGACCGCAACTTCCACGACGCCGGTCGGCATTCCCGACCGGCGTCGCGCGTTCGGGACCCCGCTCAGCGCGCGGCGAGTCCTGCGACGAGATTCGACGCCGCCGCCTCGAGCGACGCCGGCACGACCGGCTTGGGCAGGAGCAGATGGCCGGCCTCCCGCACCTCGCGTGCCGCGACTTCGCGCAGATCGCCGCTGACCACGAGTGCGGGCACCGGCTCGCCGAATTCGCGCCGCAACCGTTCGATCGCCGCGAGGCCGCTCGCCTCGCCGGCGAGGCGCAGGTCGGCGATGATGAGGTCCGGATAGCGTTCGACCTCGCCCAGCGCCGCGAGGACGTCGTCCGCGTGCGCGCCGCCCGCGACGTCCGCGCCCCAGCTCGAGAAGAGCGCGCGCAGTCCCTCGACCGCCGCGGGGTCGTCGTCGATCACGGCGATGCATGCGCCGGCGAGCGACTCGGAACGATGGCCCGCGCGCGCGCGCATCGGCGGCGCGTCGGCGGCACGCGGCGCGACGATGGAGAAGCGCGAGCCGTGCCCCGGGCGGCTGACGAGCGCCAGGCGGTGCCCGAGCAGGGCGGCGAAACGCCGCACGATGGCGAGCCCGAGACCCATGCCTCCGGGATGCGGGCGGTCCGCGCGCCCCGGCACCTGGAAGAATTCGTCGAAGATCCGGTCGCGATGTTCGGATGCGATGCCGACACCGCTGTCGACGACCTCGATCGCGACTTCCGCTCCCCTGCGGCGCGCGCCGACCACGACGCCGCCGGCGCGTGTGTAGCGAAGCGCGTTCGACACCAGGTTGCGCAGCATCCGTTCGAGCAGCACGGGGTCGGACTCGACCGCGAGGCGCGTGCGCGCGACCACCAGTGCGAGGCCGCGTGCCGCGGCTTCGACGCCGAATTCCTCGCCGACGCGGGCGAAGAGCGGTGCGAGAGGCACGCGTTCGCGCGTGGGCTCGAGCGCGCCGGCTTCCAGGCGCGACAGGTCGATCAGTTGCGCGAACTGCGCCTCGAGCGCGCCCAGGGCGGCGCTCACGCTCGCGACGAGCGGCGCGAGGTCGGCGTCGCGCGTGCGTCGTGCGAGTGCGGCGACGAAGAGGCCGAGGGCATGCAGCGGCTGGCGCAGGTCGTGACTCGCGGCCGCGAGCAACTGGCTCTTCGCGCGATCGGCGTTCTCCGCGGCGGCGCGGGCGTCGAGCGCGGCGCGGGTGCGGGCCTTGAGTTCGGCGATGAGGTCGGTGTTGCGGTGCCGCGTCGCGAGCGCGTCGGTGAGAACGTCGTTCAGCCGGTGGCCGAACGCGAGGACGAAGCCCAGCACGACCGACATCACGATCGCGGTCGACAGGTGCACCGGATCGCCCTCCAGGCCCACGCGCACGACGAGCGGCACCAGCGCCGGGAGTACGAAGCCGTAGAACGCCGGCTTGTACACCGCCGTGAGGTTGAGTCCGCCGAGCACGACGCCGAACAGGCACACGATCGACAATGCCTGGTGCGGTGGCGAGGGCGGAAACATCGCCACCGCGGCGGCGCCCCACAGCGCGCCCGCGGCCGCCGACCCCATCGACCAGTAGCGTCCCCAGCGCCGTGCGGCGGAGAGTCCGGGCCGCGCCGCGAGCCACGCCCGGACGAGGAGCGCACGCCAGGCCTGGTTCGCCGCGATCAGCGCCACCCAGGCGATCATCAGCGACGCGGGTGCTTCGCTGCCGAGCACGAGGCAGTACAGCGCCGCGCCGAACAGCATCGAGGCGGTGGCCCGTGGCCAACCCGCATAGAGCGTCGCGACCTGGTCGGCGCGCGCGCGGGCGAGCGGAGAGGTCGTCCCGAGCGCGGAGGCGGGCGCATCCACCGGGACGCTCAGAGCGCGCGAATCGAACCGGCATCCACACCCCGTCGCGCGAGCTCCACGATCGCCTGTGTGCGCGTGTGGACGTTCAAGGCCTTCAGGATGGCCGAGACATGGACCTTGACCGTGCCTTCGGAGAGCGCGAGGTCGCGGCAGATGCGCTTGTTCGGCATGCCCTGCACGAGCAGGCGCAGCACGTCGGACTGGCGCTGGGTGAATCCGACGGACAGTCCCGTCGGCCATTCGCGCGCCGGCTGCGCGCGCGGGTCCGACGCGCAGGCCACCGGCCGCCTGCCGGCGAGCGCGGCCTTCACGGCGGCGACGACTTCCGCGGCATCGGCGCGCTTCGCGACGTAGCCGCGCGCGCCCGCGGCCAGCGCGCCGTCGATCGTCGCGCGGTCGTGGGTCGCGGAGAGCACGACGATCGGCAGGCGCGGATGGTCGCGGCGCAGCTCGACCAGGTACATGAGGCCCCGCGTGCCCGGCAGCGCGAGGTCGAGAAGCAGGGCGTCGCAGTCCGGATGCGCCGCGAGCAGGCGCGTGGCTTCGTCGCGCGAGGCCGCGCACCAGAGCGTCCAGCGCGGCTCGGCCTCCGCGACGTAGCGCGCGAGCGCCTCGAGGATCAGCGGGTGGTCGTCGACGACGATGAGCTTCATGGCGGTCTCCCTCGGTGGGACCCCGGTCGGGCCACGCGAGACACCTTAGGACGAAGGCTCGCGCAACGCACCTGTCAGTCCTGACAGGGGTCGCGTGCCGTGGCGCGCGCGGATTGCCGTGGGATGCCAGCGACTTGCGGCGCCGACTTCGCGTCGGATCTCCGCCCGCGACTACGACCGATGGCCTAGACCGGACGTCCGATGGCGGGCGGTATGATCCTGCCGATCCGTCCTCACGCGAACGCTCCCCTGCCATGCAACGACGACCCCTCGGCCGCTCCGGCCTCCTCGCCGCGCCGCTCGCGCTCGGCGGCAACGTGTTCGGCTGGACCGCCGACGAGGCGACGTCGCATTCGGTGCTCGATGCCTTCGTCGCCGGCGGCTTCAACCTGATCGACACGGCCAACTCGTATTCGCGCTGGGTGGACGGGCACTCGGGCGGCGAGTCGGAGGCCGTGATCGGCCGCTGGATCGCGAAGCGCGGACGTCACGACGACGTGCTGATCGCGACCAAGGTCGGTTCCGACACGGGCCTCGGCCACAAGTGCCTGAAGCGCGAACACATCCTCGCGGAAGTGGAAGCTTCGCTGCGGCGGCTTCGCATCGAGCGCATCGACCTCTACCAGTCGCACTGGGACGACCCGGACACGCCGCAGGACGAGACGCTCGAGGCCTACGACCGTCTGGTGCGCGCGGGCAAGGTGCGCGCGATCGGCGCGTCGAACCTCGACGCGGGTCGGCTGGCCGGCGCGCTGGCGGCGAGCCGCGCGCACGATCTGCCGCGCTACGAGACGCTGCAGCCGCACTACAACCTCGTCGTGCGCGACGCGTTCGAGGGGCCGCTTCAGGAACTCTGCGTGAAGGAGGGTCTGGGCGTGATTCCCTACTACGCGCTCGCCTCCGGCTTCCTCACCGGCAAGTACCGCTCTCCGGCGGACTTCCGCAAGAGCGCGCGCGGGCCGGGCATCGCGAAGTACCTCGACGCCAGGGGCGTGGCGGTGCTCGCGGCACTCGATCGGGTGTCCTCGCGCTGCGGCGCGACGATGGCGCAGGTCGCGCTGGCGTGGCTGATGGCGAAGCCCGGCATCGCCGCGCCGATCGCGAGCGCGACCTCGGTCGCCCAGCTGGAGGAGCTGATGGGCGCGGCGCGGCTCGCGCTGGACGCGGATGCGATGCGCGCGCTCGACGCCGCCGGCGTATCCGGTTGAACCCGGGCCTGCTGCGTCACTCGTGCCGCAGCGCGTCGATCGGCGCGAGCCGCGCGGCCTTGCGTGCCGGGTAGAAGCCGAAGAACACGCCGATCGCCGCGGCGAAGCCGAACGCGAGCAGCACCGAACCCGCGCCGAGTTCGGTGCGCCACCCGGCGAACGCGCCGACCGCGACCGACGCGATGGCCCCGAGCACGATGCCGACGAGGCCGCCGATCAGCGAGAGCGTCACCGCCTCGACGAGGAACTGCATCAGGATGTCGCGGCCCCGCGCCCCGACGGCCATGCGCAGCCCGATCTCGCGCGTGCGTTCGGTCACCGACACCAGCATGATGTTCATGATGCCGATGCCGCCGACCACGAGCGACACCGAGGCGATCGCCGCGAGCAGGATCGCGAGCACCTTCGAACTCGCCTCCTGCGCCGCGAGGACCTCGGACAGGTTGCGCACGAAGAAGTCGTCCTCCTGGTTCGCCTGCAGCTTGTGGCGCTGGCGGAGGAGGTCGCGCATCAGCTGCTCGGCCTGCCCGACGTCGGCGCCGGCGCGCACCTTGACGGTGATCGACGACACGTTGCGGTTGTGCACCTGCCGCCCGCCGAGGACGCGCTTGCGGGCGGTCGAGATCGGGATCAGCGCCACGTCGTCCTGATCCTGCCCGATCATGCTCTGCCCCTTGCGGTCGAGCACGCCGATCACCTCGTGCGGCACGTTGCGGATGCGCACGATCTCGCCGACCGCGTCGGATTCGCCGAAGAGCGTGCGCGCCACGGTCTGTCCGAGGAGCGCCACCTTGGCGGCGCCGTCCTGTTCGGCCGCGGTGAACGCGCGTCCCGAGACGAGCGGCCATTCGCGCGCGATCAGGTAGTCCGAAGTCACGCCGAGGATCTGCGTCGACCAGTTGCTGTTGCCGTAGACGACCTGCCCGGCGCCACGAAGCTGCGGCGCCGCGACCTCGATCTCGGCGATCTCCCGCGGCAGCGCGGTCGCGTCGTCCTCGGAGAGCGTGAGCTGGGAGCCGAACCCCATCCGCACGCCGCCCGAGGTGAGGTTGCCCGGCAGCACGATGATGAGATTCGATCCCAGGCTCTTGATCTGGTCCTCGACGCGCGCCTGCGCGCCTGCGCCGATGGCGGTCATCGCGATCACCGCGCCGACGCCGATGATGATGCCGAGCATCGTCAGCGCGCTGCGGAGCTTGTTGACCCGCAACGCGGCGAGCGCGATGCGGAGGGTGGCGAGGAAGCTCACGGCGGCGGGCGTTGCCAGGCGTCGCGCGCCGTGCCGGAACTTCGCGCCCCCGCCGGCGCCGACTTCGGCGAATGGCGCGCGTCGGCGACCACGTGACCGTCGCGGAACGTGATGGTCCGCGAGGCGTGGTCGGCGATGTCGGGTTCGTGGGTGACCAGCACGATCGTGATGCCCTCGCGGTTCAGTGCCTGCAGCAGCGCCATCACCTCGAGGCTCGTCGCCGAATCGAGGGCCCCGGTCGGCTCGTCGGCGAGGATCAGCTTCGGGTCGTTCACGAGCGCGCGGGCGATCGCGACGCGCTGCTGCTGGCCGCCCGAGAGCTGCGCGGGATGGTGGTCCTCGCGGTCCGCGAGCCCGACCTGCGCGAGTCGATGGCGCGCCCGCTCGTGACGTTCGACCGCCGGCACGCCGGCGTAGAGCAGAGGGAGTTCGACGTTGTCGAGCGCGGAAGTGCGCGGCAGCAGGTTGAACTGCTGGAACACGAAGCCGACCTTGCGGTTGCGGATCGAGGCGAGCGCATCGGCGTCGAGCTCCGCGACGTCCTCGCCGTCGAGTTCGTAGCGGCCGGAGGTCGGCACGTCGAGGCAGCCCACGACGTTCATGAACGTCGACTTGCCCGAGCCCGAAGGCCCCATCACCGCGACGAACTCCCCTCGTCCGATGTCGAGCGAGACGCCGGCGAGCGCGCGCACCTCGGTCTCGCCCATCCGGTAGACCTTGACGAGGTCCCGGGTGCGAATCAGCGGCGGAAGGTCGGTCATCGAATGCGCGGGAGGAGAACTGGACGGCGAAGGTCGATGCGGCAACGCATGCCGGGTCCGCCGTCGGCTAGAACGGCATCCGCGGCGCGCTCGACGCCTTCGCGGCCGGCGCGTTCGGCAACTGCGTGCCGACGATGACCTCGTCGCCTTCGGCGAGCGGACCCGAGACGACCTCGGTCGCGTTGCCGTCGGTGAGGCCGGTGCGCAGGACGACCTCCGCGGGCTTGCCGTCGACGAGCCGGTACACGCGCCCCGAGCCGCTGGTCGCACGGCCGGTCTCGGCCGCGACGATCTCCGCGTAGCGCTTCTGCTGGTCCGCGTTGAGGATCGAGGAGATCTTCTGGCGTACCTCCGCGCGCAAGCGTTCGCCGCGCTGGCGCCGGTCGGCGTCGTTCAGGTCGCGCAGTTCGGCGAAGCGGCTGCGGGACTCCGCGGTGATCTCGTCCACGCGCGCCGCCTGCGCCGCGTCGAGCTTCAAATCGTCGACGAGCTTCTGGCGGCGGGCCGCGGCGTCGCCGCCCGGGGCGCCTCCCGCCGCACCCGCCGCCTCCGGGGACGCTGACGTGCCCGCAGGACGCCAGCGCAGCGCGGCGTTCGCGACCTTGAGCACGTTCTCGCGGCTGTCGGTGACGATGCGCACGTTCGCCGTCATGCCGGGCACGAGTCGCAGGTCGGGATTGGGCGTCTCGACGATCACCGTGTAGGTGACGACGTTCTGCACGGTGGCCGCCGCCTTGCGGATCTGGTCGACCCGGCCGTCGAAGCTGCGGCCGGGCCAGGCGTCGACGCTGAAGGTCGCGCGCTGGTCGGGACGGATCTTGCCGATGTCGGTCTCGTCGATCGCGACGGCGACCTGCATCTTGCGCAGGTCCTGCGCGATCGTGAAGAGCGTCGGCGTGTTGAGGCTCGCGGCCACCGTCTGGCCGGCATCGACCTGGCGCGAGATCACCACGCCGTCGACCGGGGCGGTGATCTCGGTCTTGTCGAGGTCGTTCCGCGCCGAGGCGAGCGCCGCCTCGCGCTGCTTTGCCGTCGCCGCCGCGTTGGCGACCTGCGCGTCCGCCGACTTCACCTGCGCCTCGGCGGTGCGGACCGCTTCGTCGGCGCCCCGCGCCGTGTAGCGCGCCTTGTCGCGCTCGGCCGGCGAGATGAAACCCTTGCCCACGAGCGACTCCTTGCGTTCGAGGTCGGTCTTCGCGTCCTCGGCCGCGATGCGTGCGCGTACGGCCTGCGAGCGCATCGCCAGGGCGTCGCTCTGACGCTGCAGGTACGCGGTGCGCGCCGCCTCGAGGTCCGCTTCCGCCTGCCTCACGCGAAGCTCGTAGGACTGCGGATCGATGCGCGCGAGCAACTGGCCCTTGCGGACCACGCTGTTGAAGTCGACGAGGATCTCCTTGATCTGGCCGGAGATCGTCGAGCCGACCTGGACGGTGGTCACCGCCTGCAGCGTGCCGGAGGCCGACACCACCTGCGCGATCGAGCCCCGCTCCACCTTCGCGAGCCGCCACGCGGGCGCCGCTGCGCCGCGCGCGTACCACGACCATCCGCCCCAGGCGGCGGCAATCGCGACGGCGGCCGCGAGGGCGAGCAGGAACGGCTTCTGCCAGGGGCGGCGGCGGGAAGGTGCGGCGGAGAGCATCGGGCGTCGGAAGCGGGAGATGGGAGGAGATCGGGCGATCCACGCCGCATTCAACCCGTGCGACCGAATCCTTCCTTCTGCTGGTCGGCCTGTTCCTTGCGGAGCGCGCGCAGGCGGGTTTCGACCACCGAACTCTCGTAGAAGTTCGCGTCGGGCGATTTCGCCGCGAGCTCGAGCTGGTCGATCGCCAGCGGGTAGTTGCCGAGCCACGCGTAGTACTCTCCCAGGTGGCGGTGCTGCTTCGCGGGCTGGTTCGTCGCGGCGTAGGCCTTGGCGGCGATCTCGTGCAACGGACCATCGGCAGGAAAGCGCTGCAACTGCGCTTCCGCGACCGCGGCGGCCTGCCGCGGCCTGCCGGCCCGGATCAGGGCCTCGGGATAGTCGTAGACGAGTTGCATCTTGTTCGGGTAGCGCGCGAGCGCGGACTCGAAGCGCGCGACCGCCCGATCGGCTTCGCCCGCCTCCAGCAGCACGTGCCCGGCCATGGCCTCGATCATCGGGTGCGCCGGAGCGATCTTCTCGAGTTCGGCGAGCGCGTCCTCGGCCCGCGCGATCTTGCCGTCGCGCAGCAGCGAGGCGACGAGCCCGTAGCGCGCGGCGACCTCGCTGTTGTACTTGCGTTCCCCGATCGCGCTGTCGAACCAGGCGACGGCCTCGCCGGGGGAACCGGCGTAGCTCCGCAGCAGCGCGCGCACCATCTGGAAGTCGAGCGAGTCGGCGACCTGGCGGTAGGGGGCGCCCGCCGCGCGCGCGCGCGCCTCGGCGATGCGCTCGTAGGTGACCGGGTGGGTGCGCAGGTAGGACGGCATCGTGCCGTCCGCGAAACGCGTGGCCTTCTGCAGCCGCTCCATCACCGTACCGGCCGCGTTCACGTCGAAGCCCGCGAGTTCGAGGCGCTGGAAGCCGATGCGATCGGCCTCCTGTTCGTTCTCGCGCGTGAAGTTGAGGGCGTTCTGCATCGAGAGCGCCTGTGCGGAGGCGATCGCCGCGCTCGCCGCGTCGTTGCCCGACTTCGAGTCGGAGCGCGCAGCGATGATCGCGACGGCGAGCGCGGCGAGCGACATCCAGACGTTGTTCTTCTGCGCCTCCATCAGACGCGCCATGTGGTTCTGCGTGACGTGCGTGATCTCGTGCGCGAGCACGCTCGCGAGTTCGGATTCGTTTTGCGCGAGCAGGATCAGGCCGGTGTTGACGCCGATGAAGCCGCCGGGAATCGCGAAGGCGTTGATCGACGAATCCGGCACCGCGAAGAACGTGAACTCGTAGCGGGGATCGTTGCGCGCGGCGACCAGGCGCGCGCCGAGTTCGTTCAGGTAGTCGTTGACCTCGGGGTCGTTCAGGTAGCCGCCCGAGGCGCGGATCTGCTTTAGCACCGTCTCGCCGAGCTTGCGCTCCTGCGCGGGCGACAGTCCGACCGTGGCGGAATCGCCGAGATCCGGCAGCGGCGCGTTGCGGCGCGGAAAGGTCGCGTCGGGCCGCGCGGGCGCAGGCGATTCGGGCGGGGCGGCGCCGAAGACGCCCGGCGGGTCGGCGGCGGCGACCGGCGGCGCCGCGAGCGCGAACGACAACGCCGCGCACAGGACGCGCGCGGCCGTTGCCGGCAAGAAGCGGGAGTAGGGGGGCCGGGGCATGCTGCTATGATGGCCGAATGGCCGCAGGAGTTCAGCGGGCGGCCGGTCGAACGCCCATCCGTGTCGAAGCGAAGCTCCCCGCGAAGCTCCCCGCGAACCCCGCGCGCATCGTCCCCGCGTTCGCCCGCGTCGGAGGATTTTACCCACTTCGATCGATCGGGGCAGGCGCACATGGTCGACGTGGGGGCGAAGCCCGCGACCCGTCGCGTGGCGCGCGCGGCCGGTCGAATCGCGATGGCGCGCGCGACGCTCGACAAGGTGCGCGGCGGCGGCGCGGCCAAGGGCGACGTGCTCGGCGTGGCGCGGATCGCCGCGATCGGCGCGGCGAAGCGCGCCTCGGACCTGATCCCGCTCTGCCATCCGCTGCCGCTCTCGCGGCTGGCGGTCGATTTCCGGTTCGACGACGCGGCATCCGCCGTGGAGATCGAGGTCACCGCCGAGACGACCGGCCCGACCGGCGTCGAAATGGAAGCGCTCACCGGTGCCGCGGTCGGACTCCTCACCATCTACGACATGTGCAAGGCGGTCGATCGGGAGATGCGCATCGAGGCGGTCCGGTTGCTCGAGAAGCGCGGCGGCCGGTCCGGGCATTTCCTCGCCCCGTAGGCGCGGGTCCAGGTAGTGGTTGGACCACTTGACCGCTGGACCGCGGCGGCGTTAGAGTTCGCGCGCGCCTTGAGGACCGCCGCCGTACGCGGAAGAAGCCGGTCCGGCGCACCGGAGCCCCTGCCGGGCTCCGGACGGAGGGTCCGACCGTGCCGCTGACCGTGGTGGAGCCGCAGAGGCTCTACCGTCGCATCGCCGACCAGATCGCCGCGTTGATCGACGCCGGCGAGTACGCGGCCGGATCGCGCCTCCCCGCGGAGCGCGAACTCGCGACCGCGCTGCGCGTGTCGCGCACCTCGGTGCGCGAGGCCATCATCTCGCTCGAGATCGCCGGCCGGGTCGAGGTCCGCGTCGGCAACGGCATCTTCGTGCGCGCGTGGGCGCCGGCCGCCGAGCGCACCGCCGACGCGGGTCCGGGTCCGTTCGACCTCCTCTCCGCGCGCAGCCTGATCGAAGGCGAGATCGCCCACGCCGCGGCCCGCACGATGAAGTCCGGCGACATCGCCGCGCTCCGGGCGACGATCGACACGATGCGCGGCGCCGGCGGCGACTTCGCCCGCGGCGACGACGCCGATCGGACCTTTCACCTCCGCATCGCCGAGGCGACGCGGAACAGCGCGCTGGTGCAGGTCGTCGCCGATCTCTGGGACGCGCGCCGCGGCGAACTGTGGACGCGCATCGAGCGCCATTTCCAGACGCCGGAACTGCGGGCGCGCACGATCGTCGACCACGCGGCGATCGTCGAGGCGCTCGCCGCCGGCGACGGCGACGGCGCACGCGACGCGATGCACCGTCACCTCGCGCGCGTGGCCCGGGAATTCCAGCGCAGCCTCGAGCCGCAGGGCAGCGCCCGCCCGTCGATGCGTGCCGCCGCATCCGTCAAGCCGCACCGCCGGACGACGGGCGGGGCATCCGGCCGCGGACGGGACCGATGAACGCCCGTCGGCCTCCACCGCGCCGGTCCATCGCGCGCGAATCGAATTACACTCTGCGCACGTCCGCCGTGTCGCGGTTCCCCGCCGGTCCGCTTCAGCGCGCTCCGGCTGCCCACGCGTCGTCCGATCCCGTCCGAAGGAGGAGTCCATGAAGTTCCCGTCGTCGCTGTTCCAGCTCGCGCGCCGCCGCGCGATCGGCACGATCGCCGCCGCGGCATCGGTCGCCGTGTTCGGCGCAGGCACCGCCGCCGCGCAGGCGCCCTATACGATCAACGTGGTCGATGTCGCCGGAAACCTCGCGCTCACGCAGGAGGCGTTCGAGCTGTACGCGAAGAAGAATCCCGGCAAGGTCGCGAAGTTCGTGTTCACCAAGGCCCCGGCGCCCGAACTCCCCGGCAAGCTCAAGGCCATGCAGGGCGCCGGCCGCAGCGACATCGACATCGTGCTCACCGGCACCGACGTGCTGGCCGCCGGCGTCGAGCAGGACCTGCTCGTGAAGCTCCTGCCGGAGCACGCGGCGAAGTTCCCGAAGCTGATGGAGAACTATCTGCCGGCGGCCGCCCAGATGCAGAAGCTCGCCTCCGACCGCGGCATCACGGTGACCTTCATGCCCGCCGGCCCGCTCGTCGAGTACAACCCGGCGAAGGTGAAGCAGCCGCCGACGACGCCCGCCGAACTCCTCGCGTGGTGCAAGGCGAATCCGAACCGGCTCATCTACGCGCGCCCGGCGAACTCCGGCCCGGGCCGCACGTTCATCATGGGCCTTCCCTACCTGCTCGGCGACAAGGACCCGAAGGATCCGGTCAACGGCTGGGACAAGACCTGGGCGTACCTGAAGCAGTTGAACGAGTGCATCGAGTACTACCCGACCGGCACCGGCGCGGTGATGAAGGAGCTGGGCGAAGGCTCGCGCGACATGACGATCACGATGACCGGCTGGGACATCAACCCGCGCGCGCTCGGCATCGTGCCGAAGGACTTCAAGGTCGCGCCGTTCCAGAACATGACCTGGGTGAACGACGCGCACTACATGGTCGTCCCGAAGGGCGTGCCGGCGGACAAGATGGCCGTGGTGCTCGACGTGATCGCGTTCATGCTGACGCCGGAGGCGCAGGCCTTCACCTACGACAAGGGCTACTTCTATCCGGGACCCGCGGTGAAGAACGTGCCGCTGTCGATGGCGCCGCAGGCCTCCCAGGACGCGATCAAGGAGTTCGGGCGTCCCGAGTACGCGGAGTGGATCGCCAAGTTCCCGCACACCCAGTCGCTGCCGCCGAAGGCGCAGGTCGACGCGTTCCGCATCTGGGACCAGCAGGTGGGGGCGAAAACGAAGAAGTAGGCGTATTCCGGACCGCCGCCGTGCGGGTCGAGGCGTACGCCAGGACCCGCATGGCGGCGGCCGGAATACGTCGCGCCGTTCGACCGTCGGCGAGGCGCCGACGGTCAACGCCGCGGGGAGGTCCGGGCCCGACGCCGGAATACGTCGCGCCGTTCGTTGTCGTGGCGATGCGTGCGGACACGCCTGTTGCCCAGGAGCGCAACCGGGCGGCATGATCGTGGTCGCACGCCAAGACCGGTGATGCCGATGAAACACGATTTCAGCGAACTCAAGCTCGACCGGGTCACGCGGCGGTTCGCGGGCGCCGGCGGCAAGGCGTTCAACGCGCTCGACGAACTCACGCTCACGGTGAAGCGGGGCGAGTTCATCGCGCTCCTCGGACCCTCGGGCTGCGGCAAGTCGACCGCGCTCAACTGCATCGCGGGGCTGCTCGGGCTCTCGGGCGGCAGCATCTGGCTCGACGACCAGCGCCTCGACACGCTGCCGCCGGAGAAGCGCGGCTTCGGCATGGTGTTCCAGAACTACGCGCTCTTCCCGCACATGAGCGTCGAGCGCAACGTCGGTTTCGGATTGAGAATGCAAGGTGTGCCCGCGGCGGAGATCGCACCGCGCGTCGAGCGCGCGCTCGCGCTGGTGCAACTCGTCGGGCAGGGCCACAAGCTCCCCGGGCAGCTCTCGGGCGGCCAGCAGCAGCGCGTGGCGATCGCGCGCGCGATCGTGATCGAGCCGCCGCTGATCCTGATGGACGAGCCGCTGTCGAATCTCGACGCGAAGCTCCGCATCGAGACGCGCGCCGAGATCCGCCGCATCCACCGCGAACTCGACCGCGCGACGATCTACGTGACGCACGACCAGGACGAGGCGCTGTCGCTCGCCGACCGCATCGTGGTGATGAAGGACGGCGCGGTGCAGCAGATCGCGCCTCCGCCCGAGGTGTACGGTGAGCCCGCCAACCTCGCGGTCGCGCGCTTCATGGGCTACCGCAACGTGCTCGATCTCGAGGTGACCGGGCAGGAGGGCGGCCGGGTGTCGCTCGCCGGGCCCGGGATCGCGCTCACCGGCGTCGCGATGCAGCCGATCGAGGGCCGCCGCGCGGCGGTGGCGATCCGACCGGAGGAGTTCATCGTCGGCGTCGGCGAAGGGGCGAACACGATCGAGGGGCGGATCGACAACGTCGAGTACTCGGGGCGCGATGCGCTGCTCGACGTCGTCACGGCGTCCGGCGCCGTGCTTCACGTGCGCGGGCCGGTGACCTGCCGCCGCGGCGACACGCTGCGCGTGCAGGTGCCTCCCGAGCGCGTGCTGGTCTACCGCCCGGATTGAGCGAGCGACGATGGCGACCTCCGCCGACGCCTACGCGCGCCCCGCGTTCGACCGCACGCTGCTCCTCGTCGTGCCGGCGGCGGCGTTCATGCTGATCCTGTTCGTCTACCCGTTCCTCTACGGCCTCGTACTGTCGTTCCAGCCGAAGGAGGGCGGGCTCCTCTGGAACTACGTCCACTTCTTCACCACCGACAACCTCTGGCCGACGATCGGCATCACGCTGAAGCTCGCGCTGCCCGCGACGCTCATCAACGTCGGGCTCGCGCTGCCGATCGCGTTCAAGATGCGGGTGAAGACGCGCTACCAGCGCGCGGTGACCACGATCCTCGTCGTGCCGATCACGCTCGGCACGGTGCTGATCGCCGAAGGGATGCTGCTCTACTTCGGTCCGAAGGGCTGGCTGTCGCACTTCCTGCAGTTCACGCACCTCTACGACGGGCCGATCCGGCTCACGCACAACTACTGGGGCGTGCTGATCTCGCTCGTGATCTCGGGCTTCCCGTTCGCGTTCTTGCTGATCCTGTCCTACATCACCGGCATCGATCCGGTGCTGGCCCGGGCCGCCGCGACGCTCGGCGCGGACCCGAAGGCGCAGTTCCGGCACATCTACCTCCCGTTGCTCGCGCCCGGCCTCGCCATGTGCTTCTGCCTCGCGTTCGTGCAGGCGTTCTCGGTGTTCCCGTCCGCCGTGCTGCTGGGTTCGCCCGCCGGGCCGACGCGCGTCATCTCGATCGCGGCCTACGAGGCGGCGTTCGAGCAGTACGACTATTCGCTCGCCTCCGCGATCGCGATGATCATGGGCTTCGTGCAGCTCGTGATCGTCGCGGCGGTGCTGGGGCTGCGCCGCGCCTTCTACCGTGGCCCGGTGTCCGGAGGCAAGGGATGAACGCCGGAAGCCTCGCCGAGCGGGTCTGGCGCTCGCTCCTGCTCGGATTGATGACGCTCTTCGTCGTCAACATCGGGCTCATGATCGCCGCGGTCGCGACGAGTTCCTTCGCGAAGCGCTGGCTCGGCACCTGGCTGCCGGAGGGCTGGACCGTGGGCTGGTACGCCGCGGCGTGGAAGGAGTTCCAGCTCGGCAGCGTCCTGTGGGTGACGATCGAGGTCGTGCTGGCGGTGGTGCTGCTCTCGCTCGTCATCGGCGTGCCGGCCGCCTACACGCTCGCGCGGCGCGACTTTCGCGGCAAGCAGGCGCTGATGCTGCTCTTCCTGCTGCCGCTGATGGTCCCGCCGATCACCTACGGCATCCCGCTCGCGACCGTGCTCTACCAGGCGCACCTCGGCGGGACGATCTGGGGCGTGATCCTCGCGAACCTGATTCCGGCGGCGCCGTTCGTGATCCTCGTGATGACGCCGTTCGTCGAGCAGATCGACGCCAACCTCGAGAACGCGGCGCGGGTCTTCGGCGCGAGCACCGCGCGCATGTTCTGGCACGTGCTGCTCCCGCTGCTCGGCCCCGGCGTGCTGGCCGCCTCGCTCCTCGTCCTCGTGCGCACGATCGCGCTGTTCGAGCTCACGTTCCTCACCGCCGGCGGCGATTCGCAGACGCTCGTCGTCGCGCTCTACTACGCCGTGTTCGCGGCCGGGGTGCGCGCGCCGCAGTCGGTCGACGCGATGGCCATGGTCTACATGGCCGTCACGCTGGTGTGGCTCCTGATCGCGCTGCGGTTCGTCAACCCGACGCAACTCGTCTCGCGCGTGAAGGAGCATCCGCAGCATGCCTGACCCGGCGCGGCTCGCGCTCGCCGCGCTCGGGCGCCTTCCCGCGGAGATCGCGCGGCCGAATTGCGATCCCGCAGGACTCGCCGTCGGCATCGTCCACCTGGGACTCGGCGCGTTCGCGCGTGCGCACGCCGCCGTCTACGCCGACGACCTCGCCGCCCGCGACCCGAACTGGGGCATCTGCGGCGTCTCGATGAAGACGCCCCGGGCGATCGCTCCGCTCGCCGCGCAGCAAGGGCTCTACACGGTCTGCGAACGCGATCGCCATGGCAGCCGCCTCCGGGTCATCGGCGCGCTGCGCGAGACGATGTTCGCGCCCGCCGATCCCGCCGCGCTGGTGCGCCGGATGGCCGATCCGCGGGTGCGCGTGGTCACGCTGACCGTGACCGAGAAGGGCTACTGCCACGATCCGGCGACCGGCAGGCTCGACCTCGGGCACCCGGACATCCGCCACGATCTCGAGCACCCCGGCGCGCCCGTGTCGGCGGTCGGTTTCCTCGTCGCGGCGCTCGACGAGCGCCGACGCACCGGCGCAGGCGCGCTCAACGTCGTCTGCTGCGACAACCTCCCGCACAACGGCCGTGCCGTCGAGGAACTGGTCGGGACCTTCGCCCGCGCGCGCGCGCCCGGACTCGCCGAATGGATCGCGTCGCACGCCGCGTTCCCGTGCACGATGGTCGACCGGATCGTTCCGGCGACGACCGGCGCGGACGTCGCCGATGTCGAGCGGCGGCTGGGTGTGCACGACGCAGCGCCGGTCGTCGCGGAGCCGTTCCGGCAGTGGGTGATCGAGGAGCGCTTCGTGGCGGCGCGGCCGAAGTGGGAGGAGGCGGGCGCACAGGTCGTGCATGACGTCGCCCCGTTCGAGACGATGAAGCTGCGCCTATTGAACGGCAGCCACTCGACGCTCGCCTACCTCGGATTCCTCGCCGGCCACGCGACGATCGCGCAGGCGGCGGGCGACCCCGCGCTCGGGCGGCTGATCGCGCGTCAGATGGCCGAGGAGATCGTGCCGACGCTCGCCACGCCGCCGGGCACCGACCTCGCGCGCTACTCTGCCACGCTCGTCGAGCGATTCAGCAACCCGGCGCTGCCGCACAAGACCGCGCAGGTCGCGATGGACGGATCGCAGAAACTGCCGCAACGACTGCTCGGTACGGTGCGCGACCGGCTCGCCGCCGGCGGCTCGATCCGCCATCTGTCGCTGTCGGTCGCCGGTTGGATGCGTTACGCGAGCGGCCGTGACGAACGGGGAGGAGCCATCGAGGTGGCCGACCCGATGTCCGCGCGCTTCGCTGCGATCGCGTCGTCCGCGGGCGATGATGCCGGACGGCTCGCCACCGGGTTCCTCGGCCTCACGCCGATCTTCGGCTCCGACCTGCCGGAGCAGCCGGTCTTCACTGCCGCGGTGACGCGCCATCTCGATTCGCTGCTGCGCCGCGGCGTGGCCGCGACCGTCTCCGAGCATCTCACCCACTGACCGCCGCCATGCACCCGCTCGCGCCGCATCCCGACCGCCTGTTCCCCGCCGATCCCGCGGTGCGCGCGATCGCCCGCGACCTCTACGCGTCGGTGAAGGACCTGCCGATCGTGAGCCCGCACGGCCACACCGACCCGGCGTGGTTCGCGGACGACCTGCCGTTCGCCGACGCGAGCGCGCTCTTCATCACGCCCGACCACTACGTGTTCCGGATGCTCTACAGCCAGGGCGTCGCGCTGGAGGCGCTCGGCATCCCGCGCCGCGACGGCGGCCCGGTCGAGACCGACGCGCGGAAGATCTGGCGCACCTTCGCCGCCCACTTCCCGCTCTTTCGCGGAACGCCCACGCGACTGTGGCTCGACCACGCGTTCCACGAGGTGTTCGGCATCCGCGAGCGGCTCGAACCGGCGAACGCGGACGCGATCTTCGACCGCATCAACGAAGCGCTCGCGACGCCCGCGTTCCGACCGCGCGCGCTGTTCGAGCGCTTCCGCATCGAGGTGCTCGCGACCACCGAGAGCCCGCTCGACCAACTCGCGCAACACGCGAAGATTCGCGCGAGCGGCTGGAACGGCCGCGTCGTGACCGCCTACCGTCCGGATCCGGTCGTCGATCCCGAGTTCGAAGGCTTCCGCGACCACGTCCTCTCCTTCGGCGCGCTGACGCGCGAAGATACGGCGACGTGGCGAGGCTACCTCGCCGCGCACCGTGCGCGCCGCGCGTTCTTCGCCTCGATGGGTGCCACCTCGACCGACCACGGCCACCCGACCGCGCGCACTGCCGATCTCGGCCCCGGCGAATGCCAGCGCCTGCTCGACCGCGCGCTCGCCGGGCACGCGACGGCGGAGGAGGCCGAGTCGTTCCGCGCGCAGATGCTGACCGAGATGGCGAAGATGAGCGTCGACGACGGTCTCGTCATGCAGATCCATCCCGGCAGCTTCCGCAACCACAACCCCTCGCTCCTCGCCTCGTTCGGCCGCGACAAGGGCGCCGACATCCCGACCCGCACCGACTACGTGCACGCGTTGAAGCCGCTCCTCGATCGCGTCGGCAACGAGCGCGGCCTTACGATCATCCTGTTCACGCTCGACGAGACCTCTTACGCGCGCGAACTCGCGCCGCTCGCCGGTCACTATCCGGCGCTGCGCCTCGGTCCCGCCTGGTGGTTCCACGACAGTCCCGAAGGGATGTTGCGGTTCCGCGAGCAGACGACCGAAACCGCGGGCTTCGCCAACACGGTCGGTTTCAACGACGACACGCGCGCGTTCCTGTCGATCCCCGCGCGCCACGATGTCGCGCGCCGCATCGATTGCCGCTTCCTCGCGACGCTGGTGGCGGAGCACCGGTTGGACATCGACGAGGCCCGCGCGCTCGCGCCCGAACTGGCGTATGCGCTCGCCAAGCGGACCTACCGCCTGTAGATCGGTCCCGGGCATTACAATGGGCGCGATGGCCCCCGCCGATCCTGGCGCTCGGCCCAAAGCCCGGCGGCCGGCTCGCCTGTTTCTGCCGGCGAAGCGCGTTCCGGTTGCGCTTCGGGCTGCCCAACCGGCCGGGCCGCAACGCCCCTGATTCCCCATGCCGACGCCTCCCGATACCGTCTACGCGCGCATTGCCCGTCACGCCGTGGAGCGCCCTGGCGCGCACGCGCTCGAGAGCCCCGGCAAGCCGCCGCTCACCTTCGGAAAGCTCGTCGAGATCATCGATGCGACGATCGGCGCGCTGAGCGCCGCCGGCATCGGCCGCGGCGACGTCGTCGCGGTCGTGCTGCCGCACGCGAGCGAACTCGCCACCGCGTGCCTCGCGGTGTCGGCATGCGCGCAGGCGGCGCCCCTCAATCCCGAATACCGGCGCGCCGAGCTGGAGTTCCACTTCGCGAGCCTCAAGCCGCGGCTGGTGATCCTGCCGGCGGGCCGTGCGCCGGCGGCGCGCGACGTCGCCCGGGCGACGGGGGTCGCGGTCGCGGACCTGCACGCCGATGCTGCGTCGACGGGCGCTTTCCGGCTTTCGTTCCCGACGACAGGGGGATCCGCGACGGGTCGCGGTCGGGTCCATGCCGACGACGTGGCGCTTTGGTTGCACACGTCGGGCACCACGGCGCGGCCGAAGAAGGTGCCGCTCACGCAGTCGAACCTCGTCGCCTCGGCCGAGGCGATGATCGCGTCGGTCGCGCTCACGTCGTCGGATCGCTGCCTGCACGTGCTGCCCATGTTCCACATCGGAGGCATCGTCGACGTGCTGATGGCGCCCCTCATGGCGGGTGGCACGGTCGTATGCACGTCCGGGTTCTCCGTGCCGGAGTTCTTCCTCGGGCTCGAAGTCGCGCGGCCGACGTGGACGCAGGCCGTCCCGACGATGCTCCGGGAACTCGTCGATGCCGCGCCGGAACATCGCGATGCCATCGCGCGTCGGCCGTTGCGTTTCATCCGGTCGGTGTCGGCTGCCCTGCCTGTCGACCTGCTCAAGGAAGTCCAGGGCGCCTTCGGGGCGCCGGTCGTCGAGATCTACGGGATGACCGAGACCGCCGGGGTGATCGCGAGCAATCCGTTCCCGTCCGGCATGCGAAAGCCTGGCTCGGTCGGGGTGGCCGCCGGCCCGGAAGTCGCCGTGGTCGACGAACGCGGCGTCCCGGTGCCGACCGGGCAGCGCGGGGAGGTGGTCGTGCGCGGCCGGAGCGTCATGCGCGGTTACGCCGACGACGAGGCGACGAACGCCGCGAGCTGGTTTGGCGACTGGTTCCGGACCGGGGACGAGGGGACGCTCGACGCCGACGGCTTCCTCTATCTCACCGGGCGCATCAAGGAGATCATCAACCGCGGAGGCGAGAAGATCTCTCCGCGCGAAGTCGACGAAGTGCTGCTGTCGCATCCGGCGGTCGCCGAGGCGGCCACGTTCGCGATCCCGCATCCCTCGCTCGGCGAGGAGGTGGCGACGGTCGTCGTGCTGAAGCCGGGTTCCAATGTGTCGAAGACGGCGCTGACCGAGCACGTCGGCTCCCGGCTCGCGTATTTCAAGGTGCCGCGCGTCGTGCACTTCCTGCAGGCGATTCCGAAGACCGCGGGCGGAAAGCTGCAGCGCAACCGCCTCGCCGAGACGCTCGGGCTCCGGGACGCGACGGCCGAGGCGCCTCGCGCCGCGTACGTGGCGCCGCGCACGCCGTTCGCCGCCGAACTCGCGCGACTCTGGGAGGCCACGCTCGGCGTCGAGCGCGTGGGCCTCGACGACGACTTCTTCGCATTGGGCGGCGACTCGCTCAAGGCGGCGAGCTTCGTCAACCAGATCCAGCACCAGTGGCACGAGACGGTCTACGTGACGGCGGTCTTCGACGCACCGACGCTCGCACGCCTCGAGAGCTATCTCTCGGCCCACCATCCGGAGCTCGTGGCGAAGATGACCGGCGCGGCGGTGCCGTCATCCGGACCCGCGCGGCGTGCGGTGGATCCCGATGCGTTGCGCCGCTTTCGGCGCGCGATCGCGAAGACGCTCGGCGAAGCGCCGTTGCCCCCCAAACGCAATCCGCAGGCCGTGTTCGTGCTGTCGTCGCCGCGCTCGGGGTCGACGCTCGTGCGTGCCATGCTCGGCGGCAACCGGGCGCTGTTCGCGCCGCCGGAGCTCTACCTGCTACCCTTCGACACGCTCGCCGACCGCAAGGCGTGGTTCTCGGGATCGCAGCGGTTCCAGCTCGAGGGCAACACGCGCGCATTGATGCAGATGCGAGGGATACCGCCTGAGGAGGCCGAGGCCGCGATGGCGCGTCTCGAGGCGGCGCGAACGCCGGTGCACGAGTACTACGGGACGATCCAGCGCGAGCTCGGCGGGCGCCTGCTCGTCGACAAGACTCCGTATTACGCCCATCGCCTCGACACGCTGGAGCGTGCCGAGGCGTTGTTCGAGGACGCCCTCTACATCCACCTCGTCCGCCATCCCTACGGCGTGATCCGGAGCTTCGAGGAGGCGAAGCTCGCGACCCTGTGGTATCCGCGCCTGGTTGGGACCGCCGAGGCGGAGCGCACGCCCAACCCCTGGCCGGGCCACCTGTTTCCCGAGATGCTGTGGACGGTCCTGAACCAGAACATCGCCGCGTTCCTCGCGGGCGTGCCGAGCGGACGGCAGCTCAGGTTGCGATTCGAGGACCTGGTCGCCGATCCAGGCCGCGCGAGCCGCGCGCTGTGCGAGTTCGTGGGCGTGCCGTTCGACCCCGCGATGCTCGAGCCGCACGCCGACCGGCGCGCGCGGATGACGGACGGCGTCCGCCCCGAGTCGCGCATGATCGGCGACATGAAGTTCCACGAGCACCGCACGATCGACGCATCGGTGGCCGACCTGTGGAAACGCGAGTACCACGACGACTTCCTGTCGGGTGCCGCCTGGGACGTCGCGGCGTCGCTCGGCTACGAGGAGACCGCGTCGCGCGACGGTCGCATCGGATTCGAACTGTGACCGATCTCGGCGCATTCCTCGCCGAACTCCACCGGCTCGACATCCGGCTCGACCTCGACGGGGACAGGCTGCGGGTCGACGCCCCCGGTTCCGCGATCACCGCGGAACTGCGCGCGGAACTCGCGAGGCGCAAGCCGGAACTCGTCGCCCATCTTCGCGGACCCTCGGCGCCCGCGGAGGGCGAGGCAGGCGGGGAACCGGGGCCCTCTCCGGGCCAGCGCCGGCTGTGGGCGCTCGCCGAGGCGAAAGCGAACGGTTCCGCGTACCACGTGCCCACGGCATTCCGGCTCAAGGGGCCGCTCGACGTTTCCGCCCTCGAAGCGGCGCTCGCGGACCTCGAACGTCGCCACGAGCCGCTGCGCACGACGTTCCTGGACGTCGGCGGCGCCCTGACATCCGTCATCGGCGCCCCCCGGCCCTTCGTCCTCCCGATCGTCGATCTCGGCACGCGACACGCCGGCGGCGGAGCGCTCGACGAAGCGATCCGGCGCGAGATCCGCGACGACGTGCGCGCGCCCTTCGATCTCGCGGTCGACCGCCCGTGGCGCGCCCGGCTCCTGAAGGCGGGCGCCGACGACCACGTGCTGGTGCTCGTGATGCACCACATCGCCTTCGACGGCCGGTCGAAGCCGATCTACCTCGCCGAACTCGCGGACGCCTACCGCGCCCGAACGGCGGGGCGCCCTCCGGCGTTCGCGCCCTTGCCGGCACGGTACTCCGACTTCGCCGCATGGCAGCACGCGGAAGCCGCCGCCGCCGAGTCGCGCGGGCTCGCGACCTGGCGCGCGCGGTTGCGCGGCGTCGAGGCGCTCGAGCTTCCGCGCGACCGGACGCGACCCGACATCGCGTCGCGTGGCGCGCGCAGCCTCGCCTTCGAGTTGCCGCTCGCGCTCGCCAAATCGCTGCGCGCCTATGCGCGGCAGGAGCAGTCGAGTCCGTTCGCGGTGCTGCTCGCGGCCCTGGCCGCGCTCCTCCACGGTCGCACCGGCCAGGAGGACATCGTGGTCTGCGCGCCGTTCGCCTCGCGCGATCGCGTCGCGTTCGAGGGGCTCGTCGGCTACCTCAACACGATCGTTCCACTCAGGGTCGACGCCACGGGCGATCCCGCGTTCCACGCCCTGGTCGCGCGCGTCCGCAGCACGGTGCTCGAGGCGTTCGAACATCAGCAGGTGCCGCTGGAACGACTCGCCACGCTGCCCGAGACCGTCCAGGTGCCGCTGACCCGCGCACTCCTGAGCTTCCAGGACGCGTCGACGCGCACGCTCGAGCTCGGGGGCGTCGAGGCGACGCCCGTCGACGTGCGGAAGGCCGGTTCGGACTTCGACCTCGCGCTGTATGCGGAGGGTCTGCGCGACGGCGGGGTCGGCGGGATCGTCGAATACGACGCCGACCAGTTCGACGACGCGACGATCGCCGCGCTGCTGCGCGACCTCGAGCGCCTGCTCGGCGCGGTGCTCGACGATCCGCACCGCGCGATCGGCGCGTTGCCTGCCTCGGTGCCCGGCCCGAGCGCCGTCGAGGCGCGCCTCCGGTCGCACCGCCAGATCGACCGGGCCGTGGTCGGGCGGCGCGCGGGTCATGCCGGAACGATCGCGTGGATGGTGCTGAACGAGCACGACGTTCCGCGACTGGAGGACGTGCGCGCATTCCTGCGAAGCGCCTTGCCGGCGTGGCTCGTGCCGACAGCGCTCGTGACCGTCGACCGCATGCCGCTAATGCCCGATGGCGGCATCGACCGCGCGGCGCTGCCCGACCCGCCGGCGCGGCGGAACCGCGCCGGGACGCCGTACGTCGCGCCCCGGACGCCGCTGGAGCGTCGGCTCGCCGCGGTGTGGCAGCGTGTGCTGTGGCTCGACACCGAAGTGGGCGTCGACGACCGGTTCCAGGACCTCGGCGGACACTCGCTGCTCTCTGCGCAACTCGTCGTCGAACTGGAGCGCGAACTCGGACACCGCCTGCCCATGAGCGTGCTGGCCGAACTCTCGACGGTCGCCGCGATGGCGCGAACGCTGGAGGCGCATGCATCGCAGGCGCGGACCGTACCCGACACGGGAACCGCGGGTGGACCGGGAGACCTGCCGGCGATCCTCGATCGCATCCGCGGCTATATCGCATCCTGGGCCGGCGAACGGGCCTCGCCGGATTCGCTCGTCATCGGCAGGAACGTCGCGGGGGCGGGCACGCCGCTGTTCTGGTGCCTGCAGCGCGAACACGAACTCTCGCAGCTCGCGCGCTACCTGGGACCGACCCAGCCGGTCTACGGCATGCGCAGCGGCAACCGGGTAATGGAGAAGACCCCGGCGAACATCGCGTCGCTGGCGGGCCGCTACGCGGACGAGATCGCCGCGCTGCGCCCCGGGGGCCCGCTCGTCGTCGGAGGCAACTGCCAGGCGGCGCGCATCGCGTTCGACATCGCGCGTTCCCTCGCGGCCCGGGGCCGGGCGCCGACGCTGCTGATCCTGCACGAGAAGTTCGTCCGCCAGCGTTATCCGGGCCCGGTCGCGCTGATGTTCGGCCGTGAGAGCGACCGCAATCCGTACCTGCAGTTTCGCCGCCCGGAGATTGGCTGGCGGAAGTTCTATTCGGGACCGGTGTCGTTCGACCTCGTGAGCGGCGCGCACGGCGACTTCTTCGTCGAGCCCAACGTGCAGGTGCTCACCGACACGCTGCGGCGGCGCATCGCGGAACTCGCACGCGCGCCTCGGCCGGTCGAACCCGGATCCGGCGGCCTGCAGATGCTGCGTCCGGAAGCCTGCCGGGTACGCCTTGCCGCCCGGGTTCCGCCCTCGACGATCGCAGGCGCGAAGTTCCGGGTCGAGGTCGAGGTGACCAACGACAGTCCGGTTCCCTGGCAGGCATTCGAGCAGAGCGGCATCGCCCTGGTCGACCGCTGGTTCGACGACGCACGCAACGAAATCGCCTGGCTCGACGGCTGGACGCCGCTGCCGCGCGGATTGCGGCCCGGAGACAGCGTCCGGCTGATCCTCGAGGCGACGGCCCCGGTTGACCCGGGACGCTACCAGATCGCCTTCGACCTCGTCGACGAAGGCGTGGCGACCTTCAACGCACGCGGTTCGAAGCTCCTGTTCGTGCCGATCGGGGTCGTCGGCGCGGGCGCGGAGACCGACTACAATGCTGCACCGTCCGGCGCCGCGGGGGCCTGAACCGCGCTGCGCGAGCAGGACACCGGCTCGACGAACCCCGGAACACCAGCATGTCCGTCTTCTATTCCAGGCTGCGCGAGGCGATCCGCCAGCAGGGCGGGATGTTCAATGCGCACCTGCACCTGGACCGCGCCGGCACGCTCGACGAACGCTACCTCGCGCACGTCGGCTTCCGCATCCTCGAAGTCTCCTACAAGTCGCTGCACGAGAAGCACAGCGTCATCCACGACATCCACGCCGGCCCCGCATTCGAGCGGGACGACCTCGCCCGCCGGGTCAACGAGGCGCTCGACGAGATGGTCGCCGTCCACACCGTTCGCGCCGACACGATGGTGGACTGCACCGCGGATCGGGTCGCATTGTCGGCGCTGGAAACGCTCGCCGGCGTCAAGCGCGCGCGGGAGCGGGAGATCGACTTCCGGTTGGGCGCCTACTCGCCGTTCGGCTTCCGGGACGACGAGCCCGAGCGCTGGGAGGTGATGGTCGAAGGGGCCCGGCGCGCCGATTTCATCGGTTGCCTGCCGGAGGCCGACGACATCGCCGACTATCCCGGCCACATCGGCTTCGGCGAGCACCTGCGCCGGATCCTCGAACTGGGCCGCGACCTCGGCAAGATGATCCACGTGCATACCGACCAGCGCAATGAGCCGCGCGAGGACGGCACCGAGCAACTGGTCGACGCGGTGCGCCGCTACGGCGCTCCGCGCTCGCCCGACGGCGAACCGATGGTGTGGGCGGTGCACATGATCTCGCCATCGACCTACGACGACGGGCGCTTCGGGCGGCTCGTCGAGGGCCTCCTCGAGTGCAACATCGGCGTCATCAGCTGCCCGTCGGCGGCCATCGGCATGCGCCAGCTCAGGCCGGTCATGACGCCGACGTACAACAGCATCCCGCGCATCCTCGAACTCCTGACCGCGGGCGTGCACGTGCGGCTGGGTTCCGACAACATCGACGACATCCTGTCGCCGTCGACGACGGCGGACCTGACCGACGAGGTGTTCATGCTGTCGGCGGCCCTGCGGTTCTACCACCCCGGAATCCTCGCGAAGCTCGCCGCAGGAAAGCGGCTCGACGCGGCCGATCGCGCGTTTCTGCGCGACCACCTCGAGAGCGACGCGCGCGAAGTGGCGAAGATCGTGGGCGACGGTGATCGGTCGCCGACGCGCGGCGGCGCCTGATCGCGCCGGAGGCGCGAGAGCGCGGTTATCGATGCGATAGCGAAGGCCGATTGGACGCTCCCCGCGTCCCGCCGGTACAGTGGAGGCTTCGAGGCGTGCCCGGATACGGGGAACGCGACATCATGACGGAGACGATCATGGCGAAAGCAGGCAAGTTGCGCTTCCGGCATCCGGCCGGGGCTCCCCAGGTGGACACCGGCATCGCGGCGAAGGACCGGGCGAAGATCGTCGCGGGACTCTCCAAGCTCCTCGCGGACAACTACACGCTCTACCTCAAGACGCACAATTTCCACTGGAACGTCACCGGTCCGATGTTCAACACGCTGCACCTGATGTTCGAGACCCAGTACAACGAACTGTGGATCGCCAACGACGCGATCGCCGAACGCATCCGCGCCCTCGGCCACCCGGCGCCCGGCACCTACGCCGAGTACGTGAAGCTCGCGTCGATCGAGGAGACGCCGGGCCAGCCGCCGGCCGAGGAGATGGTGCGGCTCCTGTGCGAAGGGAACGAGGCCGTCGTGCGCACGGCGCGCAAGGTCTTCCCGGCGGTCGACGCGGCCCACGACGAGCCGACCGCCGATCTGCTGACGCAGCGCATGCAGATCCACGAGAAGAACGCGTGGATGCTGCGGAGCCTGCTCGCGGGGTAGGGCGAGCGCGGAGGGTCGGTCGTCGTCGCGACGGCCGACCGCTTCGGGGCCGAGCGGATGTCCGCCGTCGGCCTCGCCGGGCAGGCGGCGCGCGAAGCGAACGGTCGGCGCGAACCGGCCGCAGCGACACGGTCAGCGGGGAGTGACCGCCATGCCGGACGAGCCGGCGACGATGCCACGGTTCTCGGTGATCGTGCCGACCTTCAACCGGCCGGTGGAACTCGCGGCGTGCCTGCGAGCGCTCGCGTCGCTCGACTATCCGGTGGAGCGCTACGAGATCGTGGTCGTCGACGACGGCAGCGATCCGCCGGTCGGCCTTCCCGGCAATCTTCCTCGGCCCGGCCTGCGCGTTCGCGTGCTCGCGCAGCCGAACCGGGGGCCGTCGGCGGCGCGGAACGCCGGCGCCCGAGCGGCCATGGGCGACATGCTCGCGTTCACCGACGACGACTGCGCGCCGGAGGCGGGCTGGCTTCGAGCGATGGCCGAGGCGGCGGCGTGCTCGCCACGAGCGCTCCTCGGGGGGCGGGTCGTGAACGGACTCGCCGGCAACCGCTGCTCGGTCGCGAGCGAGGCGATCGTCGAGGCGATCATGCTCCACCTGTTCGCGTCCGGCAGCGCCTTGCGTTTCCTGACCTCGAACAACCTCGCGCTGTCCGCGGACCATTTTCGCGCGATGGGCGGTTTCGACGAGCGCTTCCGGACCGCCGAGGACCGCGAGTTCTGCCACCGCTGGACCGCCGACACGCGTCCGATCGCGCTGGTGCCCGATGCCGTGGTCGAGCATCGCCACGACCTCACGGTGGCGACCTTTTGGCGCCAGAACTTCGGCTATGGGCGGGGCGCGTTCCGCTTCCACGCGAAACGGGCGCCTTCCGAGCCCCCGCTGCGCCTGGCCAACGTCGTCATGCATGCGCGCGCGTTTCGGCGGGCCTTCGATGCCATGCCGTTGCGCGAGGTCCTGCGGGTGGTGCCGCTCCTGGCCGTCTGGCAGATCGCCAACGCCTGCGGCTTCGCGTATCAGTGGGCGCTCGAGCGACGGGCCCGGTCCCGGTGACGGCGGGTTACTCCCGCGCCCGGCTGTCGATCGCGATCGTCACCGGTCCGTCGTTGACGAGCGCGACGCGCATCTCCGCGCCGAACACGCCGGTGGGCACGCCGCGCCCGAGTTCGCGGGCGAGCGAAGCGACGAACGCATCGAACATCGGGCGGGCGACCTCCGGCGGCGCCGCGCCGGACCACGAGGGTCGGTTCCCCTTGCGCGTCGATGCGTAGAGCGTGAACTGCGAGACGGCGAGGATGCCGCCGCCGACCTCGGCGACCGACCGGTTCATCACTCCGGCATCGTCGTCGAACACGCGCATCTGCACGATCTTGCGCGCGAGCCAGTCGCGGTCCTCCGTCGTGTCGTCGGGGGCCGCTCCCGCGAGCACGAGGAGCCCGCGCCCGATCGCGCCGGTGATCCGGCCGTCGACGGTGACGCTCGCTTCGAGGACCCGCTGGACGACGACGCGCATGGAGATCTGCTCGCGGGGGACGAGCGACGATATCAGATCGCGCGCGACGACCCGGCCTCATCGTTTGACCACCGTGCGCTCGACCTCGACGACGCGCCCGGTGTCGAACAGCACCGCGGTGACCGTGTCGGGGTCGGCGGGCGCGGGCATCCAGGTCCAGCGCGCCGACCGCCGACCCTTGCCGGTGGTGAAGTCCGGCGGGCCGACGCGCGCGAGCACCTCGCCCTCGCTCATGCCGATGCGCAGGTGGCGACGCGCGGCGGGATCGCCGAGGCGCGGAGGGTCGGGCTTGCGCGCTCGCTCGGCCTTCGGCGGACGGACGGGGACCTCGCGCTGGATCGTGCGCCGCGACGGCGCGGGCAGCACCGACAGCGGGGCATCGGACAGGACCGACCCGTCGATCGGCGGCGCGCCGCAGGGCCGATCCTGGTAGACGACGGCGCCGCGTTCGCTCGCGCATTTGTGCACGGCGGCGAACGCGTCGGTCGGTGCCGCGGCGAACGGGGCGAGGAGCGCCAGGGCGACGGCGAGCGTGATGGCCACTGACATCGGACGGGCCGGGACGGCGGGCGGTTGCGATGGAGGTACGATAGGAGGACGCATCCGCCGCCGCCTTCGGCCATTCGACCGATGGACATTCGCACCCGCCTCGCCGCCCGTGTCGCCGACATCGCGCCGTTCCAGGTCATGGAGGTGCAGACGGCCGCGCGCGCGCTCGAGGCTGCCGGACAGAGTGTCGTCCACATGGAGATCGGCGAGCCCGACTTCCCGACGCCCGCGCCGGTGCTCGACGCGGCGCGCGAGGCGCTCGACGACGGGGGCATCTACTACACCTCCGCGCTGGGACTGCCCGAACTCCGCGCCGCGATCGCGCGCCACTACGGCGAGCACTACGGCGTCGACGTGTCGAGCGAACGCGTGGTCGTGACCGCGGGTTCGTCGGCCGCGCTCCTCCTGGCGATGGCGCTCCTGGTGAACCGCGACGACGAGGTGCTGATGGCCGATCCCGGCTATCCGTGCAGCCGCAGCTTCGTCCGCACGCTCGAAGGCGAGCCGGTCGGCATCCCGGTCGGCGCGGACACGCGCTACCAGCTCACCGCGGACCTCGTGGCGAGGCGCTGGTCGCCGCGCACGCGGGCGGTCCTCGTGGCGTCGCCGTCGAACCCGACCGGGACGACGATCGCGCACGACGAACTCGCGCGCATCGCCGCGACCGTCGCCGACCGCGGCCGCAGGCTCGTCGTCGACGAAATCTACCTCGGACTGTCCCACGACCTCGCGCCGGGGGCGCGGCCGCCCTCCGCGCTCGCGCTCTCCGACGAGATCTTCGCGCTGTCGAGCTTCTCGAAGTACTTCAACATGACCGGCTGGCGGCTGGGCTGGCTGGTCGCGCCCGAGCGCCACGTGCGCGACCTCGAGAAGCTCGCGCAGAACCTCTACATCTCTCCGCCGACGCTCTCGCAGCGCGCCGCGCTCGCGTGCTTCGACCCGGCGACGATCGCGTTGCTCGAGACGCGGCGCGAGGCGTTCCGCGAACGCCGCGACCTGCTCGTCCCGGCGCTGCGC
Organism: Burkholderiales bacterium; assembly: GCA_015075645.1. Classification (NCBI taxonomy): domain Bacteria; kingdom Pseudomonadati; phylum Pseudomonadota; class Betaproteobacteria; order Burkholderiales; species Burkholderiales bacterium. The sequence continues at coordinate 63,478 of JABTUF010000005.1, read as the reverse complement.
GCGCTGGGCTTCGGCATCCCGGTGACGCCCACCGGCGGCTTCTTCGTCTACGCGGACATCTCGCGCTTCGCGTCCGACAGCGTCGCGTTCTGCCGCGACGTGCTCGAGCACGCAGGCGTCGCGATCACGCCGGGCATCGACTTCGGCGCGCACCGCGGCGAATCGCACGTGCGCTTCGCCTACACGATCGCGCGCGAGAAGATCGAGGACGGCATCGCGCGCCTCGCGGCGTACCTGTCGGGGACGAGGGGCCGGGCCGGGAAGCCCCGGGGTGCCTGACGCCCGTTCGACGTTCGCGGTGGTCGCCGCGCTGGCGCTCTGCGGGTGCAGCGCCGAATACTATTGGCAGAGCGCGGCGGGACAGCTCGACCTCGTCGCCCGGGCGAAGCCGGTCGGTGAGGTGATCGCGTCGACCTCCGACCCGAGACTCAAGGACAGGCTCGAACTCGCGCGTTCGATCCGCGCGTTCGCGTCGAGCGAGCTCGGCCTTCCCGACAACGGAAGCTACCGCCGCTACGTGGATCTGGATCGGCCCTACGTCGTCTGGAACGTGTTCGCCGCGCCCGAGCTCTCGCTCGCGGCCCACGAATGGTGCTTTCCGGTGGTCGGCTGCGTCGCCTACCGCGGCTACTTCCACGAGGCGGATGCGCGCTTCGAGGCCGCGAGGCTCGCCTCGCGGGGCTTCGACGTCCACGTGGGCGGCGTCCCTGCGTACTCGACGCTCGGCTGGTTCGACGATCCGCTGCTCTCCTCGTTCATCCGCTTTCCGGACATCGAGCTCGCGCGCCTCGTGTTCCACGAGCTCGCGCACCAACTCGTGTACGTGCCGGGCGACACCGCGTTCAACGAGTCGTTCGCGACGGCGGTGGAGGAGGCCGGTCTCGACCGCTGGATCGCCTCGCGCCCGCCCGCCGAGGCCGCGCGGCTCGCCGCGGAACGCGAACGCGCCGAGCGCGGGCGCGCCGCGTTCCGTTCGCTCGTCGGCGAGGCGCGCGACGCGCTCGCGGCCGCCTATGCGAGCGAGCGCTCCGACGACGCGAAGCGCGAGGCGAAGCGCGCGATCATCGGCGCGATGCGCGCGGCGTGGGAACGCACGCGGTCGGCCGATCCCGCGCTCGCGGGCTACGACCGCTGGTTCTCCGGAGACGACGGATCGGGGCCCAACAACGCGAGCCTCGCGTCGGTCGGCCTGTACACGGCGCTCGTGCCCGCCTTCCGGGCGCTGCTCGCCAGCGAAGGCGGCGACCTCGCGCGTTTCTACGCACGCGTGCGCGAGCTCGCGGCGCAGCCGAAGGGCGAGCGCCACGCCGCGCTGGGCTCGCCCGGGGCGCAGCCGGATCCGCGGCCATAGATTCCAGGCCATTGATCCGGCACCGGAAACCGGTTACCATAGAAGGCTTTCCTGCCTCACCCGCCGCAGACGGGGAGGCCGTTCCCGGGCGGCCCCCGGACCGGTCGACGACCGGGACGGGGCTTGAAGCGCTGCCCCAGCCCACCAGGAGACCTCTGCATGCGTCACTACGAAATCGTCTTCATCGTGCATCCCGACCAGAGCGAGCAGGTGCCCGCGATGGTCGAGCGCTACCGCACGATGGTGACCGGCCGCGGCGGCCGCGTCCACCGACTCGAGGATTGGGGGCGGCGCCAGATGGCCTACCCGATCCAGAAGATGCACAAGGCGCACTACGTGCTGATGAACCTCGAGTGCGACCGCGAGACGCTCTCCGAACTCGAACACGCGTTCAAATTCAACGACGCGGTGCTCCGCCACCTGATCGTCGCGATGAAGTCGGCCGTCGTGGCCCCTTCGCCGATGATGAAGGAAGAGAAGTCGCGGTCGCTGACCGACAAGCCGGCCGAGCACAGCGAACGCGCGACGGCGCCGGAGGCCCCGGCCGCGGCGTGACCGGTCCGCGCGAGCGCGCGCCGGTGAACCGGCTCGCGATCGACGCCCGGCTCGCGACCCGCGACGCGCTGCGCCACACCCCCGCCGGACTCCCTGCGATCGACGCGGTGCTCGAGCACCGTTCCGAACAGCCGGAGGCGGGCGGGAGGCGGCAGGTGTCGTGCGAGATCGCGGCGGTGGCGTTCGGCGCAGTCGCCGAGACGATCGCGGGACTCGCCATCGGGAGCGCCGTGCGCTGCGAGGGCTTCATCGCCCGCCGCTGGCGCACCGGCATCACGCTCGCGCTGCACGTCGACCGGGTCGAACCGCTTCCGGAACCCCACGAACACGATCCACACGCATAGCACGAGGAACCGATCATGCCCCGTCCGCTCAAGGGTAAAGGCAAGGACAAGAACAAGGCCAAGCGCCGCGACCGCGGCAACGCGCTGTTCAAGCGCAAGAAGTTCTGTCGCTTCACCGCCGAGAAGGTGGTGCAGATCGACTACAAGGACATCGACGTCCTCAAGGACTTCGTGCAGGAGAACGGCAAGATCATGCCGGCGCGCGTGACGGGCACCAAGGCCCGCTACCAGCGCCAGCTCGGCACGGCGATCAAGCGCGCGCAGTTCCTCGCGCTCCTGCCGTACACCGACCGCCACTGACCGGAGACGACCATGCAGATCATCCTGCTCGAAAAGGTCGCCAACGTCGGCAACCTGGGCGACGTCGTCAAGGTCAAGGACGGCTTCGCGCGCAACTTCCTGATCCCGCAGGGCAAGGCCAAGCGGGCGACGCCGGAGAACGTGAAGCTCCTGGAGGAGAAGCGGGCCGAACTCGAACGCGCGGCCGCCGACAAGCTCGCCGCGGCCGAGGCCGCGGCGGCGAAGCTCGAGGGCCTCGCCGTCCAGATCACGCAGAAATCCGGGGTGGACGGCCGCCTGTTCGGCTCGGTCGGTACCGTCGACATCGTCAACGCGCTGAAGGCGCACGGTATCGTGGTCGAGAAGGCCGCGATCCGCATGCCCTCCGGCCCGCTGAAGCAGGTCGGCGACCACCCGATCACCGTGCAACTGCACACCGACGTGCTCGCGCACATCACCGTCGGCGTGCTGGGCGACACGACGGTCGGCTGATCGCGCCGGTCCGCGCACGTGCCGGGCGTTCGCTCGCCCGGCCGGGGCGCGCGGACGGTCCCTCGCGTGGCCCGAAGGCCTCCCCCCGGGGAGGCCTTCGCGATTCCCCCGGGCACCATTACGATGACGACGTGCTCTCGTTCGTCGTCTGCAGCATCGAACCGGCGAAGTTCGAGACGGTTTCCGCGAGCCTGGGTTCCGCGGCCGGAGGCGAACCGTTCGAGATCGTCGGCATCCACGACGCTCGTTCGCTCTGCGACGGGTGGACGCGCGGACTCGCGCGCTCGCGCGGCGATCCGGTCGTGTTCTGCCACGACGACATCGTGCTCCACGCGCCCGGCCTGCCTGCGCGCCTCGCGCGCCACCTCGCGCGCTTCGACGTAGTCGGGGTCGCCGGCACGCGCCGCTGCGTCGGCATGGACTGGTCCGAGGCGGGAATCGAGCATGCGCAGGGCGCGATCGTCCACGATGGGGAAACGGGCGCGCGCTTCTGCTTCTACGGTGCCGATGCGCCCGACGGCGAGCACGCGGTCGCGGGACTGCAGGCGCTCGACGGCGTGTTCCTCGCCGTGCGGCGCGAAGTGGCGGCATCGGTGGGGTTCGACGCCGACACCTTCGACGGCTGGCACGGCTACGACGCCGATTTCACGTTCCGCGCGCACCGGGCATCGCACGCGCTCGCCGTGGCGCTCGACGTTCCGCTCGTCCACCGATCGGCGGGACGCATCGACGCCGCGCGCGAGCGCTACCAGCGTCGTTTCGCCGCCAAGCACCAGGGCATCCTCGCGACGGGCCGCGGTCCCTGGGTTCACCTGCGCGAGCCGATCGAGTTGCCGGAGGGCATCGCCGCGGCGTTCGCGCGTGATCGCCTGGCGCGGCTGCATGCGGCTACCCGCGCCGAGGCGACGCGGCGGGACGCGCTGGCGGCGCGTCCGTTCGCCGCCGGGCGCAACGACCCGTGCCCGTGCGGAAGCGGACTCCGCTATCGCGAATGCCACGGCGCCGCGCGGCGGTAGAATTGCACGGCTCCCGGCCCGTCACGATGCCCGACCGCAACGAAGTCGCCCCCCTGCGCCTGCCGCCCCATTCGCTCGAGGCGGAGCAGTCGGTGCTGGGCGCGCTCCTGCTCGACAACGAGGCGGCGGACAAGATCGGCGACGTGGTGTCGGCGGCGGATTTCTACAGCGACGCGCACCGCACGATCTACGACCACGCCGCGCGCCTGATCGGCGAGGGCCGGCCGGCCGATGCGGTCACGCTCGCGGAGTCGCTCGCCTCCTCGGGCAAGCTCGACCACGTCGGCGGGCTCGCCTACCTCGGCGCGCTCGTGCAGGGCGTGCCGACCGCCGCGAACGTCCGCCATTACGCGCAGATCGTGCGCGACCGCTCGGTGCTCCGCCAGCTCGCCTCGACGGCGGGCGAGATCGCCGAGTCGGCCTACCAGCCGATGGGTCGCAACGCCTCGCAGCTCCTCGACGAGGCCGAGACGAAGGTCATGCACATCGCCGAGGCGGGCTCGCGCGGACGCAAGCAGTACGCGAAGGTGGGGGAACTCCTGGCGGGCGTGGTCGAACGCATCGAGGAGCTCTTCAACCGTGAGCACCCGACCGACGTCACCGGCACCGCCACCGGCTTCAGCGACCTCGACCGCATGACCGCCGGCCTGCAGGCCGGCGACCTCGTGATCGTGGCCGGGCGGCCTTCGATGGGGAAGACGAGCCTCGCGGTGAACATCGGCGAGCACGTCGCGCTCGACTTGAAGCGGCCGGTGGCGATCTTCTCGATGGAGATGGGCGCGAATCAGCTCGCGCTGCGCATGATCGGCTCGGTCGGCCGGCTGCCGTCGCAGAACCTGCGCACCGGCAAGCTGCAGGCCGAGGACTGGACGCGCCTGTCGACCGCGCTCGGCCGGCTGAACGACGCGCCGATCCTGATCGACGAGACGCCCGCGCTCACCGTGATGGAACTCCGCTCGCGGGCGCGCCGGATCGCGCGCGCGCACGCGCCCCTCGGCCTCGTCATCGTCGACTACCTGCAGCTCATGCAGGCCTCGTCGCAGGGTGAGAACCGCGCGACCGAGATCTCCGAGATCTCGCGGTCGCTGAAGGCGCTCGCGAAGGAGCTGCAGGTGCCGGTGATCGCGCTCTCGCAATTGAACCGCTCGCTCGAACAGCGCCCGAACAAGCGGCCGGTGATGAGCGACCTGCGCGAGTGCGTGACCGGCGACACGCTGGTGGTGGCGAGCGACGGCTCGCGCACGCCGATCCGCGAACTGGTCGGACAGGCGCCCGAAGTGTGGGCCGTCGACGCCGACCAGCGCCTGTGCCGCGCGACGAGCGACCGCGTTTGGCCGGTCGGCGCCAAGTCGGTGTTCCGGGTCTCGCTCGCCAGCGGGCGTTCGATTCGCGCCACCGCGGAGCACCGGCTCTTGACCGGCGAGGGTTGGCGAACGGTGTCGGCGCTGCAGCCGGGCTCGCGTCTCGCGATCGCGCGCACGCTGCCGGAGCCGGCGCAGCCCCTCGTCTGGCGCGACGAGGCGATCGTGCTCCTGGGCCACCTCGTCGGCGACGGCAGCTACCTCGTCCACCAGCCGTTGCGGTACACGACAGCCAGCGAGGAGAACAGCGCGGCGGTGCGTGACGCCGCCGAGGCGCTCGGAAGCACCGTTACCCGGCATGCGGGCCGCGGCGCGTGGCACCAGCTCGTCATCGCGGGCAACGGCGATCGCCGGCATCCGCGCGGGGTCGGCGCGTGGCTGAAGTCGCTCGGCGTCTTCGGCCAACGCTCGCACGAGAAGCGGCTGCCGCGCGAGGTCTTCAGGCTCGCCAACGCGCAGATCGCGCTGCTCCTGCGCCACCTGTGGGCGACCGATGGTTCGATCGCGCTGCGCAAGCGCGACGCGCGCGGGGCGCCGCGCGTCTACTTCGCGACGTCCAGCCGCGGACTCGCGGACGACGTTGCGGCGCTGCTGCTTCGCTTCGGCATCGTCGCCCGGCTGCGCACCGTGGCGCACGCGACCGCACGCAGCGTGCACACGGTCGACGTGTCGGGCTCGAGGGACCAACGGCGCTTCCTCGAAGCCGTGGGTGCGTTCGGTCCGCGAGCGGCTCCGGCGTGCGAACTCGCGCGCCTGCTGGCGCACACCCGGGCGAATCCGAACGCCGACACGCTACCCCGCGAGGTGTTCGCATCGGTGCGAACCGCGATGGCGCGCGGCGCGGTGACGCAGCGGGCGATGGCGGCGATGCGCGGGACGGCGTACGGGGGAACGAGTCATTTCGGCTTCGCCCCGAGTCGTGCGACGGTCGATTCGTACGCGCGCCTGCTCGACGACGCGACGCTCGCGCGCTGGGCCGCTTCCGATCTGTACTGGGACCGCGTTGTCGCCGTGGAGGCCGCGGGCGTCGATGAGGTGTACGACCTCACCGTGCCCGGTCCTTCGAGCTGGCTCGCCGACGGCGTCGTCAGCCACAACTCCGGGGCGATCGAACAGGACGCGGACGTGATCCTGTTCATCTACCGCGACGAGGTCTACAACGAGGACACCTCCGACAAGGGCGTCGCGGAGATCATCATCGCGAAGCAGCGCAACGGCCCGATCGGGACCGTGCGGCTGACCTTCCTCGGCGAGTACACGCGCTTCGAGAATTTCGCGGCGCCCGGTTCGTATTGATGGGCCGCATGGCGACGACGACGCTGGTCCCGCCGTCCTCGCGCAACGCGCCCTGTCCCTGCGGCAGCGCGCGCCGGTACAAGGACTGCCACGGCCGCGCGGGCGCGCCGGCGGCCATGGCGGCGCCGCCGCCGGGCGACGAGATCGCGTCGCGCCTGCAGGCCGCGCTCGCCGCGCAGCAGGCGGGACAGATCGGCGAGGCGATCGGCGGCTACGACGCGGTTCTCGCGCTCCGGCCCGATCTGTTCGACGCCTGGCACATGCGCGGCGTCGCGTACTTCCAGCTCCAGGCATTCGACGACGCCGAACGCGACATCCGGCGCGCCCTCGCGCTCGCGCCCGGGCTCGAGGCGGCGCACGGCAATCTCGCGCTCGTGGTCCAGGGACGCCGCATCGCCGAGGACGAGGCCGCGCTGTGCCGCGAGGTGCTGCCCCGCTACGCGAAGCTCGTCGTCGATCCGCCGGTCGCGCCGCTCGACGGCGTCGGGGCCTCCGACCGGGTGTTCGTGCTCGACGCGGCGCAGGACCCCGACGTGGCGAACGCCCTGGCCCGCGATGCCGACGCGCGGGGCGCGGCCTGCGAACGTATCGTGGTCGAGCGGGGGCGCACGATCGCGGGCGACGCCGCCGCGCGGCTCGCCTCCTGCGGCGAGCGCGACGTCGTCGTGTGCGTCGGCACCGGCCGGCCGTTGGGCGACTGGACGCTCGCAACGCGCGCGCGGGCGGTCGCGCTGGTGGTGGTCGACAACACGCTGTCGAGCTTCATCGACCGGCTGCGCGAGATCTCCGGCCAGGGGCGCCGGCGCGTGCGGGTGGCCGTCGGTGCGGGCGCGGGCCTCGACCCGCGGGCGATTCCGCACGTCGGGACGGCGCCGTGACGCGCGACGACGCGCCGGTGCGCGCGCTCGCGTTCTACCTGCCGCAGTTCCACCGTGTTCCGGAGAACGACGCCTGGTGGGGCGAAGGCTTCACCGAGTGGACCAACGTGCGCCGCGCGGTGCCGCAGTTCGCGGGCCACGAGCAGCCGAAGCTTCCCGGCGAACTCGGCTGGTACGACCTCACCGATCCTGCGGTCGCGTTCGCGCAGGCGGGACTCGCGCGTGCGCACGGCATCTTCGGCTTCTGCTACTACTTCTACTGGTTCAACGGCCGGCGGCTGCTCGAGCGCCCGCTCGAGGCCATGCTCGCGCGAGGCACGCCGGACTTCCCGTTCTGCGTGTGCTGGGCGAACGAGAACTGGACGCGGCGCTGGGACGGTCTGGACCACGAAGTGCTGCTCGAGCAGCGCTACAGCAGGGACGACAGCGCGCGTGTCTTCGAGGCGTTCCTGCGCCTGTTCCGCGATCCGCGCTACGTACGCGTCGCCGGGCGGCCGGTCCTCCTCGTCTACAAGGCTCCGCTGATTCCGGAGATCGCCGCGACGACGGCGATGTGGCGGAAGCAGGCGCGCGCGGCGGGGGAGGCCGATCCGTATCTCGTCGCCTGCGAGACCGGGGATCTCACCGCCGCGATGCGCGATGCGTTCGACGCGGTCGTCGAGTTTCCTCCACACGGGCACCGCGCCGTCTGGATGAACGCCCAGGTCGCCGGCCTCGCGCCGGACTTCACCGGCATCGTGACGAGCTACCGTGCGCAGGTGATCCAGTCGGTGCGGCGCGACGTCGATGCGCACAAGACGCTGCGCTGCGTGTTCCCGTCCTGGGACAACACTGCGCGCCGAGGAGCGCGCGGCACCGTGTTCACGGGCTCGAGTCCCGAACTCTTCGGCTGGTGGGTCGAGCGGATGGTGATCGACACGCGCAGGCGGCTTTCCGGCGACGAGCGGCTCCTCTTCGTGAACGCGTGGAACGAATGGGCGGAAGGCTGCTGCCTCGAGCCGGACGCCCGCTACGGGCGGGCCTACCTCGAGGCGTTCCGCGACGGCCTCGCGGAAGGCTCGCGGGCGAACGCGCCTTCGCTCGAGCGTCCTGCCTGGAGCGCGGTCGAGCGCGACGCCTCCGAGGCGATCGCGACCGGCGCGCTGACCGTCCGACGCTTCGGATCGCCGCCTGCGCGCGGCGCGAGCGGCGTGAGCGTGGTGATGCCGGTGTACAACCACGAGCGGTTCGTCGCCCGCGCGCTCGCGTCGGTCGCCGCGCAGAGCGCGCTGCCGCGGGAACTCGTCGTCGTCGACGACGGGTCGAGCGACGGGAGCGCCGGAGTCGTCGAACGCTTCGCGCTCGATGCACCGTTCCCGGTGACGCTCGCCCGGCAGTCGAACCATGGCGCGCACGTCGCGATCAACCGCGGACTCGCGCTCGCCTCCTGCGAGACGCTCGCGCTCATCAACTCCGACGACGCTTACGAACGCGACCGGCTCGCGCGGCTTGCTCACGCGCTCGGCCCGAGTTCGATGCTCGCCTGGTCGGGCGTCTCCTTCGTCGACGAGGACGACCGGCCGGCCGCGAACCCGGCGACCGAGGCGCTGGCGGCATCGATCCGGACGGTGCGCACGCCCGACGAGCGCATCGAAGCGCTCACGCGCACGAACCTCGCGGTGTCGAGCGGCAACCTCGTGTTCCGCCGCTCGCTCCTCGACATGATCGGCGCGTTCGCCGCGCTGGAGGTGTGCCACGACTGGGATTTCGTGCTCGCGGCGAGCGCGGTGACCGGGATCGCGGTCGTCCCGGAGCCCCTGTATCGCTACCGGATCCACGGCGCGAACACGTTCGTGTCGCGCCATCTCGCCGGACAGGTCGAGGTCGAGCGGGTCCTGCGGCGCTTCCTCGCGCGGATCGGCGAGCATCCCGCACTCGACGAGCGGGGTCGTCAACGGCTGCGCGGCGCGCTCGCCGACCGCGGACTCGCCCACCTGTGGCCCGCGTGACCGGGCGGCGATGACCCCGGGACCGATCGGCGCGGTGGCGCGCAACGCCCGATGTCCCTGCGGCAGCGGGCGCCGCTTCAAGGAATGCCACGGTGCGCCCGGCGGACGGTCGTCCGATCCCGGGCGGCTCGACGCGCTGAAGCGCGGGGCGCTCGCGGCGCAGCACGCCGGGCGGCTCGACGAGGCGGCCGGACTCTACCAGCAGGCGCTCGAAGTCGACCCGGCGGATTTCGACGCGCTGCACATGCTCGGCGTGACGCGGCTCATGCAGTTCCGCTTCGACGAGGCGGCCGGCCTCATTGCCCGCGCCCTCGACGTGCGCCCGGGCGTGGCGGCGGCGATTCGCAATCTCGAACTCGCGCGCGATCCGCAGGGCAAAGCGTCCGCCGAGGGTTACCGGGCCTGGCGTGACACGCGCGAACGCGCGCGGGACGCCTCGCGCGAGGAGCGCCGCCGCGCGATCGCCGCACGCTCCGACGCGCCGTTCATCGCGATCGTGCTCCCGGTGTTCGATCCGCCCGAAGAGCACCTGCGCGCCTGCCTGGACAGCGTGTTCGCGCAGACCTACGGCCGCTGGGAGCTGTGCATCGCGGACGACGCATCGCGCGCGCCGCATGTCGCGGCGGTGCTGCGTGACTGCGCGGCGCGCGACGCGCGCGTCCGCGTGACCTTTCGCGAGCGCAACGGCCACATCTCGGCCGCGTCGAACTCGGCGCTCGCGCTCGCGACCGCACCGTTCGTCGCGCTCCTCGACCACGACGACCTGCTCGCGGCGGACGCGCTCGCGGAGATGGCTCTGGCGATCGACGCCCATCGCGACGCGGCGATCCTCTACAGCGACGAGGACAAGCTCGACGAGGCGGGCATGCGCATCGAGCCGTACTTCAAGCCCGCGTGGAACCCGGCGCTGCTGCGCTCGCAGAACGTGGTGAGCCACCTCGGGGTCTACCGGCGCGCGCTGGTGGAGGCGGCGGGGCGCTTTCGCGAGGGCTACGAGGGAGCCCAGGACTGGGACCTCGCGCTGCGCTGCTCCGAACGTGTCGACGCGCGATCGATCCGTCACGTGCCGCAGGTGCTCTACCACTGGCGGCGGAGCGCGGGGTCGACGGCGGCCGGGCATCGGCAGAAGACCTACGCCGCGTCCGCGCAGGAGCGCACGGTCGCCGACGCATGGGCGCGCCGCGGCGTCGACGTGACCATCGCGCGCGTCGGCGGCGGACACCACCTGCAGGCCGATCCGCGGGCGACCCCGACGGTGTCGCTCGTCGTGCTGGTCGAGGCCGGGAGAAACGCTGGACCGGGGTGGTGGGCCGCGCTGCCTGCGCAGGTCATCGACGTGCGCGAGGTCGAGCTCGCATCGGCCCGCAGGGAGGGCGTGAGCGCGGAACCGCTCACGCTCGGCGAAGGCGATGCGTCGCGGATCAACGACGCGGCGTCGCGCGGACGCGGCGAGGTGCTGCTGTTCCTGCGCGGCGACATCGACGCAACGCCCGTCGAAGCCATCCAGGTGCTCGCGGCACACGCGGCCCTGGCCGACGCGGGCCCGGCCGGCGGCGAGATCCGCGACGCGTTCGGCATGTCGGTCGGCGGCGCGTGGTTCCTCGACCGCGACGCCATCGTCGACCTGGCGTTCGCCGCGTCGTCGCGATTCGCGACATCGGCAGCCGTTCGCTTTGACGTCGTGCAGAACGTGTCGGCGGTCCGGGGCGATGCGATGGCGATCCGGCGGACGCTTTGGCAGGAACTCGGCGGCTACGACGCGGACGCCTTCGCGCGCCGTTACCACGACGTCGACCTGTGCCTGCGTGCGGCGGCGCGCGGCTGTCGCGCGATCTGGCATCCGTCGGCGGTGTTCCGCGTTCCGGGTGCGTTGCGCGCGACCGAGTCCGCGGCGGCGGCGGGCCAGGATGCCGATGCGATGCGCGAGCGGCACGCGGAGCGACTCTCGCGCGATCCCGCCTATCATCCGGAGCTGGATCGCCCGCCGCGGCGGTTCGCGTTTCGCCGGGACGACGTGCCCGCGGACGCGGACGCCCGCTGATCGGCGCCATCTCGCCCATGTTGCACACCGACGTCGCCCGCCGAGCGATCCTCCCCGACGAGATCGTCTTCGATCCTGCGGATGCGCCGCGCGCCCACGACCTGCGCTGCCCGGCCTGCGGTGGGCGCGGCCCGTCGTCCCGGGTGCTGACGGTCCCCTCGGTCGAGCCGCCGCATCCGGTCCTCGAGCTCTTTCGCTGCGAGGGCTGCGGCACGCTGGCATTCGATCCGCCGGGCATCACCGACATCGCGGACGTCGACCAGATCGCGGGCGACGCCTGGCGCCACTACGTCGAGGCCGGCGGCGACGTATGGGAGACGGTCTGGCCGGCGCTGATCGCGCGCGAACGCGGTTCGCTACTCGACGTGGGCTGCGGCTTCGGCTTCGGCGTCGACTTCTGGCGGCACAGCGGACGCGGCGAGGCGATCGGCGTCGAGAGCGCGCCCTACGGCCGCCTGGGCCGCGAGATGCTCGGCGCGCCGATCGTGGCCGAGCGCCTCGACAGCGGTCCGCTGGCCGGCCGGCGCTTCGACGTCGTGCTGGCCTCGGAGGTGATCGAGCACACCGATGATTCCCGCGCGTTCGCCGCGCTGCTCGCACGTCACGTCGCCGACGACGGCGTGCTCGTGCTCACGACCCCCGACGCGTCGTGCATCGATCCGTCGACCGAGCCGTCGACCACGCTCGCCGCGCTGTCGCCGGGATTTCACGGTTTCGTGCTGTCGCGCGGCGCATTCGAGGCCGCAGCGGCGGCGGCCGGGTTCGAGCACCGGCACTGGCGCTCGATGAACGGGCGCCAGTTCCTGTGGGCGTCGCGGCGTCCATTCTCGCTGCCGCCGGAACGCGAGGCGTACCGCGGCCCGGTACTCGACTACCTCGCCCGTCGCGGGCAGGAGGAAGCGCTGGAGCCGTCGGTGCGCATCGGCTACCTCTACCGCCTGCTCCGCGACCTCTCGCGCGCGCGCCGTTTCGCGGAGGCGGCTCCTGTTCTCCACCACCTCGACGCGCTGATCGCCGCGCGGCATGGGCCCGAGGCGCTCGATCCCGTCCGCGCGATCGAGAAGCTGCGCGCGTGCGCCACGCCGCAGGAGGCGGGCCGGGTCGGGTCCTATTGCCTGCCGATGCGCTTCTTTCTCGATGCGCAGATCGCGCAGAACGTCCGCGGGGACTACGCCGGCGCGCTCGCATCGTACCGCGCGGCGGTCGAGGCGACCGTGCGGTGCGCGGCGCTCGGTACGATCTGGTTCATGGAGGCGATAGGAACCCTGTGGACGATGCGCATCGACGGCGCGCTCCTCCGCCTCGCGCTCGGCGACGAGCGCGCGGCCGACGAGCTCGCGCTCGCCGTCGATGAAGGCGCGATGCCGCGGCGCGAACACGCGTTCGCGACGCTCGCTCCGGGATACCTGGACCGGCTCCTGCCCGCGGTCGCCGAGGATCTCGTGCAGCGCGGCGGCCACGGTGCCGCTCGCGTCGTCGCCGCGGCATACCGGCGGCATCTGGAACGCAACCACGAACGCGCTTTCGTCGAGATCGGGGCGATCGACGCGGCGCTGGCGGATCCCGCCGCGCGCGTGCCGCCCTCGCCGTTGTTCCTGCCCTGGTTCGAGGCATTGCTGCATCTCGTGCCGGGCGGCGACGCCGCACGGGGGACCGCGCTCGCGCGCGAGGTGCTGCGGGTGGCCGAGGCGCACGCGCACGACCGCCGCTGCGGAGACGAGCTGCGGACGCTCGCGCAACGCGTGCGCGCGCGGCTCGGTGCCGCCGGCTCCGGGCGGTGACTTGGTGCCCCGTGTGGGTACAGCGCGCCTCGGACGGCGCCGACGTCGATCGCGGTTCGTGCAGCCGTTGCGCGGTCAGCGAAACACCCACCAGCGCGACAGCGCGAAGGTCACCGGGGGCACGAAAAGCAGGCCGAGCGCCAGTCCGGCGTAGGGCGACCACTGCCGGTCGTGGACCGCGAAGGCCATGATCGCGGCGTTCAAGGCGAGCCCGGCGAGCTGCGCGGCGAGGTAGCGCGGCAACTGCGCGGCCGGGCGGCCGCGCGAGCGGAAGGTCCAGCCGCGATTGAGCGCGAACCCCACGGCGAACGCGATGCAGAACGCGAGCGCGGTCGCCGCGACCGGGTCGATGGGCGTGAACTCGATGGCGAGCGCGAACACCGTGGCATGCACCGCCGTCGCGATCGCCCCGACGAAGGCGAAGCGGACGAACGCGGCCGCGAGCGCCATCGCCGCGACCTCAGGGACGCGGGTCGTCGGGGGGAAAGCCCAGCCGGGCGCGCACCAGGTAGAGCGGACGGCCCTTGACCTCGTCGTACATGCGGCCCAGGTACTCGCCGATGACGCCGAGCGAGAGGAGCTGCACGCCGCCCAGGAACAGCACGACGACCATCAGCGACGCGTAGCCGGGGACATCGACGCCGTGCAGGATCGTGCGGACGACGAGCCAGCCGCCGTAGGCGATCGCGACGAGCGCGAACAGGGCGCCCAGCACGCTCGACGCGCGCAGCGGCAGCGCGGAGAACGAGACGACGCCGTCGAGCGCGAGGCGCAACAGCCGCACGAAGCCGAAGCGGGACTCGCCCGACGAGCGCTCCTCGACGTCGTACTCGACCGTCGTGGTCCGGAAGCCGACCCACGCGTACATGCCCTTCATGTAGCGGATGCGCTCGGGCATGCGGCGGAGCGCGTCGACGACCGGGCGCGACATCAGCCGGAAGTCGCCCGCGCCGCGCGGGGCGGGGACCGCCGCGAGACGGGCGAACAGGCGGTGGAAGAGGTCCGCCGCCGCACGGCGGGTCCACGGGTCGGTCGCCCGGTCGCGGCGCAGCGCGATCACCACGTCGTGCCCGTCGCGCCATCTCGCGACGAGTTCACGCAGCAGTTCGGGCGGATGCTGCAGGTCGGCGTCGATCGGCACGACCGCTTCGCCGCGCGCGTGGTCGAGGCCCGCCGCCAGCGCGACCTCCTTGCCGAAGTTGCGCGACAGGGCCACGACCCGCACGCGCGGGTCGCGCGAGGCGAGCGCACCCAGCACCGCGAAGGTCTCGTCGCGGCTGCCGTCGTCGATGAAGATCGCCTCGGAGGCGAGTCCGAGCGCATCGAGCGCGTCGGAGGCGCGGGCCCAGAACGACGCGAGGCCGGCCGCCTCGTTGTAGCAGGGCACGACGAGCGACAGGACCGGCTTCGCGTTCACGGGCGTCAGTTGTCAGTTGACAGTTGGCAGTTGACCGTGGCGCCGGTGATTCCGGTGGCGGCGCATGAAGCGCCGTTGAGACTTCCTTGCAGGTCCGGCTTCGGCCCGTCGCCATTCGCTGCGACCCTCCGATTCGGCTGATCGCTTCAGGCAAGCCTGACCCACGGAAACGTTGCATCGGCGCTCAACGCGCCGCCACCGGAGACTTCGCCGCGACTGTCAACTGCCAACTGACAACTGCATCAGAGAATCTCCGCCGCCCGGTCGGCGAGGCGCGAGCGCTCGCCGCGCGTGAGCGTGACGTGCCCCGAGTGCGGCCAGCCCTTGAAGCGGTCGACGACGTAGGTGAGGCCGGAACTGCCCTCGGTCAGGTAGGGCGTGTCGATCTGCGCGATGTTGCCGAGGCACACGACCTTGGTGCCCGGGCCGGCGCGCGTGATCAGCGTCTTCATCTGCTTCGGCGTCAGGTTCTGCGCCTCGTCGATGATCAGGAACTTGTTGATGAACGTGCGCCCGCGCATGAAGTTCAGGCTCTTGACCTTGATGCGCGAGCGGATCAGGTCGCGCGTCGCCGCGCGCCCCCATTCGCCCGCATCGTCATCGGTCTTGTTGAGCACGTCGAGGTTGTCCTCGAGCGCGCCCATCCACGGGTTCATCTTCTCTTCCTCGGTGCCGGGGAGGAAGCCGATGTCCTCGCCGACCGGGACCGTGACGCGCGTCATGATGATCTCGGTGTAGACCTTGAACTCCAGCGTCAGCATGAGTCCCGCGGCGAGCGTGAGCAGCGTCTTGCCGGTGCCCGCCTGACCCACGAGCGTCACGAAGTCGATGTCCGGGTTCATCAGCAGGTTGAGCGCGTAGTTCTGCTCGCGGTTGCGCGCCGTGATGCCCCAGACGTTGTTCTTCTGGTGCGTGTAGTCCTTGAGCGTCGACAGGAGCGCGGTCTTTCCGCTGACCTCCTTGACGATCGCGTGGAACGGCGCCTCGCCCGGCGGCTCCAGCCACACGAACTCGTTGGCGAGGAGCGTCGGCACCAGCGGGCCGGAGATGCGGTAGAGCGTGTGGCCCCCCTGCTGCCAGCTCTCCATGCCCTTGCCGTGCCGATCCCAGAAGTCGGCGGGCAGCTCCTCCATGCCGGAGTAGAGGAGCTCGGTGTCCTCGAGGACCTTGTCGTTGAAGTAGTCCTCGGCCGCGAGCCCGAGCGCGCGGGCCTTGATCCGCATGTTGATGTCCTTCGACACCAGCACGACGTCGCGCCGCGCGTGGGCGTGCGCGAGGTGCATCACCACCGCGAGGATCTGGTTGTCGGCCTTGCCGTTCGCGAGCGAGGGAGGCAGGGCGGTCGTGATCGTCTCGGTCTGCAGGTAGAGCCGTCCGGTCGCCGCGCCGTTGCTCTTCTGCTCGAGCGGGATGCCGCCCGAGATGCCGTCGCCGCCCTGCCCGGTGTGCGCTGTCACCAGTTCGTCGAGGAAGCGCGACGCCTGCCGCGCGTTTCGCGCGACCTCGGTGACGCCCTTCTTGTGGTTGTCGAGTTCCTCGAGGGTGAGGATCGGCAGGTAGATGTCGTGCTCCTCGAACCGGAACAGGCTCGTCGGGTCGTGCATCAGCACGTTCGTGTCGAGCACGAAGAGCCGGGTCGTCGTCGGAGACGGATGCCCGCCCGACTTGCTGGAGCGGGCGGCCTTGCGGGAAGCGAGCGAGATGAGCTGGGAGGGGGCGGGGCGCAGCTTGCGTTCGACCATGGCTCTCCTGGGAGGCGCCCGGGGCAAAGGGCGCCGCGCAAGCCCATCCTACGCTCCGGGCCGGCGAAAACACAAGAACTTGTGGCCCCAACCCCCGGAATGTCCACCCTTTGTGCCAAAGCCGCACCGCCGGGGCCTGTCACCCCCGGTGCGGCCTGACCCCGGTGAGCGTCATCGGGTCGGCTTTCCGAGCGCCTCGACGGCGGCCAGGACCTCGGCGGCATGGCCGGGGACCCTCACCCCGCGCCACTCGCGAGCGAGCTTGCCGTCGGCGCCGACGAGGAAGGTCGAGCGCTCGATGCCGCGCACCTTCTTGCCGTACATGTTCTTCATCCTGATGACGTCGAACGCCTGGCAGAGCTTCTCGTCGGCATCCGAGATCAGCGGGAACGGAAACCCCATCTTCGCGGCGAAGTTCTGGTGCGACTTGATCGAGTCGCGCGAGATGCCGGCGACCACCGCGCCGGCCTTGGCGAACTTGCCGTGGAGGTCGCGGAACTGGGCGCCTTCGGTGGTGCAGCCGGGCGTGTTGTCCTTCGGATAGAAGTACAGGACCACCGGGCTGCCCTTGTGGTCGGACAACGTGAACGGGCCTGCGGTCGCTTCCGCGGTGAAGTCGGGAACCTTCTTGCCGAGCATGGTGGCGATCCTTCGGTTCGATTCGGGCTTGAGGGGAATGTCCGCGCGCGCACATGCGATCGCGGCGACGCGTCGATGCCGCGCGCGGGGATGCAGGGTTCTTTCACAGCTTCTCAGGCGGCGCGCGGCACGGCCTCGCCCGGAAACGGGCCCTGCTGCACGAAGAGCGTACCGCTTCTCCCCGGGACCGTCCCGGTCCCGACGTACGCCCGGGGCAGCGCGAGCGGCTCGACCGCGTCGCGCATCTGCCGCAGGCTCCCCAACCGCCAGCCCTGCGCCTTCCACCCGCCCAGCAGTTGCTCCAGCACCGGGGAAAGGCGCATCCCTTCGAGTTCCGCGTGCAGCGTGAACACGTGGCCGGACGCGACCGGGGCCTCGGTCAGGTGGAGCAGGCGGTCGGCCGCGTTGGTGGCGGTGACGCCGTCGAGCCCGATCAGCTCGTCGAGCGTCGGCAGCGTCGTCGGGAACTGCGGGCAGCGGACCGGCTCGGCGTTCCAGAACGGCAGGTGCGGATGGGTGCCGCGGCCGTCGGAGGCGTACTCGAATCCGAGCCTCTGCGTGAGACGCAGCGCGTGGAGGTTCATCTGCCAGCCGGCCGCGCCGTGGACGCGGGGGGCCTCGCCGAACACGTCGGCGTAGCGTTCGCACATGCGCGTCATCTCGGAGCGCGTCCACGCGGCGTCGGCGGTCGCGACGCCGTCCTGCCAGCGGACGTGGTCGAAGCTGTGGACCCCGGTCTCGAAGCCCTCGTCGCGCGTCATGCGCATGACGTCGCCGGCGCGCCGGCCGATGTCGGGACCGGGCAGGAGCGTGCCGTACAGGAGCGTCTTCACGCCGTAGTGGTGGACGACGCCCGTCCGGCGCACCTTGCCGACGAAGCCCGGGCGGAACACGCGCCGGATCGCGCGACCGGTGTGGTCCGGGCCAACGGAAAACAGGAAGGTCGCGCCGACGCCGTGCCGCCGGAAGATCTCGACGAGCCGCGGCACGCCTTCGCGCGTGCCGCGCAGCGTGTCGACATCGACCTTGAGCGCGAGACGCATCGGCGCGACGCTACTCGACCAGCGCGCGTGCCGCGGCGACGTGGCCGCGGTAGGCGTCGAAGATGCGCACGAGCGAATCGCGCAGGCCGACGTTCGGCGCCCACCCGAGGTCGCGCATCGTGTTCTCGATCGCCGGAACGCGGTGCCGCACGTCCTGGTAGCCGCTGCCGTAGTAGCTGTCGGCCGAGGTGTCGACGAGCGCGACGCGCGACGCGCTGTCACGGTACTCCGGGTAGCGCTCCGCGAGTTCGAGCATCATCGTCGCGAGGTCGCGCACCGAGCAGTCGTTGGCGGGATTGCCGATGTTGTAGATCGCCCGGCTCGCGACGCCTCCCGGGTTGTCGATGATCCGCATGAGCGCGGCGATGCCGTCGTCCACGCAGGTGAAGGTGCGCCGCTGCGCGCCGCCGTCGACCAGCCGGATCGGCTCGCCGCGCACGATGTGGCCGAGGAACTGGGTGATGACGCGCGAGCTGCCTTCCTTCGGCGTGTTGATCGAGTCGAGTCCCGCGCCGATCCAGTTGAACGGACGGAACAGCGTGTAGTCGAGTCCCTGCTCGATGCCGTAGGCGTGGATCACCCGGTCCATCAGCTGCTTCGCGCACGAGTAGATCCAGCGCGGCTTGTTGATCGGTCCGAGCACGAGGTCCGAGCGTTCCGGGTCGAAGGCGTCGTCGGCGCACATGCCGTAGACCTCGGAGGTCGACGGGAACACGAGGCGCTTGCGGTGGCGCACCGCGGCGCGGACGATCGGCAGGTTCGCCTCGAAGTCGAGTTCGAACACCCGCAGCGGCTCGCGCACGTAGGAGGCGGGTGTCGCGATCGCGACGAGCGGCAGGAGCACGTCGCATTTCTTCACGTGGTACTCGATCCACTCGCGGTTGATCGTGATGTCGCCCTCGAAGAAGTGGAACCGCGGCTTCGGCAGCAGGTCGGCGATCCGGTCGGCCTCGATGTCCATGCCGTACACCTCCCAGTCGGTGGAGGCGAGGACCGCGTGGGAGAGGTGGTGGCCGATGAAGCCGTTGACGCCGAGGATCAGGATGCGTTTCATGAACCGGACCTGCGCAGGTGGGGGGCCATTCTACCGGCGCGCCGCTGCCCCTGACCCCGGCCCGCGGCGGCGCTGTCCGGACCGGCAGGACCGCCACGGTCCGGGGCGGTGCGAAGATGCGGATGCGGCGGACGCGCCGCGTCGGCCCGGTCAGGCCGCGTTCCACCATCCGTCGGGCGCGAACCCGAGGCCCGGGCCGTTGGGAAGCTCCATCGCGCCGTCGACGATCTCGGGCGGGGGGCCCACGTTCCGGGCGAAGAATCGCGCGGTGCCGATGCCCGCGGGCGCGATCGGCTCCGCGGTAAAGGCGGCGCAATGCAGTGCGACGTACAGTCCGACCGACGTCTCGAGGCTCGCGGTGATCGTGCAGGACAGTCCCGCCGACTCCGCGAGACGGACGATCTCCGCCACGCGATCCGGCCCCCCTACCCGGGGCGCCTTCAGCACGAGCGCATCCGCCGCCCCGAGTTCGATGATGCGCTCGACGTGGAAGCGCGAGCGCGCCGAGTCGTCGAGAGCGATCGGCACCCGCGTGTTCCTGCGCAGTTCGGCGTAGGCGGCGAGCGGCGTGCCGCGCGGCAGAGGCTCCTCGCAGTACTCGATCCGGAAGCGCGCCATCGCCTCGAGGTGCGAGGCGGCCCAGTCCGGCGACCAGCTCTCGTTCGGGTCGAGGCGGATCCTGGCCGCGGGCGCGGCATCGCGGATGGCGCGGACGCGCGCGAGGTCGAGCTCACGCTCCGGGGTGCACTTCACCTTGATCGTGTCCTGGCCGCGGGCGACGGTGGCGCGGGCGCGTTCGGCGCAGGCCTCCGGATCGGCATCCCCGACCAGTTCGTTGACGGGGACGCGCGCGGCAACGGCGCGATCGGGCGCGCAGAGCGAGGCCAGCGAGACTCCGTGCAGCCGTGCGCGCGCGTCGAGCACGGCCGTCGCGATGCCGCACCGAAGCCGGGCCGGGCACTCGCGAAGCTCGAGTTCGTCCAGGAACGCATCCGACATCGGGTCGAGGCCGGCGACGATCGCCTCGGCCGAAGCCACCTGGGCCGCGAGCGGCATCTCGACGTGGGGCGGCAGTGCCACCTCACCCCACCCGACCTCGCCGCCGATCGCAGCGCGCACGATCAGTCCGCCCCGAAAACGCTGGACGCCCTTCGCCCAGCGGTACGGGACGGCGAGCGGCAGATGGTAGGACTTGAACGCGATCGACACGGCGGGTGGAGCGGCGAGCGTCAGTTCGCGATGCAGCTCAGACGCTCGGGCGGGAACGCGACCGAGATCCGGTCGCCGACGCGGTACGCATCGAACGGCGCGCCGACGACGGCGATGGTCGGCCCGTCCTCGATCGCGACCAGGTAGTCGACCTGCGCGCCGGCGAACGTGGCCTTGACGATCCTGCCCTGGCGTCCGTTGATCACCGGCGCCGGTTCGCGCGACAGGGAGATCGCCTCGGGACGGATCATCAACGCGTCGATGCGCCCGGCGGCGGGGGGCGAACCGACGCAGATCGGGCCGACGTCGGTCATCAGGACGCCGTCCGATCCGATCGTCCGGCTGCCGACGGCTTCGAACACGACGGCCCGGCCGAGGAAAGTCGCGACGAAACGGGTGCGTGGACGCAGGTAGAGTTCCTGCGGGGATCCGAGCTCGACGATCCTGCCTTCGTTCATGACGGCGACGCGGTCCGACAGCGTCATCGCCTCGTCCTGGTCGTGCGTGACGTAGATCGCCGTCATGCCGACCCGCTTCATCAGGTCACGCAGTTCGAAGCGCATCTGCTGGCGCAACTTGGCGTCCAGGTTGGAGAGCGGCTCGTCGAGGAGCAGGGCGCCCGAGCGTCGCACGATGCCGCGCGCGATCGCCACGCGTTGCTGCTGGCCGCCCGAGAGCTGGGTCGCCGGCCGATCGGATATGGACTCGAGGCCCACGAGGCGGAGCGCATCGGCCACCCGGCCGGCGCGCTCCTCGCGCGCGATCCCGGCCACCTCGAGCGGGAAGGCGACGTTCTGCGCGACCGTCAAGTGCGGCCACACCGCGTAGGACTGGAAGACCATCGACACGTCGCGGCGGTGCGTGGGTACGTCGACCCCGCGCGCCTCGTCGAAGACGAGCGTCGATCCGATCCGGATCGAGCCGCGGCTCGGACGCTCGAGGCCCGCGACGCTGCGGAGCGCGGAGGTCTTGCCGCAGCCGCTCGGGCCGAGCAGCGTGAAGAACTCGCCGTGCACGACCTCGAGCGACACGCCGGCGACGGCCGTGTGAACCGAGTCGGCGAGCGGATAGTCGACCCACAGGTCGTCGAGGTGGATCATGGCCTACGCGACGCGCCCGCCGTGGGCGCGGCGGCCGGCGAGCTGCCAGGCGATCGTCGCGATCGTCATGAGGAAGATGAGCCACGCGCCCACCGCGGCGGCCTTGGTCGGCTCGCCGCCCGACCAGTAGCTCCACAGCAGCACGGCGAGCATCGGGTTGTCCTCGCCCTGCAGGAGCAGCGCGGTCGAAAGCTCGCGAACGACGTGCGCGACGACCCAGATCCAGACCGCCGCGAGCGCGGGCAGCATCAGCGGCACCACGATGCGGCGCAGCAGCCTGAGCGGGCCCGCGCCGCAGACGCGCGCCGCGTCCTCGAGGTCGCGGTGCAGCTGGACCAGCGCGCCGTTGGTCGTGCGCGAGGCGAACGACAGGTAGACGGTCGTGAACGCGATGACCAGGATCCACGGGGTGCCGTACACCGGCACGAACGTGAGCGTCAGGTACACGTAGACCAGCGCCATCCCGATCATCACGCCGGGGATCGCGATCGGCATGAACGCGAGCGCGTCGATCGCGCCCCGCCCTCGCGCACGCGTCCGGTGGACGACCCAGGACACCGAGAGCGCCAGCGCGCAGGTCAGCGTCGCGGCGAGCATGCTCACCCAGATCGAGTTCCAGGTCGCCTGCAGGACTCTCGCGCTCTCCAGCGCCGCACGATGGTTCGCGAGGGTGACGAGGCGGGCCGAATCGAGGCTGACGGGAGTGAGATACGGCATCAGGCTCGTCCAGCCCAGGACCGCGAGCGGCAGCAGCACCGCGAGCGCGAAGTAGACGGCCACGAACGCGATCGCCAGCGGCTTCGCGCGCCCGAGCTTGCGC
The DNA here is from genome assembly GCA_015075645.1 of Burkholderiales bacterium. Taxonomy (NCBI): domain Bacteria; kingdom Pseudomonadati; phylum Pseudomonadota; class Betaproteobacteria; order Burkholderiales; species Burkholderiales bacterium. The sequence continues at coordinate 41,072 of JABTUF010000005.1, read as the reverse complement.
TGCCGTGGCCGAAAGCCCTTTCCCGTGACCGTGACGAAGCGTCCCGCGGCGCGCGTCATCCGCCGGTAGAGCCACGCGAGCCCGAGCAGCAGGACGAGGAAGCTCATCGCGATCGCCGCGATCTGGCTGTACGCGGAGACGCCGCCCGCCTGGTCGGTCGCGAGGTAGAGGATCCGCGAGGACATGACGAAAATGCCCACGGGCATGCCGAGCGTCCCGGGCACGTCGAAGACGAGGAAGCCCACCATCAGCAGGTACGTCGCCGCGGCGAGGATGGCCGGGGTGAGCAGGGGGACGAAGATGCGGCGGATCGTCTGCGCGAGATTCGCGCCCGACGTCATCGCCGCTTCCTCGAGCGCCGGGTCCATGTTGCGGAACGCCGGCGACAGGATGAGGAACGTCGAGGGCACGAGCGCGAGCGTCTCGACGAACACCATGCCGCCGAGCGAATAGATGTTGAACGGCCCCTCCCGCAGGCCGAGCGCCGACTGCAGCAGGCCGGTCAGGAGCCCGGTCCTCGGACTCGCGAGCAACACCCAGCCCATCGCCAGCAGGAACGGCGGCAGCACCATCGGCACCACGATCATGATGCGGCACAGGCGCTTTGCCGGCAGGTCGGTCCGTTCGACGAGCCACGCCAGCGTGCCTCCGACGATCAGCGTCGCGACCATGCAGCCGAGGGCGAACTCGAGTGTCGTGAGCGCGAGCCGGTAGAAGCCGGGGTCGCGGTAGACACGCAGGTAGTTGTCGATCGACCAGCCGGGGTCGAGCGGAAGGCCGGTCGGCGAGAAGCTCGCGACGACCAGCAGCGCGAGCGGCACGACGACGAGGTAGCCCAGCACGGCGACCAGCGCGAGCGCGGGGAGCCGCTCCCGCCACCGGCCGCCGCGCGGACCGGCCGCGCCCGGAAGGCGGGTCGCGGCCGACGCCGTCGCGCCCATCGTGCGCTCCGCGCGGACGGCTAACGGGCGGCGCCGACCTTCTCGAGAACCGCGTTCATCCGCTGGTTGATGCGGCCGAGCTCGTCGGACTTGTCCGGCGGGAACTCGACGATGTCGCGGCCCGCGATCAGCTGCGCCGTCTTGGTCGAGGGAATCAGCGGATTCCCGCGGTGCGTCGCGCCCTCGTAGGCCGCCGCGCCGGCGTCGCTCGCGAGCCAGGCGAGCAGCACCTTCGCGCCCTCCGGATTGCGCGCGTTCTTCGTCAGCGTCGAATAGATGGTGTGCATCGGCACCACGTCGAGCACCTTGTACTTGATCGGCGCGCCCGCGAGCACGGGTGGCAGCGTCGAATGGTAGAAGCCGACGCCGATGTCGATCTCTCCCGCGCCGACCGCCTGCGCGAGCGGGAAGGTCGACTTGAACAGCATCGGCTTGATCTTGACGAAGCGCGCGAGCAGCGCGTCCGCCCTGGGCTCACCCCATTTCGACGCCAGTTGCGCGAAGACCGACGCCCGCACCCAGGAGCCCATGCGTCCGGTCCACTTCGGATCCGCGATGTCGTCCCAGGTCTTCGGCGTCTCGGCCTCGGTGACCTTGTTGGTGTTCCAGGACACGACGTACACCGACGCGGCCGTGGCGAGCGCGAAGGGCGTCGGCGTCAGTTTCTCGGGGACGCCGAGCGCCTTCCAGTCGACGTTCTCGAGGTAGCCGCGGCCCTGCAGCTGCCAGATGTGGTCGGCCCCTCCGGTCAGGACGTCCGCCGTGTAGTTGCGCGCCTGCATCTCCTGGACGCCGCGCACGGCGAGTTCGTTGCCTCCGACGAGGCGCACGTACTTGATCTGGATGTCCGGATAGGTCTTGTGGAAGGCCGCGACGACCTTGTCGATCTGCTCGACCGGGGAGCTCTCGTACCAGGTGACGGGGCCCTTTCCCGCGGCGACTTTCGCGAGGTCGTCCAGCGGGGCGGCGGCGAGGGCGGCCGCGAAGGCGAATGCGCCCGCGCCCAACAAGGCGCGCCCACCGAGAACGAATGAAGCCAGCGAACCCATGGGGATCCTCCTGTCTGTGCGGCGCGGCGCCGCGGGAACGGACCGGATCCGCGCGCGCATGCGCGGTCCGTGCGAACGTTGGAGAGCGCGCGGGGCCGCGTCGCCGGCGCCCGGACTGCGCGGCGGGGGGAGCGACACGAGCCCGCCCAGGCCGGAGCTTGGCCGATCATCCCGGGGCGGCGTGGGCGACATGCCATCTCCTGGCCGGAGCGTGGGGCAATGGTTGCATGCAATCCGCGCACCAAGTTCGCATTCGCACATTCGCGAACGTATGATGTGGCGGTGTCGCGGGGATAATTGCATACAATGACGTCAGGCGCAATCCCTCGTGGACGCCCTTGGAACGCGGGGAGAGGAGGCACGCCATGTCACGCGTACAGACCGTCGTCGCGTCGTTGCGGGATCTCGTGCTCTCGGGGCGCCTCGCGCCCGGAGAGCGCATCGTGGAACTCGTGTTCGCTCCCCGGCTCGGCGTGTCGCGCACGCCGCTGCGCTGGGCGCTCGCGGAACTCGAGCGCGAAGGTCTGGTCGAGCGGATGCCGCGCCGCGGCTATCGGGTGCGGGCATTCACGATGGAGGACGTCGCCGGCGCCATCGACGTTCGAGGCACGCTGGAGGGCATGGCCGCGCGACTGGTCGCCGAACGCGGTCCCACCGACGAGGAACTCGAGGTCCTCGAGTCGTGCCTCGAGGAGGGACGCCTGCTGCTGGCCGACGACGACCGGCGGCTCGACCCCGAGCGTTGGGCGAGGATGAACGGCCGCTTCCACGACGTGCTGGTGCGCGGATCGCGCAACGGGGCGCTGATCCGCGCGATGGAGTCCAACGCGAGGGTCCCGATGGCCTCGGCCGACGCCATCACCTTCAGCGTCGCGCTGCGTCGGACGGTGCTGCAATTGATGCGCGCCGCGCACGACGACCACGTCGCGATCGTCGGCGCGCTGCGCGATCGCCAGGGCGCGCGGGTCGAATTCCAGATGCGGGAGCACGCGCAGCGCAGCCGCGACAACAAGGCGCGCCTCATCGAACAGCTGAAGGCGAGCCGGTCCGGGCGGGCGATTCCCGAATTCCTGCGCATCGGTCCTCAGGCAAGCGCGAAGCGCACGGCCGCGGCCGATCGGCGCCGGTGACCCCGGGGCGGCCGGCGTCCTGCGCGCGAGGCTCGGGCGGATCGAGGAGGCTCGGATCGCCCCCGGACTCCCGGGCTCGATTTCGCATGCAATCGTCGGACACGGGGCGGCACGGACCCTTGCGAGATGGACAGTTTGCATGCAATATGCCTCGCCCCCGGCGAGCAGGAAGGGTCGACCATGGAGAAGATCTCGCGCTACGGGACGCCGGCCACGCGTCTCATATCGCTGCTGAAGTGCCTGCGGTATCCGATGCGTCACGTCCGCGAGGGAGACAAGTTCGTCATCCTCACCGACGATCAGATGGACCCGCTGATCTGGCAGGCGACGATGGCCGCGCTCCACGAGCGCGGAGCGGAGCCCCTGCTGTGCCTGTACCCGCAGCGTGCCTACCACTGCGCCGATCCTTCGCCACTCGCGATCCCGGCCGCCAAGGAGGCCGATGTCGTCATCGCGTTGACGACGACCGCGCTGAACAGCGGCACGCCCGGCCTGCGCCAGATCCGCTCCGAGGGCAGCGGACGGGGCAAGACGCCGGTCTGGCTGTGGGAGGAGATGAATCAGGAGATCCTGGTCGAAGGCGGCGGCGCGGTCACCGAGGCGGAAGTCGAGGAGATCTGCGACCTCCAGCGCCGCATCGCCACGGTCTTCGACCAGGGGACGCGCATCCGCGTGACGTCGGCAGCGGGCACGGACCTCGAAGCCGATATCTCCGGGTACCCGCCGGGGGCGCTCGCGAAGCGCTGGGGCGAAATTCCCTTCGGGCGCCATCCGGACACCGGACGCCTCGGTTCCGGCACCTGGCCGTTCGGCGAAGTGCACGTCGAACCGCTCCCCGGCACCGCCAACGGCATCGTCGTGTGGGACGCCACCGCGCACCATCCGCCCGGCAACTGGCGCGAGCCGGTGACGCTGCAGATCGAGAACGGACGCGTCGTCGACATCCGCGGCGGTCACGAAGCGCGGGAGGTCCGTCGCTACCTGGAGCGCTACGGCGACGAGAACTCGATGCTGGTCGGCGGCGAGATCGCCATCGGCACGAATCGCCGCTGCCTGCCCTACACCGGATGCATGCGCAGCGAGAAGAAGCGCTACGGCGCGACGCATTTCGGCATCGGTCACGGCGCGGACCGCGGAGTCGCCAACAGCCGGTTGCGGCTCGAGGGGATCGTCGATCGCGTGACGATCGTCGTCGACGGCAGGCACACGGTGGCGCGCGACGGCGACATCCTGGTGTAGTCCGACGGGCCGCGTGTTCGATGACGCCTTCGCTCGAACGCGATGACCTGATCGCGATACTGCATGCCTTCCGGCAATCGCGGTTCGGCCGCATTCGATTCGAACTCGGACCGGTTCGGATCGCCGTCGATCGCACCTTGCCAGCCCGCGCGTCGGCGCGCGCCCCCATGGCGGGGGCGAACGGCCCGGTGCCCGGCGGCGAAACCGGGCTCACGACGGTCGCGTCGCCGTCGCTCGGCTGGTTCGTCGGTCGCAGCGGACCGGAAGCCCCGCCGTTCGTCGAACCCGGCCGCGACATCCGGCCGGACACGACCGTCGGCGCGATCGACGTCCTCGGCAGGCGGACCGAGGTGAAGGCAGGCGTTTGCGGCAGCGTGGTGGAGGTGGCGGTCGAAGAGGGGTCGTTCGTCGAGTTCGGCCAACCGCTCTTCCGCGTGCGGGAGAAGGACACCGCGGATGCCGCATCGACGCCGGCGTGAGGGAGCGATGAGCCTGCGACGCGTGCTGGTCGCCAATCGCGGCGAGATCGCCGTCCGGATCCTGCGTGCGTGTCGAGGACTCGGGCTCGAGACCGTGCTGGCGGCGTCGGTCGCCGATCGCGAGAGCCTGCCCGCGCAGCTCGCCGATCGCACCGTGTGCATCGGCCCGGCCGCCGCGAGGCACAGCTACCTCGATGCGAAGCTCATCGTCGCCGCGGCGCTGGGCTCGGGGGCCGATGCGGTTCACCCCGGCTACGGCTTCCTCGCCGAATCCGCCGAGCTCGCGCAGCTGTGCGCCGACCACGGCATCGTTTTCGTCGGCCCCGATCCCTCGCAGATCCGGCGCATGGGCGACAAGCTCGAAGCGCGCTCGCTCGCCCGCGAGTGCGGATTGCCGCTCCTGCCGGGGACGGAGGCGGTCGCGTCGGTCGCGGACGCCGAGGACGTCGTCGCGCGGATGGGGCTGCCGGTGATGATCAAGGCGGCTGCGGGCGGAGGCGGCCGCGGCATGAAGATCGTCGACGACGTCGCCCAACTGCCGCGCATGCTGACGGCCGCCGCCGCGGAGGCGCGTTCCGCTTTCGGCAACGACGCGCTGTACCTCGAGAGATACGTGGCCAATGCGCGCCACGTCGAGGTTCAGGTGCTGGGCGACCGGCAGGGGCGGATCGTGCATCTGGGCGAGCGCGACTGCTCGCTCCAGCGACGCCATCAGAAGGTGGTGGAGGAGTCGCCCGCACCCTCGATCGACGGCGCGCTGCGGAACCGGATCCTCGACGCCGGCGTCGCGTTCGCGTCGAGGCTCGCCTACCTGAGCGCGGGCACGGTCGAGTTCATCGTCGACCAGGACAGCGGCGCGTTCTACTTTCTGGAGATGAACACGAGGATCCAGGTCGAGCATCCGGTCACCGAGATGGTGACCGGAATCGACCTCGTGCAGGAGCAGCTGCGCATCGCGGCCGGAGAGCCGCTCCGCTTTGCACAAGGGGACGTGCGGTTCGCCGGCCACGCGATCGAGTGCCGGATCACCGCCGAAGATCCGTGGCGGGCGTTTCGTCCCGATCCGGGCCGGATCGCCGCCTGGAACCCGCCGCAGGGCGAGAACCTGCGGCTCGACAGCCACTGCTACGCCGGATACACGGTGCCGCCGTACTACGATTCGCTGCTCGCCAAGCTCGTCGTCGTCGGCGAGGATCGCGATCGGGCGATCGCGCGCATGCGCGATGCGCTCGCCCGCTTCGAGATCGCGGGTGTCACCACGACGCTGCCGTTCCTGCGGGTCGTGATGGAGTCCTCCGAGTTCGCGAGCGGCCGCGTCAACACGCGCCTCGTCGGGGAACTCATCCACCGGCGGTTCTCCGGGGCGGATGCCGCGAAGGAGCGGGCGGCGTGAACCCGATCGCCCGTCGCGCACGCTGGCACCGGGAGGTCGCGCGATGAGCGATCTCACGTTCCGCGACGCGCTCGCGATCCTGCGTTTCATCGACGCTGCGCCACCGGGCGAGACCGAGGTCGAGTTCGACGGCTTCCGGCTTCGGGTCGTGCGCCGGCGCGAGGCCGCGCCGCTCGACCGCCCCGTGCCGCGCCCGGAGCGCGGTGGGCCGATCCCTGACCCGGATTCGCTCGGACACGTGGGGGATCCCGGACCGCGGACCCCCGGCCCGGGCCTCGCGTCACCGTCAGGTGCCGGGATCGCGCCCGAGATTCCGACGACGCGCGCCGGCTCCCGGCCGGTGCCGTCCGACACGGTCGTCGACGTCAAGCCGCCGATGGCCGGCGTGTTCTACGCGGCGCCGTCGCCGGGCGCGCCGCCGTTCGTGGAAGTCGGGCGGCGCGTGAGGACGGGCGAGCAGATCGGCATCGTCGAGGTGATGAAGCTGTTCACGTCGGTCCTCGCGCCGTGCGACGGCGTCGTCCGCACGATCGACGTCGCGAACGAGTCGATGGTGCAGGCCGACCAGACGTTGATGACCATCGAGAAGGCCGGTTCGCGGACGGCGTAGGCCGCGCACGATCCGCGCCACCGGAGGAGACGACGACTTGCGCAAGCTCCGCATCCTCGACGAGACGCTGCGCAACGCCCAGCAGTCGCTGTGGGCGACGCGCATGCGGACGAAGTCGATGCTCCCGATCGCGCCGGTGATGGACGTCGCGGGGTTCGATACCGTGTGCGTGCACGCAGGCGTGTCGTTCGAGACGGCGGCGCGCTATCTGTTCGAGGACCCCTGGGAGCGCGCGCGCCTGCTGCGCGGACTCATGCCGAAGACGCGGTTCGACGTGCTCGTGCGCGCGCGGAACCTGTGGGGCTGGCAGAGCCAGCCCTACGACGTCCAGACGCTCTTCCTCGAGACGTTGCTGCGCAACGGCGTCGACGGCTTCAAGGTGTTCGACGGCCTGAACGACCTGTGCAACATGGACTGGCTGATTCGCGAGGGCCGGAGGCTGGGCTTCAAGGTCAAGGGGCTCGTCGGCTACAACGACAGTCCGGCGCACAGCGACGCCTACCTCGCCGGCAAGGCGAAGGAGTTCGCGGACGCCGGAGTGGATGCGCTGATCCTGTCGGATTCCGCGGGCGTGATGTTCCCGGAGCGCGCGCACTCCGCCGTGACCGCGATTCGCGAGGCCATCGGCGATCGCGAACTGCATTTCCACACGCACACGAGCACGGGCCTGTCGCGCGAGAGCTGCCGCCAGGCCATCCGCGCCGGCGTCGACGTCGTCTGGACCGCCGCCCGTCCGCTCGCGTGGGGAACGTCGGTGCCCTGCACGATGGACGTCGTGCGCATGGCGCGCGAGGAGGGCAGGTCTACGGACGTCGATGACGCGGCGATCGACGAGATCGACGACTGGTTCGCATGGGTCGCGCACGAGGAGGGCAAGCCGGTGCCGGAGGAAGTCCGCTTCGACCCGGCCCACTACCAGAGCTACGTCGGCCACCAGATTCCCGGCGGCATGATCTCCAACCTCGAACGGCAACTGCAGGACCTCGGCCTGTCGCACCGCATGCCCGAGGTCCTCGAGGAGGCGGCGCGGGTGCGCGGGGAACTCGGGTATCCGCACATGTCGACGCCGTTCTCCCAGTTCGTCGGCGTGCAGGCGGTGCTCAACGTGACCGAAGGCGCCCGCTATGCGACCGTGCCCGAGTCGGTGCGCCGCTATGCGCGCGGAGCGTTCGGCCGTCCGATCCGGCCGATCGATCCCGACGTTCTCGATCGACTCGTCGGCGATGCGCCGATGATCGATCCGCTCGAAGGCCTGGACCGACCGTCGCTGCCGCAGGTGCGCGCCGAGCACGGACCGTTCGAGTCGGACGAGGACCTGCTGCTGTTCCTGTTCCTGCACCCGGCCGCCTATCGCGGCTTCAAGCAGAACCGGACGCCGATCACCTGGGAGAGCAGGCGTTCGCCGGCGTCGGCTTTGGCCCGTGAACTCCTGCGCCGCTCCGATATCGAGTCGTTCGAACTCGAGCGCGGATCGTTCCGACTCGCGCTGTCGGGGACGGTCGATGACTGAGAAGCTGTGAAAGAACCCTGCATCCCCGCGTTGCCCGCTGCCGCGCCACGCATTCGGGAGCGCGCTGCGTCGGCGGCGTGGGGCCGCGGGCAACTCTGCGAGCCGGGACACCCCGTCGCGGGGACGCCGGATGCATTCACAGCTTCGGAGTTCGTGATGGCGCCCGCTCCGGCGCGCCGCCGCGTCAACGGTGGTTTCAGGCGCCGGACGCGCTCCGGAGCGCCTGCAGGTCCCGTTCGGCGTCGCGGAGCCGGCCGACCGCGCGAGAGCGATCGCTCTCGAGGCTGCGGACCTGGCCGCGCAGGATGTCGCGTCGGATGTCCGAGGTGTTGGTGTCGGCGATGTCGCGCCGGTGGTTCGCGAGGTCGCGGTCGATCTCCGCGATCTTCGCGCGCGCGTCGTACACCTGCCGCGCCGCCGCGTGGAGTCGACCGAAGCGCGGATCCGGGCACACGCCCGCGTAGCCGCGCCCGGCGAGCCCCGCAGCGACCGCGCCAGGCAGCCGGCAGTACTCGGCGAGCCCGGCCCTGCGGCCCTCGAGCCACGCCCGTTCGTCGGGCTCGACCTTGACGCCCGCGCAAGCCTTGCGATGTTCGGCGAGGCGTGATGCCGGCTGTCCGGCGCGGCCGTCCTCGAGCCCGAGCGCGTACCAGTCCACCTTCGGACACTGCTCCTCGGGAATCGTCGCGCAGGAGGCGAGCGCGAGCGCGAACACCGCCGGCAACGCGCGCACCCTGGGGTCGAACCTGCGGAAGGTCCCCGTCATCGGCTCGTCAGGTAGCGGCCGCGGGCATCGAAGCGCGCCCACGGCTGCGGGATCCTGTAGTTGTCGTAGGTGACCTCGATCGTCAGCGGCCCGCAGTCGCGCGAACGATCGACGGTGAAGCGCGCGTGCGCCTCGTCCCCGTCGTCCAGGTTGGCGGCGAGCACGCCGTTGCGCGGCAGCGCGGCGAGCTTCGTCCAGTCGACCTCGTCCTCGAGCCAGCCCTCGGCGCACAGGAAGCTGCCGTCGTAGGGCCGGCCGGCGGTCAGCCGGAACGACGGATCGAAGGTCCAGGTCCTGCGGTCGGCGAGCGTGAACGCGATCTCGCGCTGCGAGATCCGCATCGAGCCCAGGCGCGCGGAGGGCTCGACCTTGCGCAGCGCGGCGAGCGCCGCCGACGCATCGCGCCGCAGGTCGTCGGTGCGCCTTTGCGCGGTCGCGATCGCCTTCGGCACCTGACGCGGTGCGGCGGCGATCGTCACCGAGCTTCCGGTCGACGGATCGAAGGCGTGCTGCGCGAGCCCGAACGTGGTCATGCTGCCGACGCGCGCGCGGACGACGAGGCGGGCCGCGGACGGCTCGTAGCCGGCCTCGTAGTCGGTGATGAAATCGGTCGCCTGACCCGGCGCCTTGCGCCAGGCGTCGAGCCAGGCGCGGATCGGCGCGCTCTTCACGCTCGACAGCCGGAACGCGTTCGCGGTCGCGACCGCCGGTGGCGCCCAGGGCACGAGCTTGCGGTTCGCCGTACTCACCCATGCATCTCCCTGCCGGATCACGTACTCGGTCGCGCCACCGGAGGTCTGCACGAGCGCCGAGCCTTCCGACTCGCTCCACCGCAGCATCGTGAGCGTGGGATCGGCGCCGAAGCGCGCGATGAGCGCATGGCGGAACGCCTCCAGCGCCGCGAGCGTGCGCGCGTCCGCCTTGCGCGCCTCGCTCGCCTGGATCGCCGCGACGTTCGCGCCCTGCGCGATGGCGTGCGCCGCGCACAGCATCGCGAGGCCACCGAGCGCGGCTCGTACGCGGAGGTCCATCGCGGGAGCCTACGTTGCGCGGGCGGCGTCCTCGAGTCCGGACGTCAGGACGCGAGCAGGCGCTCCACGGCCGCGGCGTCGGCCGTACGCCCGTCGATCGCCGCGTCGACGATGGCGACGCAGCCACCGTCGCCTCCTCGGCCCCAGATCGCCCCCGCGGCGACGAAAACCCCCGGCGCGACCGGAGCGGCGGGCGGCGCGGCGGACAGTCGCGTCCTCAGGATCGCGAGGCGTCCGCCCGGCAGGTCGCAGAACGCGCCCGGGTACGGCGGGGCGACGGCGCGCACGAGGTCGTGGATGCGCTTCGCCGGCCATGCCCAGTCGATGCGGCCGTCCTCGGGACGACGGGCGCCGAAGTACGACCCCGCGGCGAGGTCGTTCGGCCGCCGGGGCGCGGTGCCCGCGAGCACGCCGGGCAGCGCGCGGTCGAGCGCGATCGCGGCCGCGGTCGCAATCCGGTCGAAGACGTCCTTCGCGGTGTCGTCTGGTCCGATCGGCACGCGCTGCTGCTCGACGATGTCCCCCGCGTCGGGGCGGATCGCCATGTGGTGCAGCGTCACGCCGGTCTCGCGTTCGCCGTGGAGGATCGCCCAGTTGACCGGGGCGCGTCCGCGGTACTTCGGCAGGAGCGACCCGTGCAGGTTGAACGCTCCGCGGCGCGCGGTCGCGAGCATCGGCGCGCCCAGCATCCGCCGGTAGTAGAAGCTGAACAGGAAGTCGGGCGCGGTCGCGGCGACGCGCGCGACGACCTCGGGCGCGTTCGGGTCGGACGGCGCGATCCAGGGCAGGCGATGCGCCTGTGCGACCTCCGCGACGCGTTCGAACCACCGTGCCTCGTTCGGGTCGTCGTCGTGCGTCACCACGAGCGGGATCTCGACGCCGTGCGCGAGGAGCGTGCGCAGGCAGCGCGCGCCCACGTCGTGGTAGGCGAAGACCACCGCGCGCATCGCCGGTGCGTCGCTCATGCGATCTCGATCGGCGGGGCGGGGACGCGGTCGCCGCGCGGCCCGGCCTCGACCATCGCCTCGAACGCGCGCTCGAGGCGGCGCGCGAAAGCCTCCACGTCGCACAGCGGCGAGGCCGCGACCGCGGCAGCGCGTTGCGCCCGCGAGGCGGCGAGGCCGGGCGTTCGCGCGAATCGAATCGCGCGGCGCACGTATTCGTCAGGCGTCGCCGCGATCCATTCGGGATGCCCGGCGGCGGCGAGGAGCGACGCGCTCTGGCGCGCGATCGGGCGGTCGCCGCGCAGCGCGACCAGCGGCACGCCGTGCACCAGGGCATCGCAGGTCGTCACGCCGCCGTTGAACGGAAACGGATCGAGCGCGACGTCGACCGTCGCGTAGGCGGCGAGCGCTTCGGTGAGCGGCAGCCACGTCAGGAAGTCGATGCGATCGAGCGGCAGGCCGCGCGCGGCCCAGCGATCGCGAATCCACGCGACGGTTTCCGGCTGCGCGTACGCGGCCGCGCGCAACGCGAGCCGCGCATCCGGCACGGCCTCGAGGATCGAACGCCACGCATCGAGCGTGGCGTGGCCGAGTTTCGCGTGGCGGTTGAACGATCCGTACCTGATGCCTCGCTCCGGGCCGGTCTCGGGCGGCACCGGCGGCCCGAACGGAAGGTACGCGAACCGGCAAGGCAGCAGGACCAGACGTTCGCGGCAGGACGCCCATTCCTCGGGGGGCATCTGGATCGCATCGCTCACGAGAAAGTCGATCGCGCGCATGCCGGTGGTGTCGGCGTAGTCGAGCCAGGTCACCTGGATGGCGGCGGGCCGGCGGGCGAGGACGCCCAGGCGATGACCCGGGGCGTGCCCCGCGAGATCGACGAGGAGGTCGAGGCCGTCCGCGGCGATGAGCCGCGCGGCGGCATCGTCGTCGGGCGGCAGGTCGCGCCAGCGGTCGGCGCGCTCGCGCAGGCGCGAGGCGACCGCGCCTTCGTGCGCGTGCGCCGAATACAGCGTCACATGCACGCGCGAACGGTCGTGCCGCTCCAGGATCGGCAGGAACAGCGAGGCGAGCGGTCCGGCGCCGAAACGCGGAGACAGATAGCCGACGTGCAGGCGATCGTCGCGGGTGGCGCGGCGCGTGCGCGCGACCGGCGGCAGCGGATCGGCGAAGCGCGCCGCCCAGTCGCGGTGCGCGGCGGCGGTGGCATCCCGCGACGCCGGGGCGTCGTCGTACTGCGCCTCGAACAGGAGCGCACTCGCACCGCTCGCGTCGGACGGCGCGAGTGCGACGGCGCGCCGGAGCTCCGCGAGCGCTTCACGGTGTTCGCCCAGACTCGACCGGTGCGCGGCGAGGGCGAACCGCAGCGACGCCTTGTCCGGATCGAGGGCGATCGCGTCGCCGAGCAGCGCGATGGCGGAGGGCAGCGCGGCTCGGGTCGCAAGCACCGCCGCCGACCGCTCCAGCGGCTCGACCAGCGCGGGGTCGAGCGCGCGCGCGCGCGACCAGGCGGCGATCGCGCCGTCGGGGTCGCCGGCCAGCACTCGCGCCCGGCCGAGCGCGATCCAGCCGGCGGTCGACGCCGGGTCGACGCGCATCGCCTCGTCGAGCGCGGACACGGCGCCGGTCGCGTCGCCCGCCGCGAGGCGAGAGAGTCCCAGGTTCCTGAGCGCCCGCGCGTCGCCGGGATGCGATGCGAGATGGGCTTCGTACCACGACGCGGCAGCGCGATGGTCGCGTTCCTCCTGGAACGTCAGCGCGATCTGGTAGCGCGCGACCGGATCGGCGGGAGCGCGTTCGAGCACCGCCTGCCAGGCGCTCCGGGCGCCTTCGCGGTCGCCCCCTCGAACACGCGCCAGTGCCAGTGCGTGCCACGCCGCGACGAGACCCGGCGAGCGTTCGACCGCGCGCGAGAGGAGTTCGGGCGCGGCGGCGTCGCCGCGCCGCCGCGCGATCTCGCCCAGGAGCGCCAGCGCGGGGCCCGAGCCGGCCAGCGATCCGGAGAGCGCGCGCGCCTCCGCTTCGAGCCGGTCGGTGGCGGGATCGCGGATCAGCCGCGCGACGCGCGCCTCCAGCGCCGCCATCCTGTCGAGGTTCACGGGTCGTCGGGATCCCGGTCGCATTCGAGCACCGCGCGGATCGTGTAGCGCGGCCGTTCGCGCACCTGCTGGTAGATGCGCCCGACGTACTCGCCGACGATCCCGAGGCCGAACAGCACGAGGCCGATCAGGAAGAACTCGAGGATGTCGCGGTCCCAGAGGGAACGCAGCGAATCGACGAATTCCCCGGTCACGAGCCCGTGGATCATCACCGCGACGTAGAGCGCGAGCGAACCGATCGACACCAGCATGCCGGCGAGCGAGAAGAACTGCAAAGGGACGAGCGAGAACCCGGTCACGAGGTCGAAGTTGAGCCGCACGAGCTTGTAGAGCGAATACTTGGATTCGCCCGCCGCGCGCTCCGCGTGCGCGACCTCGACCTCGACCGGATGATGGGCGAAGGTGTAGGCGAGCGCGGGAATGAACGTCGACACTTCGCGGCTCGCCGCCACCGAGTCCACGATCTCGCGGCTGTACGCGCGCAGCATGCAGCCCTGGTCGGTCATGCGGATGTGGGTGATGCGCTCGCGCAACGCGTTCATGAGACGCGAGGCGGCGCGCCGCCACCAGGCGTCCTCGCGCACCTTCCGCACGCCGCCCACGTAGTCGGCGCCCGCGTCCATCGCCGCGAGGAGCTTGCCGATCTCCTCCGGCGGGTTCTGCAGGTCGGCGTCGAGCGTGACGATGCGTTCGCCGCGCACGCGTTCGAAGCCCGCGATGATGGCGGTGTGCTGGCCGACGTTCGCGTTGAACAGCACGACGCGCGTCACGTCCTGCCGCGCGCGGAACTGGTCGGCGAGGTGCGCGGCGGAGCGGTCCCGGCTGCCGTCGTCGACGAACAGGATCTCGTAGGCGAGGCCCAGCGCATCGAGCGCCGGGTAGAGACGCTCGAAGAGCGCAGGCAGCGTCCCTTCCTCGTTGTAGACCGGGATCACGACGGAGAGGGCGGGTGCGGCCATGGGGATCGTCAGCGGCGGTGCGCGCCCAGGATGCGCGCGACGGCCGCGCAGACGCGGTCGACGTCATCATCGGTCATGTCGACGAAGAGCGGCAGCGTCACGGTCTCGCGCGCGATGCGTTCGGCGTTGGGGAACTGGCCCTCGCCGCCGCCGTGCCGGCGGCCGAGCGTCGAGAGGTGCAGCGCCTCGTAGCTCACGCCGGTGCCGATGCCTTCGCGCTGCATCGCGGCGCGAAAACCGGCGCGGTCGATCGTCAGGCGCTTAAGCGGCAGCAGCACGCAGAACATGTTCCAGGTGGCGCCGTCGTCCGGGGCGGGCCGGGGCGGGAGGACGCAATCGGTGCCCGGGCGCCAGCACGCGAAGTAGCGCTCGGCCAATGCGCGCCGCCGCGCGAGCATCTCGTCGAGGCGGTCGAGCTGGCCCACGCCGATGCGCGCGTTGACGTCGGGCAGGTTGAACTTGCCGCCGGGGAACGCGACGTCGCGCGTGCCGTCCGCGAGCCGTTCGATGCCGTGGAAGCGCAGCACCTCGATGCGCTTCGCCTCGGCCTCGGTGTTCACGACGATCGCGCCGCCCTCGACCGTCGTCAGGTTCTTGTTGGGATGGAAGCTGAACGTGGTGATGTCGCCGAACGCGCCGCCGAACCGGGCGCCCCAGCGCGATCCGAAGGTGAGCGCGGCGTCCTCGATCAGGCGCAGGCTTCGGGCCCGCGCGATCGCGGCGAGCGCGTCCATGTCGGAGACGGAACCCGGCCAGTGCGTGGGCACGATCGCCCGGGTGCGCGGCGTGACCGCGGCGGCGACCGCCGCGACGTCGATGTTGCGCGTGACGAGGTCGCAGTCGACGAACACCGGGGTCGCCCCGGCCTTCTCGATCATGTTCGGCACGGCGAAGAAGCTCTGCGCCGAGCTGATCACCTCGTCTCCGGGCCCGATGCCGGCGAGCTGCAGCGCGATCTCGATCGCGGCGGTGGCGGAACTCACCGCACGCACCGGCCGTCCGCCGCACAACGTGGAAAGCCGGCCTTCGAACGCCTGCACCCACGGCCCGCTGGTGATCCACCCGGAGCGCAGCACGTCGGCGACGCCGGCGATCGTCGCCTCGTCGAGCGACGGTCGGGCGAACGGCAGCATCGGGCCTGGCGCGGTCATGCGCTCCTCGCGACCAGCCAGACGCCCAGCACGATGACGCCGATGCCGATCCAGCGTTGCAGCGTGACCGTTTCGCCGAAGAGCGAGTGCGCCGCGACCGCGTTGACCACGTAGCCCAGCGACAGCATCGGATAGGCGACCGACACCGGCACGCGCGACAGCCCGAGGATCCAGACGACGACCGACACCGCGTAGCAGGCGATGCCGGCCACGATCGGCGGGTTGGTCGCGAGGCGTCCGAAGGTCGCGAGCCAGGTGTCCGGGGTGAGCGTGATGACGCCGGTCGCGTTGGTGCCGGCCTTGAGGAAGAGTTGCGCGGCGGCGTTCAAGAGCACGCCGGCAACGAGGAAGGCGAAGGCCGCGAGGGTCATCGGATCACCGGCGGGAGACGAGTACCCGCCGCGGACTGCGGGCCAGCACCTTCATCGGCACGCCCTGCGCGACGAAGCGCTGGTAGTCCGGGAGCGGCATGAGCGCGTAACCGTCCTTCAGGGCGGTCCAGGTCGCGATCCACTCGGCGTCGGACCCAATCGCAAGTCCAGGCTCCATGTCGAGGCCCATCGCGAATTCATCGCGGAACGCGACGAGCGTCGTCGGGCGTCCGAGGTAGAACGGCACGGTCTGGTCGTAGCTGCCGATCTGAAAGAACGGAACCGAGGCGTCGAGCGGCGCGCCGCGCGCGTTCTTCGCCTCGCGCAGGATATCGTATCCGGAGCGCGTCGCGCGGAAGACGTCCAACCCGACGATCAGCACCTGGAACGCGAAGAGCGAGCCCAGCGCGATCGCCATGAGCCCGAGCGTCCGCGAACGGTCGTCGCCGCGGCTCATCCACCACCAGCCCGCGAGCGCCCCGGCGGCGAAGAGGGCCGCGCCGAGCTTCGCCCAAGGCACGTAGGCCGCCAGGTACTCCTGTGGCGTGCGTCCGTCCGCGAAATGCGGAACCATCGGCTCGAATCCGACGAGGACGAGCACGAGGAGCACGGCGGTGCCGATCGCGAACGGCCGCAGCAGCCAGGCGATCCGGTTCGCCGGCATCGAGGCGAGCGAGTGGCCCAGCACCATCATCAGCGCCGGGAACATCGGCAGGATGTACGAAGGCAGCTTCGAGCGGGAGATCGAGAAGAACACGAACACGACGCCGGCCCAGGCGAGGCAGAAGGCCTGCCAGCGGAAGCCGTTCCCGACGGCGCTCTGGCGCCAGGCGCCGCGCCAGGTCCACGGCGCGATCGAGACCCAGGGCACGAGGCCTGCGGCGAGGATCGGGACGAAGTACCACCAGGGCCCTGGCCGCTTCGCCTCGTCGGTGGCGAAGCGGCGGAAGTGTTCGTTCACGAAGAAGAAGTCGGCGAACCCGGGGTTCGCCGCGGACACCATCACGAACCACGGCGCCGCGATGGCGAGAAACAGCGCGAGCCCGATCACCGGATGCAGGCGCCGCCACGGCCCCCAGTCCCGCGTGAGGAGCGAATAGGCGACGAGCGCCATGCCGGGAATCGCGAGCGCGACCGGTCCCTTGGTGAGCGTGGCCAGCGCGATCTGGGCCCAGGCCGCGAGCATCCAGCCCCGCACCGCCGGGCGCGACAAGCCTTCGCGGTTCGCGAGCAGGAACGAGCAGAGCGCACAGGCGAGCAGGAACTCGAGCAGGGCGTCGAGCGTCACGATGTGGGCGAGCAGCAGATGCCAGATGCAGCCCGCGAGCGCGAGCGCCGCGTAGGCGCCGGCGGTCGGTCCGGCGAGCGCCGCGGTCGTGAAGCCGACGACGAAGATCGTCGTGAAACCCGCGACGGCGGGCGCGAGACGCGCGGTCCACTGGTCGGTCTCGAAGATCCGGAACGAGGCCGCCGTCACCCAGTACTGCAGCGGCGGCTTCTCGAAGTACTTGATGCCGTTCAACCGCGGCGTGAGCCAGTCGCCGGAGACGTTCATCTCGCGCGCGATCTCCGCGTAGCGGCCCTCGTCGGGGTGGTGCAGCTTGCGCAGGTCGAGACCGGAGAACCACGCCACCGATGCCAGCGCGACGACCAGCACCCAGGCGCTGCGGGGGAGGGAGGCGAGCAAGGAGGCGGGGGCGAAGGTGCGCGAAGGGGGAGTGCCCGGAGGCGCGATTGTACCGGGAGCGTGGTAGGCTCCCGGCCCGCATCCCGATCACGATGGTGCCGCCCCTCGCTCCGCAGGACATCGTCGCCGCGACCGTGGACGACATTCCCGTCGTCGCCGCGCTCGCGGAGGTGATCTGGCGCGAGCACTATCCGGCGATCATCTCGCACGCGCAGATCGACTACATGCTCGCGCGCGGCTATTCGGCCGAGGCGCTCGGTGCCTTCGTGCACGACGAGGGCGCGGGCCTCGCGATCCTCGTCGTCGGTGGGTCGCCTGCGGGGTTCGCCGCGTGGTGCCGGGCGGATGAGCCCGCCACCACGAAGCTCGACAAACTCTACGTGCTCGCGTCCGCGCGAGGCACGGGCGGCGGTCGCCGGCTGATCGAACACGTCGAGACGGCCGCGCGCGCCGACCGATCCGGCGCGCTGATCCTCAACGTGAACAAGCACAACGCCAAGGCCATCGCCGCCTACCGGGCCTGCGGCTTCGCCATCCGCGACGAGGTCGTCGCCGACATCGGCGGCGGTTTCGTCATGGACGACTTTGTGATGGCGAAGGCGCTGTGACGCCGCGGGCTTGCTTCGGCGCGCCCGATGACGCTACCATGCAGGCATGGTCCGCGCTCCCTGTCGCCCCGTCGCTCCCGCCTGATCGCCGGCGCGCCAGCCGTTCTTCGCCCACCCGAGGAAAGCCGCCGTCCCGACCGGACCGGCGGCTTTTTCGTTGATGCCCCGACCCCTCGCGCTCTACGACACCTGGGAACGCCGCGTCCGGCCGTTCGAGCCGCTCGCCGCGTCGGGCCCGGTCGGCCTCTACACCTGCGGCCCGACCGTCTACGACTACCAGCACATCGGCAACTACCGCACCTTCCTGTTCGAGGACGTGCTGAAGCGCGTCCTGACCTGGAACGGCCACGACGTGAACCACGTGATGAACGTGACCGACGTCGGCCACCTCGTCTCCGACGCGGACGAGGGCGAGGACAAGATCGAGAAGGGCGCGCGGCGCACCGGCAAGACCGCGTGGGAGGTCGCCGCGTACTACACCGAAGCGTTCCTCGCCGACACGAAACGCCTGAACCTGCTGCCGCCGACGGTGCTGTGCCGCGCGACCGACCACGTCGCCGAGCAGATCGCGTTCGTGGCCGAGATCGAGAAGAACGGATTCGCGTACGTGACCTCCGACGGCGTCTACTTCGATACCGCGAAGCTCGACGACTACGGCTATCTCGCCCGCCTCGACGTCGCCGGCCTCGAGGCCGGCCACCGTGTCGACCTGGGCGAGAAGCGCCATGCGACCGACTTCGCGCTGTGGAAGTTCTCTCCTCCGGGCGAGGCGCGCCAGATGGAGTGGGATTCCCCCTGGGGCCGCGGTTTTCCCGGCTGGCACATCGAGTGCTCGGCGATGGCGCAGAAGTATCTCGGCGACTACTTCGACATCCACTGCGGCGGCGAGGACCACATCCCGGTCCACCACACCAACGAGATCGCGCAGACCGAAGGCCGCCTCGCGAGCCGGCCGGAGGTTCCGCGCGATCGCCGGCGGCTCGCGAACTTCTGGATGCACGGCTACTTCCTGCTGGCGAACGACGCCAAGATGGCGAAGTCCGCCGGAGGCTTCCTGCGGCTCGCGACGCTCGACGAGCGCGGCGTCGACCCGCTCGCCTACCGCTATCTCTGCCTCACCGCGCACTACCGCAGCCAGCTCAATTTCTCCTGGGAGGCGCTCGACGCCGCGGCGACGGGCCTCGACCGGATGCGCCACGGATTCCACGCGCTGCCCTCGGCTGATGCGTCACCCGACGCGGCGTCGCTCGAACGCTTCGGCGACGAGATCAACGACGACCTGAACCTGCCGCGCGCGCTCGCGCTCGCCTGGGAGGTGCTGCGCGGCGACCTCGCGCCGGTGGTGAAGCGCGCCACGCTCGCGCGCTTCGACGACGTGTTCGGGCTCGGGCTCGCCGCGTGGACCCCGAAGAGCGTCGACGCACCCGCTGACGTGAAGATGCTGGCCGAGGCGCGCCTCGCGGCACGCCGGAACAAGGCGTGGGCGGAGGCCGATCGCCTGCGCGCGGCGCTGCACGCCTCCGGATGGGAGATGGAGGACCGCGCGGACGGCTATGCGCTGCGGCCGCGCGGGGACAAGGTGCCCCCGGAGCAGCCTGCGGCGGCCTCCCCTCGGGGGGCTGCGTCGTCGGAGCGATCCGGCGGAGGGGCGTCCGCATGAAGCTCGCGACGCTCGCCGACGGCACCCGCGACGGCAGGCTCGTCGTCGTGGCGCGCAACCTCTCGCGCTCCGTGGAGGTACCCGAGATCGCGCGCACGCTGCAGGCCGCGCTCGACGACTGGACGCGCGTTGCGCCAGCGTTGTCTGCGATCGCCGCGGAACTCGACGCCGGGCGGCTGCAAGACGCGCACCCGTTCGATCCTGCGCGCGCGATGGCGCCGCTGCCGCGCGCCTACCAGTGGGTGGACGGCTCGGCCTACGTGAACCACGTCGAACTCGTGCGCCGCGCGCGCGGCGCCGCGATGCCGCCGGAGTTCTGGACCGATCCGCTGATGTACCAGGGCGTGTCCGACCGCATGCTCGGCGCCTGCGAGGACGTCGTCGTGGCGGACGAGGCCTACGGCATCGACTTCGAGGCCGAGGTCGCCGTGGTGACCGGCGACGTGGCGATGGGCATCGCGGAGGCCGACGCGCTCGCGCACGTGCGTCTCGTGATGCTCGTCAACGACGTGAGCCTGCGCAACCTGATCCCGGCGGAACTCGCGAAGGGCTTCGGCTTCCTGCAGTCGAAGCCCGCGTCGTCGTTCTCGCCGGTCGCGGTCACGCCCGACGAACTCGGCGCCGCGTGGCGCGACGGCAAGGTCCACCGGCCGCTCGTCTCCACGCTCAACGGATCGCTGTTCGGCCGGCCGGAGGCAGGCGTCGACATGACGTTCTCGTTCCCGCGGCTCGTCGCGCACGCCGCGAAGACGCGCGAACTTCGCGCCGGCACGATCGTGGGTTCGGGCACGGTGTCGAACAAGGAGAACGGCGGTCCCGGACGTCCCGCGTCGGCCGGAGGCATCGGCTATTCGTGCATCGCCGAGCAGCGCACCGTCGAGACCATCGTCGCCGGTGCGCCGGCGACGCCGTTCATGCGCTTCGGCGATCGCATCCGCATCGAGATGTTGGACGATGCGGGGCGGTCGATCTTCGGGGCCATCGACCAGCGCATCCGCCGCCCGTGACGCGTCGTCGCTGACGACGACGCAGGGCGCAGTCCCCGCTGCCGGGTCGACCGGCGTTCCGGTCGGTCGCCCGCCGGCGGCGTTTCGTCCGGCGAACCGGGCGCTTCGTCGCGTTGGCCTTGGCGGGACCACGGCGGCTCCCTAGAGTCCGTTACGACGACGACGCGAGCCGCGGCGGCACCCGGTGAATCCGGAATGCGCACTCGCGGCATCTCATCGACGACACCCGCCGGGGCCGGAAGCCGGGCGGGACGCGAAACCAGGAGACTGCTGCCATGACGACCCGCAACCGCACCCAGGATCCGCAGCCGGCGTTCGTCCAGGCCGGCGCACTCGTCCTGTCGTTCGCGTTGACCGCGCTCACGTTGGGCGCCGCGATGCCGGGCGGCGCGTCGTGGGTGGCCGGACGTCTGCTGCCGGATGCCGGCAACGCGTTCGAGACGATCGCCGCGCGCGGCGCGACCGAAGTCGAGATCCGGCCCGGGCGCATCGAGGTCGTCGGCGAGCGCGCGCACGCGAACGCGTCCGACGCCGTGGCGGCGAAGCGCGGGTAACCCGAGGGTTCATCGCTCCTCTCCCCCAGAGAAGCGCGCAGGGCCGGCAGCCTTCGGGCTGCCGGCTCGTGCGATTTCCGGCGCCGGTACCGGGCGAGGTTCTCCCTGCGTTGCTCGCAGGTCCGGCTTCAGCCGAATGCCTTCGGCCTCGATGGGTCGAACCCCGTCGGCCTGAAGGCCGACCCACAAGGCCTTCGCATCGGCGCAAGACGCGCCGCCACCGCAGACACCGGCGCCACTGTCACCTGTCAACTGACTCCTGACTCCTGACGCCTGCCTCCTGCTCGATGGCATCGACGAGGTCGCGGGTCTGCTGTTCATGCGAGAAATCGCGATGCCGCAGCGCGAACGCGCGGGCAGCCTCGCGTGCGCGACCGTCGGCCGACAGTTCCGCGATGATCGCCCGGTAGTCGACCGGCGCGGGCCGCGCGCCCGCGTTGACGCAGGCGCCGGTGCGCTCGACGCAACGGGCGAGCAGGAACTGCTCGTTCTGGGTCGGCAACAGCAGGCACGGCACCCCGGCGAGGAGCGCCTGCACCATCGTCGCGCCGCCGGCGTGGCACACGCACAGCGCGGCGCCGTCGAACGCCTTCGCGAGGTTCACCGGACCGGTCGCGTACCGGATCGAAGGATGCGGCACCGGCGGCTTCTTGCCGGTCGCGACGTCGGGCAGGTAGCACAGGGTGCGGCACCCGGCCGCGGCGAGCGCCTGGAGCACGGCGGGGTGATCGGAGAACCCGCTCTTGACGTAGGCGAACGCCTTCGGACCCTCGCCCGGCGGAAAATCGGGTTCCACGCCCGAGCCGGGCAGGTAGTTCGGGCCGTACCAACGTTCG
Source organism: Burkholderiales bacterium (assembly GCA_015075645.1). NCBI lineage: Bacteria > Pseudomonadati > Pseudomonadota > Betaproteobacteria > Burkholderiales > Burkholderiales bacterium. Next base: position 19,048 of record JABTUF010000005.1, on the reverse strand, counting down.
CCCTCCGGCAACTGTTTGCGCTGGTAGTGATCGAACTCGGGCCACGCGCACAGGAGTGCCCGGTCGCCGCGGAAGAGTTCGCTGCCGCGCGTGAACGGACGTCCCCGGTGCCGTGCCAGGACTTCGTTCGCCGTCCGGAGGATGGTGGCCTCGCTCTCCTGCAATCGCTTCGCCGGCGCAGGCGCCCAGTCGCGAATGTCCGGCAGCGGTCCTTCCGCCGGCGGAATCCAGAAGCCCGGCCCGACGGCGACGACGCGAATGTCCAGCATGCGCGCGGCGATGGTCGCCGTGGGCGCGTAATCGGTGACCACGAGGTCCGCGCGGGTCACCCGCATCAGGTCGCGCCAGCCCAGCACGAGGCCCTCGAGCGAGTTCACGTCCATGTACGCGTAGCCCATCAGGATCTCGGCGAGGCTCGCGGGAATCTGGGGCGCGCCGACCATCCGGTGCAGCCACGCCGGCGTCTGCAGCTTGGGACAGTCGAGGTCGGCGAGCAGGCGGCGCGGATGGACGAGGTCACGCAGCGCCATCGCCGGCTGGTGGCCCCGGCGCGCGAGTTCGACGGCGAGCGGCTTCAGGCGCCCGGCATGTCCGAGGCCCGCACCCATTTCCCAGCCCAGCAATACGTTCGCCATGCGGTCCACGGAGGTGAAAGTCGACGGCGAGGCTACCACGCCGCCTCCGCTCGCCGGAGGAATCAGGCGGACGGCGTGCCGCCGCGGGCGCGATCCTTCTGCCAGAGCACGTCGGCGCGGCCGGCGTTTGCATTCAACGCGCGCGCCATCACGAACAGCAGGTCGGAGAGCCGGTTCAGGTAGCGGCGCGAGGACTCCGATACCTCCTCGGCGTGGGCGAGGTGCACCACCGCGCGCTCGGCGCGCCGGCAGACGGTGCGCGCGGCGTGCGCGAGCGCGGCGGGGCGCGTGCCGCCGGGGAGCACGAACTCCTTCAGCGGCGCGAGCGGCGCGTTGAAGTGTTCGATGCGCTCCTCGAGGCGCTCGACATGGGCGTTCGCGACGGCGGAGTAACCGGGAATCGACAACTCGCCGCCGAGGTCGAAGAGGTCGTGCTGCACATCGACGAGGCAGGCGGTGATCGGCTGCGGCAGGGCTTCCGCGAGCAGCACGCCGATCGTCGAATTGAGTTCGTCGACGGTGCCGATCGCCTCGATGCGGGTGGCGTCCTTGGCGACGCGGCTGCCGTCGCCCAGGCCGGTCGTGCCGGCGTCGCCGGTGCGCGTGACGATCTTCGAGAGTCGGTGGCCCATGATGGTCGATGTCCGGTGGATTGGCGACGGTAGCGGAAGGCGGGGACACGCGGCAAGGGCCGCGCGCGGCCTCGCGCGAGGAGCCCCGCCGTCGCCGTCCCTGCTAGCATACGGGACAGCGCCTCGATCGGATGGATCGCATGCCGAACCCCTACGCCCGCGGCCTCGACCGCCAGGCGGCCAACTACGCGCCGCTCACCCCGCTCTCGCTGATCGCGCGTACCGCCGAGGTGTGGCCCGACCACCCGTCGATCATTCACGGCAAGCGGCGCTCCACCTGGGGCGAGACCTACGCGCGCTGCCGGCGACTCGCCTCCGCGCTGGCGAGGCGCGGCGTCGGTCACGGTGACACGGTCGCCGCGATGCTCGCGAACACGCCGGAGATGGTCGAGATGCATTTCGGCGTCCCGATGACCGGGGCGGTGCTGAACACGCTCAACACGCGGCTCGACGCGGAGGCGATCGCTTTCATGCTGGGGCACGGCGAGGCGAAGGTGCTCGTCACCGACACCGAGTTCGCTCCGCTGGTCGCGAAGGCGCTCGCGCTGGTGAAGGCGAAGCCGCTCGTGATCGACGTCGCCGATCCCGAAGGGCCGAACGCGAACGAACCCGCCGCGAGGCTCGGCGCGATCGAGTACGAAGCGCTCCTCGCGGAGGGCGACCCGGCGTTCGCGTGGCGTCCGCCGCAGGACGAGTGGGACGCTATTTCGCTCAACTACACCTCGGGCACCACCGGCAATCCGAAAGGCGTCGTCTACCACCACCGCGGCGCGCTCCTGAACGCGATCTCGAACATCGTCGACTGGGGCATGCCGAGGCACTCGGTGTACCTGTGGACGCTGCCGATGTTCCACTGCAACGGCTGGTGCTTCCCTTGGACGATGGCGGCGAACGCCGGCACCAACGTCTGCCTGCGGCGGGTCGAGGCGAAGGCGATGCTCGACGCCATCCGCGAGCACCGCGTGACCCACTATTGCGGCGCGCCGATCGTGCATTCGATGCTGGTCAACGCGCCCGACGAACTGCGCCGCGGGATCGATCACCGCGTGTCGGGGCTCGTCGCGGCGGCGGCGCCGCCGGCGTCGATGATCGAGGGCATGGAGCGCATCGGCTTCGACCTGACGCACGTCTACGGGCTGACCGAGACCTACGGCCCCGCGTCGGTGTGCGCGAAGCACGCCGCGTGGGCCGACCTCGACATCGGCGCGCGCACCGAGCGCAACGGCCGCCAGGGCGTGCGCTACACGCTCGAGGAGGGCATGACCGTGATGGACCCGGAGACGATGACCGAAGTCCCGCGCGACGGCGAGACCATGGGCGAGATCATGTTCCGCGGCAACATCACGATGAAGGGCTACCTCAAGAATCCGAACGCGACCGCCGAAGCGTTCGCCGGCGGGTGGTTCCACTCGGGCGACCTCGCGGTGCTCCAACCCGACGGCTACGTCAAGATCAAGGACCGCAGCAAGGACGTGATCATCTCGGGCGGCGAGAACATCAGCTCGCTCGAGGTCGAGGACGTCCTCTATCGGCACCCGGCGGTGATGGCGGCGGCGGTCGTGGCGCAGCCGGACCCGAAGTGGGGCGAGACGCCGCGCGCCTACGTCGAGCTGAAACCGGGCTCGAACGCGACGCCCGACGAGCTGAACGCCCACTGCCGCAAGCACCTGGCCGGGTTCAAGGTGCCCAAGGGCTACGAGTTCTGCGAACTGCCGAAGACCTCGACCGGCAAGATCCAGAAGTTCGTGCTGCGCGAACGCGCGAAGTCCACGCAGGCGATCGAGTGAAGGCTCGCCCGGGCTCGCCGCGAGTCTACCCCCGCAGGTTCCCGCAGCCGCGGCAAACCACGACAACATGGAGGTGCCTGTGAACGAACGCGCGCGTCCCGAGGCGGTGGCCGAGCCGCCGGTGCTCCTGTCCGTCGAGGCCGGCGTCGCCCGGCTCACGATGAACCGTCCGAAGCAGTACAACGCCATTTCGCGCGGCATGCTCGACGCCATGCATTCCGCGCTCGAAGACATCGCGCGCGACCGCAGGATCCGGGCGGTCGTCGTGGCCGGCAACGGCCCAGCGTTCTCCGGCGGCCACGACTTGAAAGAGATGATGGCCTGCCGCACCGAGGAGTTCATCGGCGGCCTGTTCGACGCCTGCAGCCGCGTCATGCTGGCGATGGCGGCGCTGCCGCAGCCGGTGGTCGCGCGCGTGCACGGCACGGCGACCGCGGCCGGTTGCCAGCTCGTCGCGGCCTGCGACCTCGCGGTCGCGGCGAGCGACGCGCGCTTCGCGACCTCGGGCATCAACTTCGGGCTGTTCTGCGCGACGCCCGGCGTGCCGCTGTCGCGCAACCTCTCGCGCAAGCGCGCGTTCGAGATGCTGTTCACCGGCGAGTTCATCGACGCGCCGACCGCGCTCGACTGGGGGCTCGTCAACCGTGTGGTCGCGCCCGCCGAGCTCGACGCGGAACTCGCGCGGCTCGTCGGCGCCATGACGGCGAAGCCGCGCGACGTGATCGCCGCCGGCAAGGCGCTGTTCTACGCGCAGCTCGAGGCGCGGCTCGCGGACGCCTACGGCCTCGCGAGCAAGGCGATCACGCGCAACATGCTCGGGCCCGATGCCGCGGAGGGCGTGGGCGCGTTTCTCGAGAAGCGCAAGCCGCGCTGGGACGACGACGCCGGGGGTTAACCCGGCGCGGCCCGCCGTATCGTCGGAAGGTTGGCGCGGATCTTCTGCGGGTAGTCCGGCCCGTCGCCCGCGGCCTTCGAGACCGCCGTGATGTCGGAGCGGCGGCGCAGTTCGGCGAACGGCAGGTCGGAGTCGAGGTAGCCCTCGTCGTAGAAGTAACGGTCGATCCAGCCGTTGAAGTAGTGCCGGATCGACCAGCCGCCCTGGCGCCCGGCGAGGTTCGCGTAGCGGACGATGTTGACCGTGCAACTGTTCGAGAGCAGGTTGTAGAACTCGGGCCGGTCGGCGAGTTCGTTGATGCGCCGGACGTATTCGCGAAACAATGCCTGCGCCGCCTGCGGCGACACGTTCAGGCGGTAGAGGAACACGTCCTCGTCGCGGAAGTTGGTGCGCAGGCGCACGAGGTCGCGCTCCTCGCCGACGACGTAGATCAGCTCGAACCTGCGGAACAGCGAGGCGAGCGGGTCGAAACCCTCGCCCTTTTCGGGTCGCGTCTCGATCGAGACCGCGAGCGGCGGCGCGTCGTCGAAGGTGAAGGAGAGGAACGTGTGCCCGATCGGGCCCTTCATCCAGAAGGAAATGTAGAAGTCGATGCCGGTGATGTGCGAGACCCGCACCTGGCGCGTCTCGTAGCGCGGCGTGAAGTCGTCGCGCGAGCGGTAGTCGAAGTCGCGCACACCGGTGATCGTCACGAGGTCGCCGTTGACCGTGGCGCGCGGCAGGACCGCGACCTCCTCGCGCCAGTCGCGGCGGTCGAGCGGCTGGACCAGGAGTATCCAGCCCGCCAGGATCGCGAAGAAGACGGCTGCGTAGGCCGCGCGCACCCGCCATCGATTCGACCGGAACAGCGCCCAGCCGCCGACGAGCGCGAACATGAGCGCGAGGCATCCGCGCAGCCAGGCCTCCGAAGGCTGCGGCGCGAACCAGATCGCGAGCGTCGCCCACGCGTGGGCGAGCACCAGCACCGGCAGCACGAAGAGCATCGCCAGTCCGCGCAGCACGTGCGCGACCCGACCCGGGGGCGCCGCGGCGTCAGAGCCGGCCATCGCGCGAGAGCAGGATGGCGATCGGGCGCGTCCCGCGAAACTCGGAGAGAACGATCACCGCCGCCGCCGTGATCGGCACCGCGAGGAACGCCCCCGCGATGCCCCAGAGCGCGGCCCAGACGGTGAGCGCCACGAGGATCGCGAACGGCGACAGGTTGAGCGAGTTGCCCATGATGTAGGGGTCGAGGACGTTGCCGATGACGAACTGGGCGATCGAGAGGACCAGCACGAGTCCGATCACCTCGTCCATCGTGGGAAACTGGACGATGGCCATCAGCGCCGGGGCGACGACGCCGAGAATGGACCCGAGATAGGGAATGAAGTTCAACAGGCCGATCAGGACCGCCCAGAGCGGCGCGAACTCCAGGCCGAAGAAGGCCATGATCGCCCAGCTCACCCCGCCGAGCAGCACCGACAGGAAGGTCTTGAGCGCGAGATAGGCCCCGATCCGGGTGTTGATGTCGGTGGCGACCTGCCGGATGCGCGTGGCGTCCTTCGGACTGGCGGCGAGCCGGTCGATCTTGGCGCTCAACGTCGCACGTTCGATCAGCAGGAACGACGCGCAGATGAACACGAAGACCATCGTCGCGGCGATCGAGGTGAGCGAGGCGACCGTCGCGCCGACCACGCGCTGGAGATTCACCTGGCCGAGGACCTCGCGGCGCAGCGTCGCCCAGGTCGGCTCGCCCTCGACCCCGAGGAGCGCAGACGCGCGCTGGATCTTCACGAGCAGCGACTCGAGGAACTGCGGTCCCTGCGCTCGCATGGCGTCCGCGTAGCGCGCGACCGCCGCGAAGGTCACGACGAGCGCGATCGTCATGGCGGCGATCGACAGCGCGAGCCGCAGCCAGGGCGGCATCGCGCGCCCGAGGCGCGGCACGCGCTCGAGCTGGCGCGTGAGCCCGAGGATCACGTACACGACGAGGACCGAGAAGACGACCGGCACGAAGACCGGCCGGCCGATGTAGAGCACCCAGCCGATGAGGACCGCGAGGAAGGCGCCCTGGACGAGCGTCGGGAATCGTTCGTGCATGAAGGTTCGTCAGGCGGCACGCGGATCATAGCGCCAGGTGCGCCTTTCGCCTACAATCGCGCTCCGTTTCCCGTGCGGTTCCCATGCTCCGGATTCTCTCCATCGTCAAGTGGCTGGTGGTCGTCGCCGTCGTCGCGCTCGCGGCCGTGCTCGCATTGCGCGCGTGGCAGGTCCAGCAGGGGCCGCCGCTCCGGCTCTGGCACACGTTCGCGCCGCAGGAACTCGATGCCGCGGCGATCGACCGCAGCGACTGGGCCGGTTACCTCGCGGCCGAAGCGGCGGCGTTCGACGAGGTGCAACGCGAAGTCACGCAGAAACTCGAGCCCGAGGACCGCGTTCCGGCGAACCGCTATTTCGACGGCGCGCCGATGTTTCCCGGGCGATTCGCGCAGGACTGGAACCGCTCGTTCGTGCTGGAGCCGGCGGGTCCGCCGGCAGGCGCGGTCGTGCTCCTGCATGGACTCACCGACTCGCCGTACAGCTCGCGTCACGTCGCGAAGCTCTACCGCGACGCGGGCTTCGTCGCCGTGGCGATCCGGCTGCCCGGCCATGGCACCGTGCCGGCCGGATTGGCGCGGGTGCACTGGGAGGACTGGACCGCCGCCGCGAGGCTCGCGGTGAGGGAGGCGGTCCGCCGGGCCGGTCCCGGCAAGCCGCTCCACCTCGTCGGCTACTCCAACGGCGGCGCGCTCGCGATGAAGTACGCGCTCGACGCGCTCGACGACGCGAAGCTCGCGCGCCCGACGCGCATCGTGCTGCTCTCGCCGATGATCGGCATCACCGAGATGGCGCGCTTCGCGGGCGTGCTCGGCTGGCCCGCGGCCCTGTCGAGGTACGCCAAGGCGGCGTGGCTCGACGTCGTGCCCGAGTTCAATCCGTTCAAGTTCAACTCGTTCCCGGTCAACGGCGCCCGCCAGTCGTCGCTCGTCGCGGCGGCGCTGCAGGAGAAGATCGCCCGCCGTGCGAAGGAGGGCGCGCTCGCCGCGCTGCCGCCGGTGCTCACGTTCCAATCGGTGGTCGATTTCACCGTCAGCACGAGCGCGATCGTCGATGCGCTCTATTCGGTGCTGCCGAGGAACGGCAGCGAACTCGTGCTGTTCGACCTGAACCGCAACGTCCGCTACGGGCCGCTCCTGCGTGCCGCGGAGGCCCGCTCGCCGGCCGCGCTGCTGCCGGCGCCGCCGCGCAGCTACGCCGTATCGGTCGTCAGCAACGCATCGCCGGACACCCGCGAGGTGGTCGAACGCCGAGTCGAGGGCGGCAGCGCCGACGAACGGTTGCGTGCGCTCGGCCTCGCGTTTCCGCCCGACGTGTTCTCGCTCTCGCACATCGCGCTGCCGTTCCCGGCCGACGATGGACTCTACGGGCTCGCGCCCGATCCGGGCGAGGACTTCGGCGTGCGGCTCGGCGCGATCGCGCCACGCGGAGAGCGCGGCGCGCTCGTCGTCAGCGTCGATGCGCTCACGCGCCTGCAGTCGAACCCGTTCATGCCCTACGTGCTCGAGCGCATTCGTTCGGACATCGGCGTGCCGGTGAATTAGGAAAGCCCTGCGCTACTCGCGGATGCGCGGCGCATCGAGCGCCGACGGACGGTTCTCGTGGGTCAGCCTTCAGGCTGACGGATTCGCGCCGAATCGAAGCGAAAGGCGTCAGGCTGAAGCCCGACCCACGGGCACCAAGGTTGCATCAGGGCATGCGGGTGGCGGCGACGCCGAGCGGGCGCGGTGTCTTCGCATCGGCGAGATCGACCCAGCCGCCGCCCATCGCCTGATAGACGCCGATCACCTGGACGAAGCGGTCCGCCCGCGTGCCGACGAGGGCGAGTTGCGCGGCGAACAGCTCGTTCTCGGCGATGAGCACCTCGACGTAGCTCGCGAGCCCGTTGTCGAAGCGCAGCCGCGACAGCCGCGCCGATTCGGCGAGCGAGGAGACGCGCACCGCCTGCCTGCCGGATTCCTCGAGGCGATTCTGCGTGCCGGCGAGCGCGTCGTTGGTCTCGCGGAACGCGTTCAGGATCGTGAGCTGGTAGGCGTTGAGCGCCGCCTCGCGCCCGCCTTCGGCCGCCTGGACCTGGCCCGCGATGCCGCCGGCGGTGAAGATCGGCCCGGTCAGTCCCGCGATCAGGCCCCAGGTCATCGCCGGACCGGTGAGGAAATTGCCGAACGCCGTGCTCGCGCTGCCGAGCGCGGCGGTGAGCGAGATGTCCGGGAAGTACAACGCCTTGGCCGCTCCGATGTTGGCGTTGGCCGCGACGAGGTTCTGCTCGGCCTGAAGGATGTCGGGGCGCCGGAGCAGCAGCGTCGACGGCAGGTCGGCCGGAATGCCCGGCGCGACGAGCTCACCGATCGTCTTCCCGCGGGGAATGGCGCCCGACGGACGTCCGAGCAGGATCGAGATCAGGTTCTCCTGCGCCGCGATGCGTTGCCCGAGCGCCGGGATCGCGGCGAGCGCCTGCTGGTACTGCGAGTCGATCTGCGACACCTCGGTCTGGGACACGAGGCCGTGATCGAAGCGCAGCTTGAAGATGCGCGCGGTCTCGGCGAAGTTGGCCGACGTCGTGCGCGCGATCTCGAGTTGGCGGTCGAGCGCGCGCAACCCGATGTAGCTCGCGGCGACATTGGACACGACGGTGAGCACGACGCCGCGCTTCGCCTGCTCGCTCGCGTATACCTGCGCCTGCGCGGCCTCCGAAAGGCGGCGCACGCGGCCGAAGAGGTCGAGCTGCCACGCGGCGCCGAGCTGCGCCTGGTAGAGCGTGAAGTGGTTGTCGGCCGGCTGCGGAATCGGCGGGAATCCCTCGCGGCTCGCGCGTGCGCGGTTGACGTTGGCGCCGTATCCGACCTGGGGGAAGAGTTGCGAGCGCGTCGCGGCCGAGGCGCCGGCGAACTGCTCGATGCGGGCCGCCGCGATGCGCACGTCGCGGTTCTCGCGCAGCGCCGACTCGACGAGGTCGTTCAGCACCGGGTCGCCGAACTGCTCCCACCACGCCGTATCGGCAACCTCGGCGGCCTTCGGGTAGTCGATGCGCCACCGGTCGGGGGCCTCGGTGACCGGGCGCACGTAGTCCGGCCCGACCGTGCATCCGGCGAGCATCGCGCCCATCAGGACCAGCAAGGGAAGTTTCATCGGGATGTCCGGCAATGGGGTCCGGGTTCCGCGGGACGGTGGTCGAGCGGGAGATCGTCCGGCATTTTACCCCGCGGCCGGGTCGTCTCGCCGGCACGAAATCCTTCAGACCTCAACCGACTCGTCCGTGTCGTCGTCTCGACGACCGGAGGGAACGAAGGTAGGCTCGCCCTGTCGCGCCGCCCCGGGCGCCTGTCATCGTCGACCGACCCTGGACCTTCTCGTTCTCGTCGCAGGATTCACCAAGGCACTGCTCCTGGTGCCGATGACGCTCCTGCCGATCATCAATCCGCTGGGCACGGCGCCGATCTTCGTCGCGTCGGTCGGGCGCAGTCCGGTGCTCGCGTCCCGGCTCGCGCGCCAGATCGCGATCAACAGCTGGATCGTGCTGGTGACCTGCATGCTGATCGGCACCTACGTGCTGGCGCTCTTCGGCATCTCGCTGCCGGTGGTGCGGGTCGCGGGGGGGTTGCTGCTCGCGGCCGCGGCGTGGCGGATGCTGCACAGCGACGCGGACGACGATGTCCGCAACGCGGCTGCCGAAGAGGCGTCGTCGATGTCGAACTACGAGCTCGTCCGGCGAAGCTTCTACCCGATGACCTTCCCGTTGACGACCGGGCCGGGCACCATCGCGGCGTCGATCGCCCTCGGAGCGCAGTTGGACAAGACCGCGCCGGTGCTCTACCTCGCCGGCGCCCTCGTGGCCGCGGCGGGCGCGGCGCTCGTGTCGGTCATCCTGTACCTGATCTTCAAGAATTCCGCGTGGGTGCTCGAGCGGCTGGGCAGCATCGGGACGATGGTGATGACGCGGTTGATGGCGTTCATCCTGCTGTGCATCGGCGTGCAGATCATGTGGACCGGATGGGCCGAACTGAACGGGCTGAAGCCCTGACGCACGCGATGGACGCCGCATGACCGGGAAGCGGTGGTCGGACCGGGTCCGTGGGCTCGGGCGTCTCGCCACGGTGCTCGTCCTCGCATCGGTCGCCGGATGCGCGGTCCTGCCGCGCAACGCCGTGCCACCGGAGTTGATGGCGCAGGCGGCCATTCCGGGCATGCCCGACGTTCGGGCGACGGCGGGCCGACGCAACGCCGCGTTCGAAGCGGACTTCGAGCGCTCGTTCGCGCAGGAGTCTCCGAAGGACTTCCCGGCGGACCGGGACGGCGTGGTCCGGTACGCGCATCTCGCGCTGTCGGGCGGCGGGCCGAACGGCGCGTTCGGCGCGGGACTCGTCAATGGCTGGACCGCGTCGGGCACGAGGCCCGTGTTCAAGGTGGTGACCGGCGTGTCGACCGGCGCGCTGATGGCGCCGTTCGTGTTCCTCGGACCGAAGCACGACGACGAATTGCGCACGTTCTACACGACGACGTCGTCGAGCCACATCTTCCGGATGCTGTCGATCCTGCCGCAGCTCTTCGGCGGCGAGTCGTTCGCCGACACCGCTCCGCTGCAGATCATGATCGCGCAGTTCGTCGACGAGGCATTCCTGGCGGCGGTCGCGCGCGCGCACGCCTCGGGGCGCCGGCTCTACATCGGTTCGGTCGACCTCGATGCGCAGCGCTTCGTCGTCTGGAACATGGGGCTCATCGCGTCGAGCCGGCGGCCCGAGGCGGTGAACCTGTTCCGCCGGATCATGCTCGCGTCCGCGTCGGTGCCGGTCGCCTTTCCGCCGGTGTTCTTCGACGTCGAGGCAGGCGGACGGGTGTACGACGAGATGCACGTGGACGGCGCGGTCGCGGCCAACCTGTTCTGGAATGCGGGCGTGCTGAGTTTCGCCGACGCGCGGGTGCGCGCGGGGAGGGTCAGCGCGCGCGATGAGCTCTACATCGTGCACAACGGCCAGCTCATGCCCAGCGCCGACGTCACGCGGCGCTCGCTCCGCTCGATCGCGCTCCGTTCGTTCGACGCGGCGGCGCGTTCGGCGGTCGTGGGCGATCTCTTCCGGGTCTTCGCGGCCGCCGGGCGCGACGGCGCGGGCTTCCACTGGATCACCATTCCCGAGACCGTCGAGATCGACGGCGAGGAGGTATTCGATCCGGTCGCGATGGGTCGGCTCTACGAGTCGGGCTACGACATGGCGCAGCAATCGGGTCCGCCGTGGACGACACGGCCGCCGGGCGCGGGACGTGCCGGCCGCGGGGGTGTCCCGGAAACGCCCTAGCGAAAGGTGGCGCAACCGCACGGATGCGCGACGCGCCCATCGCGCCGCGGCATCAGATCGGCAGGCGGTCACGCAACCGGTAGTAACGCACCGCCGGGGCGAGGAACCACGGGTTGCCGGAATACAACGGCCGGGTGGCGAACGGCAGGCCGTCGAAAGCGGTCCGGCCGTCGGGCAGCCCCAGCGCCTGCTGGCCCAGGCGCATGCCGAGGTAGCTCGCCATGCCCACGCCCGAACCGCAGTAGCCCGCCGCGTAGCGGATGCCCTCGTGGATGCCGAGGTGCGCCAGTTCGTCGAAGGTGTAGGCGACGAAGCCGCACCACGAGTGCGAGATGCGAACCTCGGCGAGCGCCGGAAAGATCTTCACCAGGTCCGCGCGCAGCAGCGGGCCGCTCACCGCGGGATCGGTCTCCCGCACCGAGACGCGCCCGCCGAAGAGGATGCGGCGGCGGTCCGGGGAGAGCCGGTAGTAGAACACGACCTTGCGCGAGTCGCTGACGATGCGGTTGCGCGGTATCAGCGTCGAGGTGAGCGTCGCGGGCAATTCCTCGGTCGCGATCATGTAGCTGCCGATCGGAATCAGGCGGCGGCGCAGCCACGGCAGCAGCGCGCCCGAGTACCCGTTCGTCGCGACGACCACCTCGCGCGCAAGCGTGCTGCCACGCTCCGACCGCACGCGGAACCGGTCGCCGTCCCGCTCGATCGCGATCACCGGCGAGCGCGCCGTGATCTGCGCCTGCGCCGCCGTCACCCGCTCGAGCAGGCCCTGGTGGTAGCGCGCCGGGTCGATCGACGCGTGCGCTTCGTAGACGACGCCGCCGTGGTAGGCGTCGGTGTCGATCTCGGAGCGCTGTTCGGCGCGCGGCACGATGTGCGCCGGAACCTCCAGCCCCCTCGGTTGCGCGGACACGCTCTTCGCGAGCGCCTCGTACTGCGCGGGATTGTGGGCGGCGTGGAAGCGGCCCACCACGCCGAAGTCGCAGTCGATCGCCTCGTTGCGCACGAAGTCGCCGACGAACGCGAGCGAGCGCTGGCCTTCCTTCATGATCTCGAACGCCCGCTTCTCTCCGTGCCGTTTCGCCAGCGCGGCGAACGACGGCTTGACGCTGGTCGAGATCTGCCCGCCGTTGCGCGTGCTGCAGCCGAATCCGGCGTCCTCGGCGTCGAAGACCAGCGTGTGGCGTCCGGCGCGCGCGGTCACGAGCGCGGCGTGCAGTCCGGTGTACCCGGAGCCGACGATCGCGACGTCGCACTCGCGCGGGATCGGCGCGGCGGGCAGGACGGGACGAGGCACGCGCTCCCACCACCACGGAGCGAAGGTCGGGGTCGGTGCGGCGGTCATGGCGTTCCTGCGGCAGCCTCGAGCACGAAGTCGGCGGCGCGCTCGGCCACCATCAGCACCGGGGCATGGGTGTTGCCCGAGGTGATCGAAGGAAAGACCGACGCGTCGACGACGCGCAGGCCGGTGACGCCGTGCACCCGCAGCCGTGCGTCGACGACCGCCGTGCGGGGTTCCGGACCCATGCGGCAGGTGCCTACCGGGTGGAACACGGTCGAGGCGCGCTCGCGGATGTCCTCGCGCAACGCCTGATCGTCGTCGCGCACGCCCGGACCGGGCGCCATTTCCCGCTCGACGACCGCGGCGAGCGAGGGCGCTGCGGCGAGGCGCCGCAACAGCCGCGCGCCGGCGACCAGATCATCGAGATCCTGCGGCGCCTCGAGCGAATGGGGCTCGATGCGCGGCGGCGCGAACGGATCGTTCGACGCGAGGGCGATGCGGCCACGGCTCGCCGGCCGGCAGGGTTGCGCGGACAGCAGGAATCCGGGGAACGGGTCGGGACGCAGCAACGCGCGCTTGCCGGGCGTCGGGCGCGTGTAGGACAGCGGCGAGAAGTAGAGCTGGAGATCGGGCGCATCGAGGCCATCGCGCGACCGCACGAAGCCGCCCGCCTGGTTCACCGACATCGCGAGCGGCCCGTCGCGGTGGACGAGGTAGCGCCATCCCGCGCGCAGCCGGCCCGACCACGGCCGCAGGACTTCGTTGAGCGACGGGACGTTCGCGCGGTACACGTAGTCGATGCACAGGTGATCGTGCAGGTGCTCGCCCACCGCGGGCAGGTCCCGCACCACCGGGACGGCGAATTCGCGCAGCAACGCTGCCGGGCCCACCCCCGAGAGCTGCAGGAGCTGCGGCGAGTTGATGGAGCCCGCGCACAGCAGGATCTCGCGCGCCGCGCGCACCGTGCGGCGCTCTCCGCCCAGCCGGTAGTCGACCGTTCGCGCCCGCATGCCGTCGAATCCGATCGAGACGGCTTGCGCGCCGGTGACGACGGCGAGGTTCGCGCGCGAGCGCGCCGGGGCGAGATAGGCCGTCGCCGACGACACGCGGCGGCCGTCACGCACCGCGATCTCGTAGTGGCCGACGCCTTCCTGCGTTTCTCCGTTGAAGCCGTCGTTCGCGGGAAAGCCGAGTTCGGCGCCGGCGCGCAGGAACGCGGCGCACAGCGGGTGCGCCTGCGACCGGATGTCGCTCACCGCGAACGGCCCGCCCGACCCGCGCCACGCGGAGGCGCCGTGCGGTGCGTCCTCCAGCGCGCGGAACACCGGCAGCACGTCGCGCCAGGCCCAGCCCTCGTTCCCCTCCGCGGCCCAGCGGTCGTAGTCGGCGGGATGGCCGCGCACGTGGACCATCGCATTGATCGATCCCGAGCCGCCGAGGATGCGCCCGCGCGGCCAGTAGCCGCTCCGGCCGGCGAGATTCGCCTCCGGCTCGGTGCGGTAGCGCCAGTTCACGCGCGCGTCGTGGAAGCACTTGCCGTAACCGATCGGCATGCGCACGAAGAAGCGGTCGTCGCTGCCGCCCGCCTCGAGCAGCAGCACGCGATACCGGCCGTTCGCGGTCAGCCGGGCAGCCAGCACGCAGCCCGCCGTGCCGCCGCCGACGATCACGTAGTCGAACGGCGTCATCGGCGCCCGGGATCGCACTCCATCATGGGGCGCGAGCGTGCCACGGGGGAGGGGCGTTCCGGCAGGTCCATTCTCGTCCGGGTCGCGGGCCACTTCAGCCGCGCGCGAGCCCGTCCAGCACCTCGGCGAGCGTGTCGACGCCGGCCTCGATCTCGGGCGGACGCACGCCGCCGAAGCCGAGGACGAGCCCGCGCGCGGACACGCGGGCGAGCGCGAAGCGGTCGATCGTCGACACGGTGACACCCCGCTCGTGCGCGGCCTCCCTCGCCGCACGCTCGGGGATGCGCTCGCGCAGGTGGCCGATGGTGTGCAGGCCGGACTGGCCGCGCACGACGTCGAGCAGTCCGCGGAGCCGTCGATCCGCCGCGTCGCACAGCGCGTCGTGGCGCTCCGCGTAGATGCGGCGCATGCGACGCAGGTGCGAGGCGAAATGCCCTTCGTCGATGAAGTCGGCGACCACGGCCTGCACGACCGTCGGCACGCCGTGCATCAGCTTGCTCATCAGCGAGCGCAGCGTGTCGACGAGCGAGGGCGGCGCGAGCAGGTAGCCCAGCCGCAGCGACGGGAACAGCGACTTGCTGAAGGTGCCGACGTAGATCACCAGTCCGGTCGTGTCCACGCTCTTCAGCGTCGGCAGCGGCGTCCCGCCGAACGAGAACTCGCCGTCGTAGTCGTCCTCGATGATCCAGGCGCCGGCGCGCGCGGCGGCCTGCAGCAGCGCGAAGCGTCGTTCGAGGCTCATCACCACGCCGAGCGGCTGCTGGTGCGAGGGCGTGACGAACGCGAGGCGGAAGCGCGGGCTGCGGCGCAGGCCCTCGTCGACCCGGAGACCTTGCGCGTCCACCGGCACCGGCACGAGTTCGGCGCCTGCGGCGATCAGGCTGTTGCGCGCACCGATGGCACCGGGATTCTCGAACCATACGCGGTCGCCGGGATCGAGCAGCACCGACCCGATGAGCGAGAACGCCTGCTGCGCGCCCGCGACGACGAAGATCTGTTCGGCGTCGCAGCCGATGCCGCGGTTGGCGCGCAGGTGCGCGGCGATCGCCCGGCGCAGCGGCGCGTGGCCGAAGGGCTCGCCGTAGCCCATCACGTCGTTGCGGGCGCGCCGCCAGTGCTTCGCCGACAGGCGGGACCATTGCGCCATCGGAAACGCGTCGAAGGCGGGCAACGCCGTCGTGAACGCGCGCGGCGCCGAAGGCAGCCGCTGGCGCTCGCCGAAACGCTCCACCGAGCGGGTCATGGAGCGGGACAGTCGCGGAGGCTTCGTGGCGGCGGCGTTGGCGTCGACCGACGGCATGGGCCGAGCGGCCCCGAGCGCCTTCGAGACGAACGTGCCGGCACCCACGCGCGACGCGACGAGCCCTTCGGCGGTCAGGCGATCGAACGCCTCGATCACCGTGGTGCGCGAGACGCCGAGGTCGCGCGCGAGCATGCGGCTCGCAGGCAGGCGCTCGCCCGACGCGAAGCCGCCCGACAGGATCAGGTCGCGAAGGTGGACGTAGAGCTGCGTGCTGACCGGGCGCTTCGACGCATGGTCGAGGTGAACCGAGAGCAGCAGTGCGCCGCCGGCGCGCTTGACCATGCCGATGATCGCCGTGGAGGAGGCCGAAACGGTATCACGGAATGTCCAGAATGGACCTGTCGGGCAGTCCATTGCGCCGCGCATCATCGCCACTCCCGCACGACCGAGCCTGCCGCGCGCATGAAGATCGCCCGCATCGAGACCTTCGCCACCGAGTTCGTGGGCATCGTGCGCGTCACCGCCGACGACGGCACCGCCGGCTTCGGGCAGGTCGCGCCCTACTGCGCCGACCTGAGCTGCGCGGTCCTCCACCGCCAGGTCGCGCCGTGGGCGCTCGGGCGCGACGCGTTCGATCCCGAGGGCCTCGTCGACCACGTCTTCGAGAAGGAGCTCAAGTTTCCCGGTTCGCACCTGTACCGCGCCATCGGCGGCGTGGAGACCGCGCTGTGGGACCTGCGCGGCAAGGCCGAAGGCAGGAGCGTAAGCGAACTCCTCGGGGGCACCCGGCGCGAACTGCGCGCGTACGCGTCGTCGATGCGCCGCGACATCCGTCCGGAGGACGAGGCGGCGCGCTTCGTCGCGCTGCGCGACCGCCATGGTTTCGACGCGTTCAAGTTCCGGGTGGGCGCGGAGGCGGGGCACGACGTCGACGAGTGGCCGGGGCGCACCGAAGCGATCGTCCCGGCGGTACGCCGGGCGCTCGGCGACGATGCCGCATTGCTGGTCGACGCCAACAGCGGATTCTCGGTGCCGCGCGCGATCGAGGTGGGGCGCCTCCTCGAGGATCACGGCGTCGAACACTACGAGGAACCGGTCCCGTACTGGGAGCTCGAACAGACGAAGGCGGTGCGCGATGCGCTCGACCTCGACGTCACCGGCGGCGAGCAGGACTGCTGGCTGCCGACCTGGAAGCAGATGATCGCGATGCGCGCGGTCGACGTCGTCCAGCCGGACGTCTGCTACATGGGCGGCATCGTGCGCACGCTGCGCGTCGCGCGCCTCGCGGCGGAGGCGGGATTGCCGTGCACGCCGCACAGCGCCAACCTCACGATGGTCACGCTGTTCACGATGCACCTGCTCTCCGCGATTCCCAACCCCGGCAGGTACCTCGAGCTGTCGATCGAAGGCGCCGACTTCAATCCGTGGCAGGAGGGCCTGTTCGTGCGCTCGCCGTTTCGCGTCGTCGACGGCAAGGTGACGCTGCCGGGCGAGCCGGGCTGGGGCGTGGAGATCCGTCCGGACTGGCTCGCCGCCGCGCACCGGCAGGTGAGCGAGCTCGGCTGATGGCGCGAGGGCGTCCCCGGCCATGGCCGGACCGAGGCCGTGGCGGCCCGGACAGGACGCGCAAAGCGGACTGGGCGAGCGTTCATAATGGCCCTTTCCAGCGGTCCATGTACCCGCAAGACTGGGCGCGGCGCGGCGACCGATCCGCGGCGCATCCCCATCCCACAGGAGGAATCGTCATGTCGATCCAGCGTATCGCCGCGTCGTGCGTCGCCCTCGCTCTCGCCGCGGGGCTCGGCGTGGCGCACGCGCAGGAGATCACCGTCGTCTCGTTCGGCGGCTCCTACCAGGACGGCCAGTCGAAGGCCCTGTTCCAGCCGGCCGCGAAGGCGCTCGGGATGAAGGTGAAGGAGGAGACCTACACCGGGATCGGCGACCTGCGCCTCAAGATGAAGGCCGGCGCCAATACCTGGGACGTCGTCGCGAGCGGTTCGGGCAGCGCGGCCCGGGCCGGCGCCGAGGGGCTGCTCGAGAAGCTCGACTACAAGGTCATCGACGCGTCGAGTTTCCTGCCCGGGTTCGCCGGCGAGTACTGCGTCGGCGGCGACGTGTTCTCGACCGTCCTCGCGTGGAACACGAAGACCTACGGCGACAAGGGCCCGCGGTCGTGGGCCGATTTCTGGGACGTGAAGAAGTTCCCGGGCAAGCGCGCCTACCGGAAGAGCGTCGCCGGCGCGCTGGAGCCCGCGCTGATGGCCGACGGTGTTCCGCCGGCGAAGGTCTACGAGGTGCTGTCGCAGCCCGGCGGCATCGAGCGCGCGATCCGCAAGATCAAGGAACTGAAGCCGCACGTCGCGATCTGGTGGTCGTCGGGCGCGCAGCACGCGCAGATCATGAAGGACGGCGAGGTCGACATGACCACCGGGTGGAACGGGCGCTTCGACGTGGTCGCCAAGGACGGCGGGAAGGTCGCCTACACCTACAACCAGGGACTCCTCGACTACGACTGCTTCGCGATTCCGAAGGACGCTCCGAACAAGGCCGCCGCGATGAAGTTCCTCGCCGAGATCGTGAAGCCGGCCTACCAGGCGGAGTTCACCAAGTACATCACCTACGGGCCGACCAACAAGAAGGCCTACGAACTCGGGACGATCGACGCCGCCTACGCGAAGCGCCTGCCGTCGTCGCCGGAGAACGCCGCGAAGCAGATTCCGGTCAACCTGGACTGGTACATCAAGAACGAGGCGCGGGCCGCCGAGCTCTACCAGAACATGCTGACGGAGTGAGCGGCGGACACGCGCCGGCGGCGATGAAGGCTCGCGACGGCGCAGGCCCGCCGGCCGGCGGGCCGGCCATTCCGATCACGGTCCGGGGCCTGCGGAAGACCTACGGGCCGCAGGTTGCGCTCGACCACGTCGACCTCGACGTCGCGAGCGGGGAGTTCCTGACGCTGCTCGGGCCGTCCGGCTCGGGCAAGACCACGCTGCTGATGGCGCTCGCCGGGTTCATCCGCCCGGACGCCGGCAGCCTGAAGTTCGGCACGACCGAGGTCGTGCGCATGCCGCCGCACAAGCGCGACGTCGGAATGGTGTTCCAGAACTACGCGCTCTTCCCCCATCTCGACGTCGCGGCCAACGTCGCCTATCCGCTGAAGCTCCGCCGCGTGGCGGCGGCGGACATCGCCCGCCGCGTCGACGCCGCGCTCGCGCTGGTACAGCTCTCCGGCTACGGCCCGCGCCGCGTGCACGAACTCTCGGGCGGGCAGCGGCAGCGCGTGGCGCTCGCGCGCGCGATCGTGTTCGAGCCGCGCATCGTGCTGATGGACGAGCCGCTCTCAGCGCTCGACCGGCAGTTGCGCGAACGCATGCAGATCGAACTGCGCGAACTGCACGACCAGCTCGGCATGACGACGATCTACGTCACCCACGACCAGCGCGAGGCGCTGACGATGTCGGACCGCATCGCGGTGATCGCGGGCGGGCGGGTGATGCAGGTCGACACGCCGCGGCGCCTCTA